>NZ_JBSFPI010000007.1:170598-313928 GCF_053588115.1 Nocardia sp. NPDC003482
CTCGCTCGGTGGTGCCGCGCACGCCGGGGCTGATCTGGGGGCCGGGCTTTCCTCCGGGCTCGGCGGTGCCGCGCAGGCGGGTGCCGGTCTGGGAACGGGCATTTCGTCCGGTATCGACGGCTCGCTCGGTGGTGCCGCGCACGCCGGGGCTGATCTGGGGGCCGGGCTTTCCTCCGGGCTCGGCGGTGCCGCGCAGGCGGGTGCCGGTCTGGGAACAGGCGTCTCGTCCGGCATTGACGGCTCGCTCGGTGGTGCCGCGCATACCGGGGCGGACTTGGGGACCGGCCTCTCCTCCGGTATCGGTGGTGCCGCGCACGCCGGAGCCGATCTGGGGACCGGCCTTTCCTCCGGTATCGGTGGTGCCGCGCAGGCCGGGGCCGGTCTGGGGACGGGTGTCTCCTCGGGGATCGATGGGGCCGCGCATGCGGGGACCGGGGTCGAGAGCGGGCTGTCGTCGCATGTGGACGGGGCGCTCGGGGGTGCGGCGAATACCTGGTCCAGTGTGGATGTTTCGCACGCGTTCGGGAGTTCGCTCGATACGGGGGCGTCGGGTGGGATCGATTCCACGCTCGGCGCGAGTGGCGGCGGGTCGCTGGGCGGTGGGCTCGAGTCGGCGGGGCACGGGTCGACGGGGCTGTTCGGGGATGCGAGCGGCACCGCCTCCGGGGCGCTGGACACGCACGCGGGCGGCGATATCACCGGCGGCCTGCTGCACTGATCGGGAAGGCGAGTGAGGACGGGTATGGGAACCGTGGTGGCCACGACCGCGACCGACGCACCGGCTGTGCCCTTGCAGACGGTGCTCGCGGAGACCATCACCGCCGCGCGCACCGCGCAACGCGGGGATCTGGTCGGCCGGCTGGAACGACTGGCCGACCGGGTCCGCGATCCGCGGCGGCGAATCGTGGTGGCGGGCTTGGGAAATCAGGGCAAGAGCCAATTCGTCAACGCCCTGCTGAATCTCGACGTCTGCCCGGTCGGCGACGACGCGACCACCACGGTGCCCGTCCTCCTCGCCCACGGCCCGGAACCCGCGGCCGAACTCGTCCTCGCCGGTCCCACCGGAAACGAGACCGACGGCCGCCGCGTCCCGATTCCGGTCGACGAGATCGGTTCGGTGACAACGCATTCCCCGCACGGTCACGTCCTGCGGCTGGACATCCAGGCGCCCAACCCGCTGCTCGCCGACGGCATCGTGCTCGTCGACACCCCGGCCCTCGGCGGCCACGGCAACCCGGGCGCCACGGCAGTGCTCGGTCTCGCGCCCGCCGCCGACGCCGTGCTGGTGCTGTCGGACGCCTCCACCGAACTCACCGAACCCGAGGTGGACTTCCTCCGGCAGGTGCGTCAGCTCTGCCCGGTCGTCGCCCTGCTGCTCACCAAGATCGACCTGTATCCGCACTGGCGTCAGGTGCACGAGGCCGACGCGAACCATCTGCGCCGCAACGACATTCAACTCCCCATCATCCCGGTCTCGGCCCTGCTGCGCGCCCACGCCATGCGCCTGCGCGACGAACAACTCGGCCGCGAATCCGGCTTCGGCCCGCTGTTCGACTTCCTGCGCGAACAGGTCGTGGCCCGCGACCAGGCCGCCACCCGCCGCGCCGTCGCCCTCGACATCTCCTCCGCCGCCGAACATCTCGCGCTGGCCCTGGGCAGCGAACTCGTCGCCCTGCGCGATCCCGAACGCGGCGCGGCCGCGATCCGCGAACTGCGCACCGCCAAGACGCAGGCCGAGGATCTGCACCGCCGCACCGCCGCCTGGCAGCAGACCCTCGGCGACGGCATCACCGATCTGGTCGCCGACATCGACCACGATCTGCGAGATCGCCTGCGCGCCATCGGCCGTACCGCCGAGGAGTGGATCGACGACAACGATCCCGGGCGGCTGTGGGACACCATGGCGGAATGGCTCACCGCGACCGTCGACAGCGCGGTGGGCGACAACCTGCTGTGGACCCATGCCCGCGCGCTGAATCTGGCCGAACGCGTCTCCGAGCACTTCCTCGAATTCGGCGCGGTCGACCTGCCCAATGTCGGTTCCCGGCTCGATCCGGGCGGTTCGCGCGTCGAGTCGGTGTCGCTCACCGATCTGGAACCGGATCTGGGCCTCGGGCACAAACTGCTCGTCGGCATGCGCGGTTCCTACGGCGGCATGGTGATGATCGGCCTGGCGAGCACCGTCGCGGGGCTGGCGCTGGTCAATCCGATCTCGCTCGGCGCGGGACTGCTGTTGGGCGGCAAGGCCTTCCGCGACGACAAGCGGGAACGCCTGACGCGCCGCCGGAACGAGGCGAAGATGGCGGTGCGGCGCTACCTCGACGATGTCAGCTTCGAGGCGAGCAAGGAGTCCCGGGATCGGCTGCATCGGGTGCACCGCGTGCTGCGCGACCACTTCACCGGCATCGCCGATCGCAGCCTGCGCTCGATCAACGACTCGTTGCAGGCCGCCCAGGACGCGGCCGGGGTGGAGAGCGCCCGGCGCGCCGAGCGCGGCGCCGAACTCGAACGTCAGCTGCGCGTGGTGGCCGAATTGCGGCGGCACGCCGACGCGCTGCTGCCGCCCGGGTAGTGCCAGGAAGCTCCCAGCCCGCTCCGGTACGGTGACCGCGTGAGTTTCGAGGTCACCGGCGCAGGCCAGGGCATCGTTCCCGAGGCGCGCCGGCTGGTTGCGGCGGCCCGGCGGGGGTTCGCGCCGCGGTCGCGCCCGGCGGCGCTGCTCGACGATTGCGCGCGACGGCTCGACCAGCCGCTGCGGGTCGCGCTCGCGGGTCAGCTGAAGGCCGGTAAGTCGACATTGCTGAACGCGCTGGTGGGACAGGACATCGCGCCCACCGACGCGACCGAGTGCACGCGCGTGGTCACCTGGTATCGCAACGGTTCCGCGCCGCGCGTGCGGGCCGTCGTCGGGGACGGGGCGCGGGCGGACGTCGTCGTGCGGCGGCACCCCGGGGCCGACGGTTTGCCGGGCGCGCACGGGTTGACCTTCGATCTGTCCGGGTTGCGCTGGAACGCGGGGGCGCCGCGGGAGGTCGCGCATCTCGAGGTGGAATGGCCCGCGGAGACATTGGCGCGCACCACGATCATCGATACGCCCGGCACCTCGTCGCTGTCGCGGGAGGTGTCGATGCGCACGACACGGCTGTTGACGCCCGACGATCCGGCCGCCGGTGCGTTGCCGGGGGCGGATGCCATCGTGTATCTGCTGCGGCGTCTCGACGCCGCCGATGTCGGATTTCTGGAGCGGATCGGTGCGGCGGCGGGACAGTCCGGGCCGCTCGGTGTGATCGGCGTGGTGTCGCGGGCCGACGAGATCGGGGCGGGGCGGATCGACGCGCTGCACTCGGCGCGGGACGTGGCCGCGCGGTTCGCCGGGGAACTCGAGCGAACGGGCCTGTGCCAGGCCGTGATTCCGGTGGCGGGATTGCTCGCGTTCGCCGCGGCGACCCTGCGGCAGCGCGAATACGACGCGTTCGAGGCGCTGGCGGTGGTTCCGGCGGAGGATCTGAGCGTCGCCCTGCTCTCGGCCGACCGGTTCGCCCGGCCGGATCTGCCGTTGCCGGTGTCCCCCGAGCTGCGCGCCCACCTCGCGGCCCGCTTCGGCCTGTTCGGAATTCGCATGGCGGTCACGCTGATTCGCCTCGGTGTCCGCGACTCCGCCACGCTCGCCGCCGAATTGACCGAGCGCAGCGGACTCGACGAGCTGCGCACCGTCCTCGACGTCCAATTCGCCCAGCGCGCCGACCAATTGAAGGCCCATTCTGCCCTCACCGCCCTCGCGCGCACCCTCACCGCCCACCCCGGCCCGACCGCCGACCAGCTCCTCCCCCGCGTGCGCACCCTCCTGGCCGACGTCCACGGTTTCGCCGAACTCCGCCTCCTCGGCCGCCTCCGCACCGACGAACTCCCCCTCCCGCCCGAGGACCTCGCCGAACTCCACCGCCTCATCGGCGGCTCCGGCGTCGCCCCCCACCTCCGCCTGGCCCTCCCCCCACACACCGACCCCACCACCCTCCGCGACCACGCCCTCGCCGCCGTCCGCAAATGGCGCTCCCGCGCCACCCACCCCCTCGCCGACCGCTTCACCGCCACCGCCTGCCGCACCGCCGCCCGCAGCGCCGAAGGCATCCTCGACCTCCTCCACGACCCCCCGACCACCCCCCTCACCCACCTCCACCCCTGACCCCGGCGACCCAAGCAGCCGGGCACCCCCAGGTACGGCAGCACAGCCGCACCCCTTATTCGGATCTGCACCCGTTTCATGGCCCTGTACAGGGTGCGGATTCGAATAAAGGGTGCGGCTGGGTTGCCGTACCTGGGGTTAGGGGGCGGTGGGGTCTATGAGGATTTTGGCGTGGTGGTCGGGGGTGGCGAGGGTGGTGAAGGCGGTGGGGACGCCGGGGAGGCCGACCGTGCCGGTGATGAGGGGGGTGGGGTCGATTTTGCCGGAGGCGAGCATGTGGAGGGTGTCGCGGAATTCGCCCGGGTCGTAGCCGAAGACGAAGCGGAGGTCCAGTTCCTTGTTGATGGCCATGGCGGGGCGGATGGTGTCGGGTTGCATGCAGACGCCGACGACGATGACGCGGGAGCGTGGGGGCGCGGCCGTGAGGATTTGGTCGAGAATGCCGGGGACGCCGACACATTCGAAGACGGCGGGGCCGGTGGGGCCCGCGTCGAGGGTGTGGGCCAGGCGGAAGGCCAGCCACCAGGGCAGTTTCGGCACGGCGCGCAGGCGGTCCATGGCGTCGAAGCCGAGATTCAAGATATCGGCGGCGCCGGTGATGCGGGGCTTGCGCGGGGTGGCGGTCCAGGGCTCCTCGACGGCGGGATCGACCACGACGTCGGCCCCGCAGCGGGCGGCGAGTTCGCGACGGCGCGGTGAAAGATCGCTCGCCACAACGGTTTTCACCCCGGCGGCCTTCAACATGGTGATCACCGCGAGGCCGATCGGACCGCAGCCGATGACGAAGGCCGTCTGCCGGGCGCCGACCCGCCCGCGCCGCACCGCGTGCCAGGCCACCGCCATCGGCTCGGTGAGCGCGGCGTGGTCGGCGGACAGGCCGTTGGGTACGGGGAAGGTCATGGATTCCTGCACCACGACCTGTTCGGCGTAACCGCCGGGCGCCTGCTCGGACAACCCGGTCAGCTGGGGTTCCCCGTCCGTGCGCAGGATCGGCAGGGCCACCACCCGCGTGCCGGACTTCCAGCGCTCCCGGCAGCCGGGCCCGTATTCGGCCACCCGCCCGACGAATTCGTGCCCCAGGACGACGCGCTGATGCGAGCGCATGAAGTGCTCGTACCCGGTCGCCCGCGCCAGCTCGGCGAGTTCGTCGCAGTGCACCCGCGCGTGCAGATCCGAACCGCAGATCCCGCACCGCTCGACGGTGATGAGCAACTGTCCGGGCCCGGGCCTCGGGGTCTCGATATCGGCGACGTCCAGCTTGCCCTCGGAACAGACCACGGCCTTCATACGGGCACCGTACCCCGACAGCCGGGTGACGGAGGTCACTTCCCGGGCCGGTCACGGGCCGCACATCGGCCGTGTCCAACCGAATGTCATCACCTCACGGAAGGACCCTCCGATGCCCACCCTCGACGTTCTCGATTCCTACCTGCACTACACCGACACCGGCAGCGGCGCGATCCCGATCGTGTTCCTGCACGGCAACCCCACCTCGTCGTACCTGTGGCGCAACGTGATTCCGCACGTCGCCGACCGCACCCGCGCCCTCGCGCCGGATCTCGTCGGCATGGGCGAGTCCGGTAAGCCCGATATCGCCTATCGCTTCGCCGATCACGCCCGCTATCTCGACGCCTGGTTCGACGGGCTGGGCCTGGACCGCGTCGTGCTCGTCGGCCACGACTGGGGCGGCGCGCTCGGAATGCATTGGGCGGCAAGGTATCCCGAGCGAGTCGCGGGGATCGCGCTGATCGAGACGTTCCTGCGCCCGCTGGACTGGTCGGAGATGCCGCCGCAGGGTGCGGAGCTGTTCCGCCGGTTCCGCTCGCCCGAGGGGGAGCGCATGATCCTCGAGGAGAACATGTTCATCGAGTTCAACCTCCCGTTCGGCGCCAAATCGCTCACCGAGGCCGACCTCGACGTCTACCGCCGCCCGTACCCCACCCCCGAATCCCGCCGCTCGATGCTCGTGTGGCCCCGCGAGATCCCGCTCGGCGGCGAACCCGCCGATGTGGTCGCCGTCGTCGAGGACTACGGCCGCGCGATGGCCGCCACCCCGGCCATCCCCAAGCTGATCATGGCTGTGGACAACGGCGTCGGCCTCGGCGCGGGCACGGCCGTCGAGTGGGCGGCGAGAACCTTCGCGTCCGCCGAGACCGCCTCGATCGGCCCCGCGGGCCACCACGCCCCCGAGGACCAACCCGACGCCATCGGCAAGGCCGTCGCCGCCTGGACCGACCGGCACGCCCTGCTCGCGCCCTAGCGGCCCTTGCCCATCCGCCCCGCCGCGCCGACGATGAACCCGTGGAGCACGAGGACGCGGAGTTGGTCGGGCGGGCGGCGGCGGGGGAGGCCGACGCGCTCGCGGAGGTCGTTCGGCTGCTGCGGGATCCGATGTACCGGCTCGCGTTGCGGATGACCGGGAACGTCGCCGACGCCGAGGACGCCGCTCAGGAGATCCTGCTGCGCGTGCTCGGCCATCTCGACACCTGGCGGGGCGAGGCGAAGCTGTCCACCTGGGCCTACCGGATCGGCGTCAACTATCTGCTGAATCTGCGTCGCGCGAGCCCGCAGGAGGCCGTGGGCCTGTCCCTCGACGACTTCGCCGGGGGACTGCGCGACGGGCTGGCCGAGGAGGAGTACCGCGGTCCCGAGGCCGCGGTGCTCACCCGCGAGGTGCGGCTCACGTGCAGTCAGGCCATGCTGCAATGCCTTTCGCGGGAGGAGCGGGTGGCCTTCGTGCTGGGCGACGTGTTCGAACTCGGCTCCGCCGACGCCGCCTGGATCCTCGACATCACCCCGGCCGCGTATCGAAAGCGCTTGGAGCGGGCCAAGTCCCGGCTCGGCAGATTCCTGACCGCGACGTGCGGCGTGGCGAATCCGGCCGCGTGGTGCCGCTGCTCGCGCCGGGTGGACGCCGCGATCGCCGCCGGACGGATCGATCCCCGCCGCCCGGTCCTGGCCGCCCACCCCGCGAGCGCGGCCGAACGACAGATGGCCCACCTCCACGACGCCGCCGCCGTCCTGCGCGCCCACCCCGACTACACCCTCCCCGAGGCCCGCCGCGCCGCCATCGCCCGAATCCTGCGCTCGAACCGCTTCCCCCTGCTGGACGGGTGAGCGCCCGTGTGACTCCCACTCACCCGGGTATGCCCGGCTCGACGAAGGGAGGCGCGATGAGTCCAGCACCCGAACGGGTCGTGCGCGCACTGCTGGAGCGGGCGGGGACGAGCTATGCCGCCGAGGCCGGAATCACCCTGCGGGACAAGCCCGCTCCGCTGTTCCAGCTGCTCGTGCTGGCGCAGCTGTCGAGCGCGCCGATCTCGGCGAAGATCGCCGCGGCGGCGGTGCGGGAGCTGATCCGGTCCGGGTACACCACGCCGCGGCACGTCGCCGAGGCCGAGTGGCAGGATCTCGTCGACGCGCTGGGCCGGGGCCACTACAAACGCTACGACGAATCCACCGCCGATCAGTTGCTGGCCAACGCCGCGGAACTGCTCGACCGTTACGACGGCGATCTGCGCCGCCTGGCCGAGCAGGCCGGGCGGGACCCCGGCCGCGCGGCCGAACTGCTCCAGCGCTTCAAGGGCATCGGCCCGGTCGGGGCGCACATCTTCCTGCGCGAGATCCAGGACGTCTGGACCTGGGCGCGACCGCAATTCGACGATCGGGCCCGCGCGGGCGCCCGCAAACTGCGGCTGCCCACCGACGCCGACGAACTGGCCCGCCTCGGACCCGCCGGTCACGAGGCCGACCTGGCCGCCGCCCTCACCCGGGTGGCCCGCGACGACGACCTCGCCGACGAGGTGCTCGCGGCGGCCCGCTGATCCGCTCCCGCTGAGCCGCTCCGAAAAAATCTCGCCCCGACGGGAATCATCCGTCCGGGGTGGTCGTTGAGCAGATCGAAGCAAGGTTGAGCGAGTGACACTCAAGTCTGTGGTTGACTCCGCCGGAGTCGAGGGGCAGGATTGAGCCGACCACGCTCAGTGTTGCTGAGAATGTACGTCAACTAGGAGGAATCCACCATGGCTCGTGCGGTCGGTATCGACCTCGGGACCACGAACTCGGTTATCGCCGTCCTCGAGGGCGGTGAGCCGGTCGTCGTCGCCAACTCGGAAGGCGCGCGGACGACACCGTCGATCGTCGCCTTCGCCAAGAACGGTGAGGTGCTGGTCGGCCAGCCCGCCAAGAACCAGGCCGTCACCAATGTGGACCGGACCGTGAAGTCGGTCAAGCGGCACATGGGTGAGAACGACTGGAACATCGACATCGATGGCAAGAAGTACACCCCGCAGGAGATCAGCGCGCGCGTGCTGATGAAGCTCAAGCGCGACGCCGAGTCCTACCTCGGTGAGGAGATCACCGACGCGGTCATCACCGTTCCCGCCTACTTCGAGGACGCCCAGCGGCAGGCCACCAAGGAGGCCGGGCAGATCGCGGGCCTCAACGTGCTGCGCATCGTCAACGAGCCCACCGCGGCCGCGCTGGCGTACGGCCTGGACAAGGGCGAGAAGGAACAGACCATCCTGGTCTTCGACCTCGGCGGCGGCACCTTCGACGTCTCGCTGCTCGAGATCGGTGAGGGTGTGGTCGAGGTCCGCGCCACCGCCGGTGACAACCACCTCGGCGGCGACGACTGGGACAACCGGATCGTCACCTGGCTGGTCGACAAGTTCAAGGCCAGCTCGGGCATCGATCTGACCAAGGACAAGATGGCCCTGCAGCGCCTGCGCGAGGCCGCGGAGAAGGCCAAGATCGAGCTGAGCTCCTCGCAGAGCACCTCGATCAACCTGCCCTACATCACCGTCGACGCGGAGAAGAACCCGCTGTTCCTCGACGAGCAGCTGACCCGCTCGGAGTTCCAGAAGATCACCTCGGATCTGCTCGACCGCACCCGGCAGCCGTTCCAGCAGGTGATCAAGGACGCGGGCATCTCCATCAAGGACATCGATCACGTTGTGCTGGTGGGTGGTTCGACCCGTATGCCCGCCGTCTCGGATCTGGTCAAGGAGCTGACCGGCGGCAAGGAGCCCAACAAGGGCGTGAACCCGGACGAGGTCGTCGCCGTCGGCGCCGCCCTGCAGGCCGGTGTGCTCAAGGGTGAGGTCAAGGACGTCCTGCTGCTCGACGTGACCCCGCTGTCGCTGGGCATCGAGACCAAGGGCGGGGTGATGACCAAGCTCATCGAGCGCAACACCACCATCCCCACCAAGCGGTCGGAGACCTTCACCACCGCCGACGACAACCAGCCCTCGGTGCAGATCCAGGTCTTCCAGGGTGAGCGCGAGATCGCCTCGCACAACAAGTTGCTCGGCTCGTTCGAGCTGACCGGCATCCCGCCGGCCCCGCGCGGCGTGCCGCAGATCGAGGTCACCTTCGACATCGACGCCAACGGCATCGTCCACGTGACCGCCAAGGACAAGGGCACCGGCAAGGAGAACACGATCAAGATCCAGGACGGCTCCGGTCTGTCCAAGGAGGAGATCGACCGCATGGTCCGCGACGCCGAGGCGCACGCGGAGGAGGACCGCAAGCGTCGCGAGGAGGCCGAGACCCGCAACCAGGCCGAGACGCTGGTCCACCAGACCGAGAAGTTCATCAAGGAGAACGAGGACAAGGTCCCGGCCGACATCAAGGGCAAGGTCGAGGCGGCCATCGCCGACGCCAACGAGGCGCTGAAGGGTACCGACATCGCGGCCATCAAGTCCGCGGTGGAGAAGCTGGCCACCGAGTCGCAGGCCCTGGGCCAGGCGATCTACGAGTCCAGCGCGGCCGAGGGCGCGGCGTCCGGCAACGGCGCCGCCCCGAACTCCGACGCCGATGACACCGTGGTGGACGCCGAGGTCGTGGAAGAGCCGGAGAAGAAGTGACCGACAAGGACCCGGAACAGGAGCCAATCACCATCGTGGACAACCGCAAGGTAGATCCGGCTGGGTCCGAGGTTCGCGAGCCCGCGGCGGCCGACGGCGCCGCCGCGGGGTCGGCCGATTCCGCTGGGGCGCAGCAGGATTCGCCCCGGGCCGCCTCGGAGAACGGCGCGGATTCCCTCGCCGAGATCATCAGCGGTGAGCTCGCCGAGCGCACCGCGGATCTGCAGCGGCTCACCGCCGAGTACGCGAACTACCGCCGCCGCGTCGAGCGCGACCGCAAGGCCGCCGTCGACGCCGCCAAGGCCGCGGTGGTCACCGAACTGCTCGGCGTCCTCGACGATCTCGATCGCGCCCGCGCGCACGGCGATCTCGAGGCCGGACCGTTGAAGTCGGTGGCGGACAAGCTCTCCGACGCGCTGCGCAAGCAGGGTCTCGAGGAGTTCGGCGTCGAGGGCGAGTCCTTCGACCCGACCCTGCACGAGGCCGTGCAGCACGAGGGCGAGGGCCACGATCCGGTGATCGGTGTGGTGATGCGCAAGGGTTATCGCTTCGGTGACCGCGTGCTGCGGCACGCCCTGGTCGGTGTCACCGACGCGGTAGCGGATCCGGCGACGCCGGATACGACGAACGCTGGCACGGATGCCGGCACAGGCGACGAGTAACACGAAAGGGGGAGATGCCCGGTGAATCGGGAGTGGCTGGAAAAGGACTTCTACAAAGAACTGGGTGTTTCCTCCGGCGCCACCCAGGACGAGATCAAGAAGGCCTACCGCAAACTCGCGCGTGACCTGCACCCGGACAAGAATCCGGGGGACGTCAAGGCCGAGGAGCGGTTCAAGGCCGTCAGCGAGGCGCACGCCGTGCTGTCGGATCCGGAGAAGCGCAAGGAGTACGACGAGGCGCGGCGGCTGTTCGCCAGCGGCGGTTTCGGCCGCGGCGGCTTCTCGCCGGGTGGTGGCTACGCCGGACAGGGCGGTTTCAGCGAATTCAACCTGGGTGACATCTTCGGCGGCGGCGCGGCCGCGGGCGACGGTGGCCTGGGCGACCTGCTGGGCGGCCTGTTCAATCGCGGCGGGGGCGCGCGCACCGCGTCGTCCCGGCCGCGGCGGGGCAGCGATGTGGAGACCGAGACCACGCTCGGTTTCCGCGAGGCGGCCCAGGGCGTGACCGTGCCGCTGCGGATGACCAGTCCGTCGCCGTGCACCACGTGTCACGGCAGCGGCGCCAAGCCCGGCACCAGCCCGCGAGTCTGCCCGCACTGCAACGGAACCGGCGTGATCAGCCGCAACCAGGGCGCGTTCGGATTCAGCGAGCCGTGCGACGACTGCCGTGGGACCGGGTCGATCATCGACGACCCGTGCCCCGACTGCCGCGGCACCGGCATCCAGAACCGGACCCGCACGATCACCGTGCGGATCCCGCCGGGGGTGCGCGACGGTCAGCGGATCCGGTTGGCGGGTCAGGGCGAGGCGGGCCTGCGCGGCGCGCCCGCGGGCGATCTGTTCGTCACCGTGCACGTCGGGCAGGACAAGGTCTTCGGCCGCAACGGCGACGACCTGACCCTGGTACTGCCGGTCAGCTACGCCGAATTGGTGCTGGGCACAACGGTTTCCGTGCCCACGCTGGACGGCCGCGTCGGGGTGAAGGTGCCCGCGGGCACCGCCGACGGGCGTACCCTGCGAGTGCGCGGGCGCGGCGTGCCCAAGCGCGGTGGCGGCGCCGGTGATCTGCTCGTGACGGTGAAGGTCGCGGTTCCGCAGAAGCTGGACGACGATGCCTCCGAGGCGTTGCGCGCCTACGCGGAGGCGGAGAAGGCCGGTGGGTTCGACCCCCGGGCGGGATGGGCAGGTTCGTGATGGACGGTGATCGCGAGAAGAGGACGGGCGGCACCGAGTACTTCATGATCTCGGTGGCGGCGCAGTTGGCCGGTATGCACGCGCAGACCCTGCGCACCTACGACCGGCTGGGACTGGTGACGCCGCAACGCACCTCGGGCGGCGGGCGGCGCTACTCGGCCCGCGACGTGGAGCTGCTGCGCGAGGTGCAGCGGCTGTCGCAGGACGAGGGCGTCAATCTCGCGGGCATCAAGCGGATCATCGAACTCACCAACCAGGTCGAGGCGCTCCAGGAGCGGGTCCGCGAGCTGTCGGCCGAGGTCGAGCGGCTGCGCTCGCGCTACCTGCCGGAGCTGTCCCAGCGCAGCACGGCCCTGGTGGTCTGGCAGCCGCGCAACAAGCGCCACTGATCCGGCGCACGGAAAACATCTGTGGCACAGCGCCTCCGGCGACGGGGGCGCTGTTTTCGTTTGCGCGCGGTGTGCTGGAATTCCGTCGGCGTACTCGGGCGGGGTCGGTCCGCATTTCGTCTCGAAATGTGAATGGCATCCGGAAATTCATTGCCGGAAGGTCGGTTTCATTCCTCGCGCGCGAGGGCTCGCCGACCTCCTGACGGTTGCTCCAAGATCGCTGTAAATCCGAGTATTTCAGATAGAACCGTGCCAGACGGGTGATTCAGGTGCCGAAAACGCCGGTGTGTCATAGGCAAACGGTCGGTTTCGTCGAGTTTTCACCCGCCTCGGCCTGGTTTCGGGGGAATTACACACGTGTTCTTCAGACGACTCGGTCCGCACCTGGCAAACCTCGCTTAGACTCGTTCGACATCGGCTGCCGTCGAGTGCGCGGTACCCTACACCCGTCGGCGCGGCCCGTGTTCGCATGCGAAATGGGGTTGTGAGACATATGGATTCGCGGACCGTCGCATTGATGAGAACGACGTTCAAGGCGGTTGCTGCGGAGGAGGACGGACCGGAGCGGCTCGCCCGCTCGTTCTACGCGATCCTGTTCACCGACCATCCACACATCCGCGACCTGTTCCCCGCCGCCCTCGACGCCCAGCGCGACCGGCTGGTCAAGGCCATCGGCTTCGTCATCGACCGGCTCGAGGAGCCCGGCGCGCTGCTGCCGTTCCTGGCCCAGCTCGGGCGCGACCACCGCAAGTACGGCGTGACCGCCGAACACTATGCGGCCGTGGGGGAGTCGCTGCAGGCCGCGCTGCGCGGCTACGCGGGCACCGAACTGTGGACAGACGAGGTGGAACGAGCCTGGCGCGCGGGCATCGGCCTGATCGCCGAGACCATGATGAGCGCCGCCGAGCAGGAGGACACGCCGCCGTACTGGACCGGCACGGTCGTCGAGCATCGCGCGGTGCTGAGCAATCTGTCGGTGGTCCGGGTGCGCCTCGACCAGGCCATGCGGTTCGCGCCCGGACAGTATGTGAGCGTGCAGATCCCGGCCCGGCCGCGGATGTGGCGCTATCTGTCCCCGGCGACCCCGCCCACCGCCGACCACGAGGTGGAGTTCCACATCCGCGCGGTCAGCGGCGGCTGGGTCAGCCCGGCCGTCGTCGGACACACCCGGGTGGGGGACAAGTGGCTGCTGGGCGCGCCGATGGGCGGACTCGGCGTGCCGCGCAACACCCGGCGCAAACTGCTCATGGTCGCCTGCGGCACCGGAATCGCCCCGCTGCGAGCGCAACTCATGGCCATGACCCAGCGGCGCTCGAATCCCAAGGTGCACCTGTTCGTCGGCGGCCACCACCCCTGCGATCTCTACGATCTGCCCGCGCTGAACGATCTGGCGCTCGCGCACAAGTGGCTGACCGTCGTCCCGGTCGTCGAGAGCGACGAGAACCCCTGGTGGCATTGCGAATCCGGGGAACCCGAGCCCGCCTACCCGGGCCTGGCGGAGCGGCGGGTGGGGCAGATCGGCAAGGTGGTGGCCGCCGCCGGGCCGTGGCCCGAGCACGACGTCCAGATCGTGGGTTCGCCCTCGATGGTGCAGACCACCAAATTCCGGCTCATGGCCGCGGGCACACCCGCCGAGCACATCCGCCACGACCCGCTGTTCTGATCAAACCCCTTCGTAGCGAATGGCTTCCGCGGGGGTGCCGGTGAGGATGAGCCGGTCCACGGTGGCCCGGGTCATGGCGGGGGAGCCGCACACCAGGACCTGGTGATGCAGCAGCGGACCCATATCGCCGACCACGTCGGCCAGGGTGCCCTCGAGCATCTCGTCCACATCGAAGCCGACGTCCACCCGGCAGCGCTCGTACCACTCGTCGACCCAGCCCGGATCGTCGGCCGACTCGACCACGGGAACCACGGTGAGCCAGGGCAATTCACCGGCCAGCAGGTAGAGCATGTCCGAGGCGTACAGGTCGCGCGGGGACCGGCCGCCGACGAACAGATGCGTGCGCGGCGGTTCGGGACGGCGGCTCAGATCCAGCAGCAGCGCGCGCAGCGGCGCCAAACCCGTTCCGCCCGCGATCAATACGACGTCGGTGGCCCAGTCGTCGACCGACAGCCACCCGGCCGGATCGCTGATCCGCCACTGATCGCCGGGTCGGGTGTCGGCCACGATCGAACCGCTGCACCAGCCGCCCGGCACCGTGCGCACGTGGAATTCCAGTTTGCCGTCGAGCGAGGGCGGCAGCGCGGGGGAGAACCGCCGCCGCAGCCCGGGATGCCGCGGCACCTGCACCTGGACCGACTGGCCCGCCGCGAACGGCACGAACTCCCCGATGAGCCGGATCACCGCGAGGTCGTGCCGCAGCCGGTGATGGCCGACCACGGTCGAGGTCCACTCCTGGGCGTCGAGCCGGATCTCCCCGGTCTCGTCGGGGCCGATGGTCACCTGGGGTATCGCCTTTCGATCAGACGGGATCGGTCATGATGATCGACTCGGGCGTGCCGACCGCCAGCAGCGCCCGCTTGGTGTCGGCGATCATGCGCGCCGAGCCCGCGATCTGGATCTGCCGGTCGGCCCAGGCGCCGAAACTCGCCACCACCGCGCCCAGGTTACCGATCAATCGGCGGTGCATGCCGAACGGCGGATCGGCCGGGGGATAGGGATGCCACCACGGATTGGACTCGTTCTCGCACACCGGAACCACCGTGAGCCACGGATTGCTCAGCGACAGCTGCCACATGTTCTCCACATCGTAGAGATCGCACGGGTAGCGGCCGCCGATGAAGAAGTGCACCCGCGGGTTCTGGCCGCGCCGACCCATCTCGATCAGCTGGGCGCGCAGCGGGGCCACGCCGGTGCCCGCGCCGATCATCAGCACGTCGCGGCGGGTGTCGCGCCGAACGTGCAGCCCGCCCAGCGGACCCGCGATCGCCCAGCGGTCGCCCACCTGGGTCTCGTTCACGATCGCCGGGCTCACCCAGCCGGTGCGCACCTTGCGGACGTGGAACTCGATCTCGCCGTACGGATTCGTGGGGATCGCGGGGGACAGGTAGCGCCACATCTTGGGCCGCTGCGGGATCGACACCGGCACGTACTGCCCGGCCTGATAGGGGATCGGGCTGTCGGACTGCAACCGCACGATGGCCAGATCGTCGAGCACCCGCCGGTGCCCGACCACGGTCGCCTCCCAAAACGGTTGGGATTTGTCCGAATTCGCGCCGATCGCCATCGATGCCGAGATGAGGATGCCGATATCGCGCCAGCCCTCCTCGAGCTCACGGCTCCAGCCCGTCGCGCCGTGATAGGTCCGGAACGCCGCGACCAGCGCGCGGCCCGCGATGTCGTAGTGCGCCGCCTCGACACCGTACTTGCGGTGATCGCGGGCCAGTTGTTCCAGGAACCGCTGCGCCCGGTCCCAGTCCTCGAGATGATCGAGCACGAATTGGATGGCCGTGGCCACCTTCTTCGGCATCATGTCCATCGCGGGCGGGAAGAGTTCACGCAGGGCGGGATTCTCGGCGAACATATGACCGAAGAACGCGCTGATCAACCGTTCGGGCCCGTTGGGCGCCTCGAGAATCGACCGGAAGTTGGCGCGGACCAGCGCTGCCGAACGCGCATCCACGACGACGAGCTTCCTTTCTGCATGTATCTGCCCGGGGACCGCACACCGGATCGGCGGTCCTTCGGAGTCAAGTATCCCCGAACGCGGCGGGATCGCTCGGTTATAGAGGTATTGACTGACCCACACCCGCCGAGGCGAAACGCCGACGTGCCGGCGCCTCGGGGCGCTCAGATGACCAGAACCGCCTTGCCGCCGTCCGCGGCCGCGAGCACCGCGCCCAGGTCGGTCAGCGGCCGGGCCACGTCGACCGGGATCACGAGGTCGCCCGCGGTCACTCGGCGCAGGAGTCGGCGCAGGTCGTCCGCGTCGCCGGACGGTCCGATATTGCCGCCGCGCAGTCCGGCCGCCCGCAGCCGGTCCGCGTCGGCGGCCCCGAGCGTGCTCAGGACCAGGCCGCCGGGACGCACGAGGCGGCACAGGTGGGTCAGGACCGCGGGCGGCGACACCGGATCGAACAGCGCGTCGACGCCGCGCGGGTGGTCGTGGCGGAGCTGTTCCGTCACGGGCGCGCGCACGGGATCGATCACCTCGTCCGCACCCAGGCGGATCATGCGGTCGGCGTCCGCGGCGCGGGCGACGGCGAGCACGTGCGCCCCCGAAGCCTTCGCCAATTGCGTTGCCAGCGAACCGATTTCGCTCACCGCACCGTTGATCAGCACCCGTTGCCCCGGACCCGGCTCGGCGGCGTCGACCAGGCGCTGGGCGATCAGCCCGGCGGTGGGCAGGGCCGCGGCCTGGACCAGGCCGATGCCCTCGGGCAGGCGGGCGATCGTGCCGGTGACCGGACTCGCCCCGAATTCGGCACAGGTGCCGGGCCGGGTGCGGAAGGCGCCCACGACCCGATCGCCCACCGCGAATCCGCGCACCCCGGGGCCGACCGCCGCGACCGTGCCCGCCCCGTCGACGCCCGGGACGAGCGGGAATCCGGCGGGCGGGCCCGTCAGCAGCATCCGGTCGTAGCCGGTGAGCCCGGCGGCGGCCAGGCGCACGAGGATCTCGCCCGCGCCCACGGCGGGGGTGGGGAGTTCGACCGGTTCGGGGATCGCGCCCGATTCGCGTACCACCATCGCGCGCATCGCCGCGGTGATCCTTTCCGGCGGGGTGACCAGGTCGGAGGACTCGGGGACAATTCGGACGTCCGGCCCATCGTAGGACGGCCCGGGCGGATCATCGGGGAGGCGAGCGGGCATTGCGTTCCCGGACCGAATTTTCCAAACTTGAGCGGAACAGACTCAACCTCTGGCGCGTTGGATCTGTCGAAAGCCCTCTGTCCCGACCCGTAGGAAGGTGAATGTGGACTCGTTCAATCCCACCACCAAGACCCAGGCGGCCCTGACCGCCGCCCTGCAGGCGGCCTCGGCCGCCGGTAACCCGGAGATCCGTCCCGGGCACTTGCTGGTGGCGTTGCTGGATCAAACCGACGGCATCGCCGCCCCGCTGCTGAAGGCCGTCGGCGTCGACCCGGCAACGGTCCGGCGCGAGGCCCAGGACATCGTGGAGCGACTGCCCCGCGCGACCGGGGCGACCACCTCCCCGCAACTCGGCCGGGAGGCGCTGGCCGCCATCACCGCCGCCCAGCGGCTCGCCACCGAACTCGGCGACGAGTACGTCTCCACCGAACATCTGATGGTCGGGCTGGCCGACGGCGATTCCGACATCTCCCAGTTGCTGCTGAAGTACGGCGCGACGAAAGACGCGCTGCGCGAGGCGTTCACGACCGTGCGCGGCAACGCGCGCGTCACCACCGCTGATCCCGAGGGCACCTATCAGGCGCTCGAGAAGTACTCGACCGACCTCACCGCCGCCGCCCGCGAGGGCAAGCTCGACCCGGTCATCGGGCGCGACACCGAGATCCGCCGCGTCGTGCAGGTGCTGAGCCGCCGCACCAAGAACAACCCGGTGCTGATCGGCGAGCCCGGCGTCGGCAAGACCGCGATCGTGGAGGGCCTGGCCCAGCGCATCGTCGCCGGGGACGTGCCGGAGTCGCTGCGCGGCAAGAAGCTGATTTCGCTCGACCTGGGCGCGATGGTCGCGGGCGCGAAGTACCGCGGCGAATTCGAGGAGCGGCTCAAGGCCGTGCTCGAGGAGATCAAATCCAGTGCGGGACAGATCATCACGTTCATCGACGAGCTGCACACCATCGTCGGCGCGGGCGCGACCGGCGAGTCGGCCATGGACGCGGGCAACATGATCAAGCCCATGCTGGCCCGCGGCGAACTGCGGCTGGTCGGCGCGACCACGCTCGACGAGTACCGCCAGCACATCGAGAAGGATCCGGCCCTGGAACGCCGCTTCCAGCAGGTGCTGGTCGGCGAGCCGTCGGTGGAGGACTCCATCGGCATCCTGCGCGGGCTCAAGGAGCGCTACGAGGTGCACCACGGCGTGCGCATCACCGACTCCGCCCTGGTGGCCGCGGCCACGCTGTCGGATCGCTACATCACCTCCCGGTTCCTGCCGGACAAGGCGATCGACCTGGTCGACGAGTCGGCCTCGCGGCTGCGCATGGAGATCGACTCCCGCCCGGTGGAGATCGACGAGATCGAGCGCGCGGTACGGCGTCTGGAGATCGAGGAGATGGCCCTCGCCAAGGAGACCGACGAGGCCAGCAAGCAGCGGCTGGAGAAGCTGCGCTCCGAACTCGCCGACGACCGCGAGAAGCTCAACCAGCTGATGACCCGCTGGCAGAACGAGAAGCAGGCCATCGACTCGGTGCGCGTCATCAAGGAGCAGCTCGAATCGCTCAAGGGCGAATCCGAGCGCGCCGAACGCGACGGCGATCTGGGCAAGGCCGCCGAACTGCGCTACGGCCGAATTCCCCAGCTGGAGAAGGAACTCGCCGAGGCGGAGAAGAAGGCGGGCGCCGCGCCCGACGGGCAGGTCATGCTCAAGGAGGAGGTCGGCCCGGACGATATCGCCGAGGTGGTCTCGTCGTGGACCGGGATTCCCGTGGGCCGCATGCTCGAGGGCGAGACCCAGAAGCTGCTGCGCATGGAGGACGAACTGGGCAAGCGCGTGGTCGGGCAGAAAGAGGCCGTCGAGGCGGTGTCCGACGCCGTGCGCCGCGCGCGGGCCGGGGTCGCCGACCCCAACCGGCCGACCGGCTCGTTCATGTTCGTCGGCCCGACCGGAGTCGGCAAGACCGAGCTCGCGAAGGCGTTGGCGGACTTCCTGTTCGACGACGAGCGGGCGATGATCCGCATCGATATGAGCGAGTACTCCGAGAAGCACTCGGTGGCCCGCCTGGTCGGCGCCCCGCCCGGCTACGTCGGCTACGACCAGGGCGGTCAGCTGACCGAGGCGGTGCGGCGGCGGCCGTACACGGTGGTGCTGTTCGACGAGATCGAGAAGGCCCACCCGGACGTGTTCGACATCCTGTTGCAGGTGCTCGACGAGGGCCGGTTGACCGACGGCCAGGGCCGCACGGTCGACTTTCGCAACACCATCCTCATCCTGACCTCCAATCTGGGTGCGGGCGCGGACAGGGAGCACGTCATGAACGCGGTCCGCTCGGCCTTCAAGCCGGAGTTCCTCAACCGCCTCGACGACGTGGTGATGTTCCACCCGCTCAACGAGGAGCAGCTCGAGGACATCGTCGACATCCAGCTGGCCCAGTTGCAGAAGCGCCTGTCGCAGCGGCGGCTGAAGCTGGACGTCAGCGATTCGGCCCGGTTCTGGCTGGCCGTGCGCGGTTACGACCCCGTCTACGGGGCTCGGCCGCTGCGCCGGCTCATCCAGCAGGCGATCGGCGACTCGCTGGCCAAGGAATTGCTGGCCGGTGAGGTGGGCGACGGTGACCTGGTGAAGGTCAACGTCTCCCCCGACGGCGACGGGTTGATTGTCGGCCGCTGAGCGGATCTGCACCTACCCTGGTTCGCATGACGAATCCGAGCGACCCGTGGGCGCAGCGACCGGAGTCGTCCGAGCCGCCGACGCGGCGGGTCGGCGGTCCGGGCCCCGCGGGCGAGCCGCCGTTGCACACCTCCGAGTACACGGAGGCGTACGGGTACGGCACGAATCCGACCGAGCCGTACCAGTACGGCGGCCCGCCCGGCCCGCAGCCCACCCGCGAGATGCCGTCCTACGACGCGCAGTGGGGCGGCTACGAGGGCGGCTCGGGAACCCAAGCGCCGCTGTGGAATTCGCCGGGCGGCCCGGATCAGCCCTACGGCCCGACCGGGCTGCCCGTCGAGCCGCCGCGGCGCAATCGCACCGGGCTGTGGATCGGGCTGACCCTGGGCATCTTCGTGCTCGTCGTGCTCGGCGGCGTGGCGGTGGGCATGCTCCTCGCGGGCGGTAACGACTCCGATTCCAGCGCGGCCGCGGGCACCACCACCCGCTCGGCGCCGACCAGCCGCGTGCCGGTGGCGCCGCCGGGCGCCTCCCGCGGACCCAATCCGAGCATTCCGGCGCTGCCGGGTCTGGGCGACATCGACAACCTCGGCGCGACCATGGGCACGATCAGCGCCAACGACGGCGCCACGCTCACCATCGAATCGCTGCTCGGCGCGAACGTCACCGTGCGCACCGACGCGAAAACCCAAGTGATCTCGTCGGGTTCGGGCAAGGTGGCCGACCTGCACCCCGGCGATATGGTGGTGGTCCAGGGCGACAAGGGCCCCGACGGTTCCATCCTCGCCAAGATCATCATCAGCACCGCGCTGTCGGGCCCGCGCTAGCTCGCGCCCGAACACGACGTGCCGCCGCGCCCCCGGCGTGGACGCGGGCCTTAGACTCGACATCGATGGCGATGACGGCGATGTGGTTCGGGCTGGCGGCGGTCGCACTGGTGGGTGCGATCGTGCTGCTGTATTTCGATCGGCTCCAGCGGCAGCGGACCGGTCACGTGCGTCAGGTGTGGGCGAAATCGCAGGGCTACACCTACGTCTCGGTCGAGCCGTCGCTCGCCTCGACCTGGCGTCGGGGCGCGATGGCGAAACTCGGATACCTGTCCGCGGTCGACGTGGTCTCCGGTAACCGGCGCGGCGAGAAGTTCGTGCTGTTCGATCTGGAGGACGCGGCGACCCTGGTCGCGGTCCGTCGCCAGATCGGTTCCGACATCGACATCGACCTACGCCTCAAAACCGCCTCGCCGCCCAAGGACGCCGATCTGGAACTGCTCGGCGCGATCGGCGACCGGGTCGTCTTCGCCACCAACCCCGATATCGCCCGGCACGCCGTCGACCAGCGCATGGTCGCCTTCATCGAGACGCTGCCCGAGACCGTGCAGCAGCTGTGGAGCGAGGGCAACTGGACCCTGGGCATGCTGCCCGTCGGCACCTCCGCCAAGGACTGGGAGGCCGCGATCGACGCCGTGCTGCGGCTGTCCGGCCTGCTGCACGTGCTGCCGCCCGTCGCCGGGGGCGAGCAGCCCGCCCGGCCCGACGCCGCGCCGAAACCGGATCGCCCGCGCCCGTCCGAGGACGACGAACCGGACGACGACGACCGGACCTACCGCTACGAGTACCGCGACGAGGACGCCGAGGACTACGCACCCCTCGTGAAAGACATTGCGGGCGAATCGGATTCCGAACCCGCCGAACCCCCGCGCCGCCCGGCGCTGGCCGTCGTGCCCGATCCGCGCAACCGCGTCCGGCGCAACTGGCCGCCCGCCGAGGAGGTCCCCGACGAGCCCGCGGACGACGAGCCGCCCGCGGCCGAGCCCGCGGACACCTTCGCCGAGGACGAGCTGCCCGAACGTCCCGGTGGGCCCTTCCACCCGGGTTTCCGTCCGTACCAGGGTCCCGCACCCCGGTGATCCTGCGCGCCGCGCCGCCGCCCGGCATATCCTGACTCGTCGTCGATCGCACCTCCGCGGCCCGTTCGGGTCGCGCTCACCAGGCATGTTCAACGCAGGCGGAAGGACACACGGAAATGATCGAGTCGACCACGGACCGGGACAGATTGGCCGAGCTCGTGCGGGAGCTCGCCGTCGTGCACGGCAAGGTCATCCTGTCGTCGGGCAAGGAGGCCGACTACTACGTGGACCTGCGCCGAGCCACCCTCCAGCATCAGGCCGCCCCGCTCATCGGCAAACTGCTGCGAGAGCTGGTGTCGGACTGGGAGTTCGACGCCGTGGGCGGGCTCACGATGGGCGCGGACCCGGTGGCGCTGGCCATGCTGCACGCGCCCGGCCGACCGCTCGACGCGTTCGTGGTGCGCAAGGCCGCCAAGACGCACGGCATGCAACGCCAGATCGAGGGCCCGGACGTGGCCGGTGAGCGGGTGCTCGTGGTGGAGGACACCACGACCACCGGCAACTCCCCCCTGACCGCCGTCCGCGCGCTCCGCAACGCCGGAGCAACCGTGGTCGGGGTGGCCACCGTCGTCGACCGCGAGACCGGTGCGGCCGAGGTCATCGCCGCCGAGGGCCTCCAGTACCGGTCCATCCTGAGCCTGAAGGACCTCGCGCTGGGCTGAAGGTCCCCCTCTCCTGGGCTGAATCTGGGCCTGCCTGCTCGCCTGGGCTAGCCTGGATTCGTTGGTCCGGTCAGTGGTGAAGGGTCGTGTGAGGCACCGTGGTGAGCATTGCAGTCAACAGGGGTCGCGAGAATGTAGCGATGCTCGGCATCGGCGCCTACCGTCCCAAGCGCATCGTCAGCAACGCCGAGGTGTGCGAGGTGCTGGACTCCACGCCGGAGTGGATCTTCGAACGCACCGGCGTGCGCAATCGCCGCTGGATCAGCGGTGACGAGACGCTGCGCTCGATCGCGGCGGCCGCGGGCGAGCGCGCGATCGCCAACAGCGGCATCGATCGCTCCCGGATCGGCACGCTGATCCTGGCCACCTCGAGCTGGCTCAAGCTGACCCCGCACGGCGCCCCCTCGGTCGCCTACGACCTGGGCATGAACGGCATCCCCGCCTTCGATCTGACCTCCGGCTGCGGCGGTTTCGGCTACGGGCTCGGGGTGGCGGCCGATCTGATCCGCGCGGGTTCGGCGGAGTACGTGCTGGTGATCGGCGCGGAGACGATGACGGTCGGCCTCGACCCGACCGACCGCGGCACCGCCATGATCTTCGGCGACGGCGCGGGCGCGGTCGTGGTCGGCCCGAGCGAGGAGAACGGCATCTCCCCGACGGTGTGGGGCAGCGACGGTGAGAACGCCGAGGCCATCGCCCAGGACGTCGACTTCCTCGAGTTCATGAACAAGGCCCAGGCGTTGCAGGGCACCGATCCGGCGGTCGAACCCGTCGGGCGGATGTCGCTGCGGATGGAGGGGCAGCGCGTATTCCGTTGGGCGGCGGTCACTCTCCCGCGCGCGCTGTCCACCGCGCTCGCGGTGTCGGGCGTCGCCAAGGAGGACATCGAGGTGTTCGTCCCGCATCAGGCGAACTCCCGCATCAACGAGCTGATGAAGAAGAACCTCGGCCTCGCCGACGACATCCCCATGGCCAACGACATCGAGAACACCGGCAACACCTCCGCCGCCTCGATCCCGCTGGCCATCGAGGAGATGCTGGTGTCGGGCAAGGCCAAGGGCGGTCAGCTGGCGTTGCTGCTCGGTTTCGGCGCGGGCCTCAGCTACGCGGGGCAGGTGGTCACGTTGCCGCCCAAGCCGATCGAGCCGAGCTTCTGAGCCGATGCCCCGTCCCTTCCGCGCCGCCTACGTCGCCGCCGCGGCGGTCACCGTCGCCGGTGCGGTCGCCGGCCGGGACCGGTGGCAGTGGGCGGCCAAGCCGCTGCTGATGCCGCTGCTGGCCGCCGACGCGCTGCACGGCGGCCGCGGGCTCGCCCCGGCCGACCGCGGGCTGCTGCTCGGTTCGCTGGCTGCCGCCACGATCGGCGACGTCCTGCTCATCGATCCCGACGACGATCGTCGATTGGTCGCGGGCGCATCGTCTTTCGCGGTCGCGCAGACCGGGTACGCGGCGCTGTGGTGGCGGCGCGGGGCGCGCCCGCGCGGAGCGGTGCTCGGGCCGCGACTGGCGGCGTGGCTGGGCGCGGCGGCGCTGTTGCGGGCGAAGGCCCCGAATCTGGTTGTGCCGCTGTCGGCCTACGGCCTCACGCTGGGCGCGGCGGCGGTGCTGGCCTCGGATCCGGCGCTGGCTCCCGGGGCGAAAGTCGTTGCGGGAACGGCTGTTCCGGGTCGCGATCCCCGCAGTCGGCTCGGTCTGGGCGCACTGCTGTTCACCGTCTCGGACGGGACGATCGTCCTGCGCCGCCTGTTCGCCCGCGGCGAGCGGGCGCGCCGGGTGAGCGAGGGCGCCGTGCTGGCGACCTACGCCGCGGCCCAGTACCTGCTCACCGATCCGCGCGCGCACGCCGGGACTACAGGCAGAGCATGATGCGGTCGCGGTCGGCCGGGTCGACGCGGATCGAGATCGTCTCGCCCACAACGATTCTGGGCCGGTCGATCGGGGCCACGTCGAAGACGATGGTGCCCCGGTAGGGTTCGGATCCGGGTACGGTCAGGCTCAGGTCGAGTTCGGCCAGTTCGGTGTGATGATCGGTGGGCGCCAGCGGATGCACGGCCTCGATGGTCGCCCAGCCCTCCAGTCCGTGCCGCAGCAGGCGGCGGTCGGCGCGCGAAGGCCGTTGCGCCAGCAGCATTCCCAGCCCGGCGCAGGAGCCGAACATGCCGACCAGCGCGATCAGCTGGAACGGCAGCGTGCCCGGCGGCGTGTGCCGCACGATCCAGCCCAGCCAGAGGCCGAGGAGGATCAGGTACCCGGCGGTCACGCCGAGCACGGTGCGAAGTATGCGCGCGTGGTCCATGTCCGCCGCCCCTCGAGCCCGGTATTCCAGGATAGGCCGCGGGACGGACGGTGTTCAGGACTTGAGCCTCAGCACCGCCAGCACCCTGCGGTGATGCATATCCGAGGGCGGCAGCTCCAGCTTCAGGAAGATATTGCCGATGTGCTTCTCGACCGCCCGCTCGGTGACGGTCAGCGCCCGCGCGATCGCGGCGTTGGACAGGCCCTGCGCCATCAACTCGAGCACCTCGCGTTCGCGCGGGGTCAGCCGGGTCAGCGAATCCTGCTGCCGTGCGGCGCCCATCAATTGACTCACCACCTCCGGATCGAGGGCCGTGCCGCCGGTGGCGACCCGGTGCAACGCGTCGACGAAGTCGCGGACATCGGCGACCCGGTCCTTGAGCAGATAGCCGACGCCGCTCGCCCCGCTCGCGAGCAGTTCGGTGGCGTACCGGGTCTCGACCCACTGCGAGAACACCAGCACCCCGGTGCCGGGGAACTTGCGCCGCAGCTCGATGGCCGCGAGCAGGCCCTCGTCGGTGAACGAGGGCGGCATCCGCACGTCGACCACGGCCACGTCCGGCCCGTGCGCGGCGACGACCTCGCTCAGCCGGGTGGCGTCGCCGACCATCGCCACCACCTCGTGCCCGCGCTCGACGAGCAGGCTCGCGAGCCCGTCCCGCAGGATCGCGCTGTCCTCGGCGATCACGATCCGCAGCGGGGCCGTCATCGCGGTCCGGCCAGCGGCAGCACGAGGGTGACGACGGTCGGGCCGCCCACCGGACTGTCCACGGTCAGCGCGCCGTCGACCGCGCGGGCGCGCGCGGCGAGGCCCGAGAGTCCGCCTGCCACAACCGTTTCCCCGCTCGGCGCGGTCGGCTGGAGGACGCCGCCGCGGCCGTTGTCGCGCACGGTGATCGCCAGCTCGTCGGCGCCCGCGGGCGGCACCGTGACCCAGGCCCGATCGGCCCCGGCGTGTTTGACGACATTGGTGAGCAGTTCGGCCACCGAGAAGTAGGCGATGGCCTCGATCGCGGGCGTGGGCCGGACCGGCAGGTGCACCCGCAGTTCGACCGGCACCGCGCAGCGCGCGGCGAGGGTCTCCAGCGCGGGTTCCAGGCCGAGTTCCAGTGCGGGCGGATGGATTCCGCGCACGAGTTCGCGCAGTTCGGTGAGCGCCTCCTTGGAGCTGGTGCGGGCGTCGGCGATCAGATCGGTGGCGTCGCCGCCCGCGGCGAGCCGCTCCTCGGCGCGGCCCAGCGTCATGGCGATGGTGACCAGCCGCGCCTGGGTGCCGTCGTGCAGATCCCGCTCGAGCCGCCGCAGGGTGGCCGCGGAGTCGTCGACGGCGGCGCGGCGGCTCTCCTGGAGTTCGGTCAGGCGGCGGTCGCGGCCGGTCGGGGTCAGCAGCGCCAGCGCGAGCAGCCGGTGCAGCGCGCACACGCCCCGGATCAGCCACGGCAGCAGGAAACAGCCGATCACCCCGACGGCGGCCAGGCCGAGCACGCGCGGCCAGGTGTCGATGTAGTAGTCGCCGAACTGCGCCAGCGAATGGTGTTCGCGCCCTTGGTCGTCGACGTTGATCGGGCGGAACAGCACCCACGGGATCGGCGAGATCGCGGTGAACACCGTCATGGCGATGGCCACCAGCACGAAGTAGCCGCCGAAGAAACCGAGCGCGACCTCCGCGACCAGGAACGCCAACGCCCGCCACGAGGTGAGATCGGTGACGACCGCGCGGAACCAGCCCAGCAGACCGGGTTTCGGGGCGAACGGCGGCGGGGCGGGCATCGGCGTGTCCAGCAGCGTCGCCCCGAGCGCGCGATACACCCGGCCCCACACCCGCCCGCTCAGCAGCAGCACCGCCAGCGGCGTGCCCAGCAGGAAGATCGAGGCCACGGCCGCCAGCGGATACCCCACCAGCAGAAAGAGCATGGCGACCCCGCCGAGCACCGCGGCCACGAGCAGGTACGCCAGTTCCTTCCAGGTCCGCACCTCGATCGGCGCGCGCAGGAAGGCCCGGGCCGCGCGCCGGGCGGGCGCGGGTTCGGCGGCCGCGAGCGCGGCGGTGGGTTCGGCGTAGGTCTCGGTCATGGTTCCATGCTGGTCGCGGGGCGGCCCGCGCACGAGGGAGCCGCCCACCGGATCGGTGGTGGGGCCAGCCACACCCCGGGCCCGAGCCTAGCCCGCCGCTACGATGACGCCCGTGAGTCATGCCCAGCCCCTGCCGTCGCGACCCGGCGTGCCCGAGCCGGAGGACCGGGCAGCCGGGCCGACCGAATGGGGTGAACATCCGCACGGCGTGGGCCCGTGGCGCGACGAGTTCGGCACCCCGCCGCCGGACGATCCGCGGCTGGATCCCGATCTGCTCGCGCACGGCGACCGCCGCAATGTCGTCGACGCCTACCGCTACTGGCGGCGGGAGGCGATCGTCGCGGACATCGATCGTCGTCGGCACCCGTTCCACGTGGCCATCGAGAACTTCGGGCACGACGCCAATATCGGCACGGTCGTGCGGACGGCGAACGCGTTCGCGGCGGCCGCGGTGCACATCGTCGGGCGACGCCGCTGGAATCGCCGGGGCGCCATGGTCACCGACCGCTATCAGCGCATCGAGCATCACGCCGACATGGCCGGACTGTCGGCGTTCGCCGAGCGCGAGGAGCTCATGGTGGTCGCGGTCGACAACGTGCCCGGCTCGGTCCCGCTGGAGAGCGCCCGCCTGCCCCGCAACTGCCTGCTGCTGTTCGGTCAGGAGGGGCCGGGCGTCACCGACGACGCGAAACAGGCGGCGGTGATGACCGTTTCGATCGCCCAGTTCGGTTCCACCCGCAGCATCAACGCCGGGGTGGCCGCGGGTATCGCGATGCACGCCTGGATCCGGCAGCACGCGGATCTCACGACGTCCTGGTAGCCGCTCGCAGCGCCCGGCCGGTCGGCGAGTCCCGCCGCGCGAGCTGGGCCGGGGTGCCCTCGAACATGATCCGCCCGCCGCGCCGCCCCGGCCCGGGGCCGAGGTCGATCACCCGGTCGGCGGCGCGGATGACGTCCAGGTCGTGTTCGATGACCACGAGCGTATTGCCCTGTGCCACAAGCGCGTCCAGCACGCCGAGCAGCGTGTCGATATCGGACAGATGCAGGCCGGTGGTGGGTTCGTCGAGGACGTAGAGCCGGTGACCGTCGGAGCGGGCCAGCTCCTTGGCGATCTTCAACCGCTGACATTCGCCGCCGGACAGGCTGGTCAGCGACTGCCCCAGCCGCAGATACCCCAGGCCCACCTCGTCGAGCCGGCGCAGCGCCCGCGCGACGGCCGGATCGGGCAGCCGCGACACCGCCTCGGCGATGGTCAGGTCGTCGACGTCGGCGATGCTCAGGCCGTCGACGGTGTAGCCGAGCACCTCGGGGGTGAAGCGCCGCCCGCCGCACGCCTCGCAGATCGTCTCCTGACCGTCCATGAACGCCAGATCGGTGTAGATCACCCCGACGCCCTTGCACACCGGGCACGCGCCCGCGGAGTTCGCGCTGAACAGCCCGTCGCTCACGGAGTTGGTGCGCGCGAACAGCTTCCGGATGGCCGGGGCCACGCCGGAGTAGGTGAGCGGCGTGGACCGCCGATTGGTCGACACCGGCCGCTGATCCACGACCGTGGCCGGATGCCGCGCCACCAGTTCGGCCGCCAGGCTCGACTTCCCCGATCCCGCCACGCCGGTCAGCACGGTCAGCACCCCGGCCGGGACGTCCACGCTCACCCCGCGCAGATTGTTGCGGGTGGCATCGGATACCCGCAGCCGCCCGGTCGGCCGCCGCGGCGAGCGTTCGGCGCGGCGGGAGCGCAGCGCTCGCCCGGTCGGCGTGTCGGCGGTGGTCAGGCCGTCGAACGCGCCCTCGTAGACGATCCGGCCGCCCGCCGCCCCGGCCGCCGGGCCGACCTCCACGATGTGATCCGCCGCCCGCAGCACGTCCGGGTCGTGCTCCACGACCAGCACCGTATTGCCCTTGTCGCGCAACGACTTCAGCAGTTCGACGGTGGCGGCGACATCGTGCGGATGCAGCCCCACCGTCGGCTCGTCGAAGATGTAGAGCATCTCGATCAGGCTGCTGCCCAGATGCCGCACGGTCTTGATGCGCTGCGATTCGCCGCCCGACAGCGTGGTCGTCGGCCGCGCCAGCGACAGGTAGCCGAGCCCGATCGCGGTCAGGGCGGTCAGCTTGTCGCGCAGCGCGGAGACCACGGGCTCGACGCGGGAATCCCGCACGCGCGCGACGACTTCCGCGAGTTCGCTCACCTCGAGTCGGCTCATCTCGCCGATCGTGTGGTCGAGCACCCGCGCCGATCGCGCCGCCGGTTCGAGTCGTTCGCCGTGACAGTCCGGGCACGTCCCCGAGCGGGTGAACCGTTCCAGCACGGCCTGTTTGCGGTCCGAGAGGGTGTCGGAGGTGTGCAGGTAGACGCGTTCGAACAGCTCGACCACGCTCTCGTAGTCCGCGGGCAGGCCCAGCCGCCGGGCCGCCGCGCCCCCGCGCAACAGGGCCTCCCGTTCGTGGGCGGGCCACTCGCGCAACGGTTTCCGGGTGTCGAACCGGTCGTGGCCGAGGTAGCGTTCCAGCCAGTACTTGCCCGGCGCGAAGCCCGGCAGCCGGATCGCGCCGTCGGGCAGCGTCCGATCGAGATCGACCAGGCTGTCGTCGTCGGTGGTGAGGGTCTCGCCGAGCCCGCCGCACGTCGGGCACATTCCGGCGGGATCGTTGAACGAGAAGTGGTTCGATTCGCCGACGTACGGTTCGCCGATCCGCGAGAACAGCAGGCGCAGATAGGTGTACGCGTCGGTGATCGTGCCCACCGTCGAGCGCGCGTTGCCGCCCAGCCGTCGCTGATCGATCACGACCACCGGCGACAACCCCTCGATCAGCTCCACCTCCGGCCGTTCCCACCGCGGCAGGCGGTTGCGCACGAACGGGGGGAACGTCTCGTTGACCTGATACCCCGCCTCCGCCGCGATGGTGTCGAACACCAGCGAGGACTTCCCCGACCCGGACACCCCGGCGAAGACCACCAGCCGTCCGCGCGGGATGTCGATATCCACCCCGCGCAGATTGTTGGTGCGTGCGCCCCGGATTCGGATCGTCGCCCCGCTCGCGGCGGCCCGCACCGCGGCGTTCCGGGAGGTCGTCTCGTCGATCGCAGTCATGATCTCGACGCTACGAGCAGATGTGGCCGGATTCCGACCGCGATTCGACGACAATGGCAGACGTGCCCGATGTCACCCGCCGCATGCTCGAACTGCTGGCCTCGCTCCAGACCGGCCGCCGCTTCACCGGCGCCGAGCTGGCCGACCGCCTGGGCACCAGCCCGCGCACCGTGCGCCGCGATGTCGAGCGGCTGCGCGCCTACGGCTATCCGGTGACCACCCAGCCGGGCCCCGGCGGGTACTACCGGCTCGCCGCCGGAACCACGTTGCCGCCCATGGTCTTCGACGACGACGAGGCGGTCGCCACGGTCGTCGGACTGGGAATGCTGGCCGCCGCGCAGGACGCGGGCCTCGGCGGCGCGGCCGAACGCGCCTACGGCAAGATCGACCAGCTGCTGCCGAAACGCCTGCGCGCCGAGGCGACCGCGCTGCGCACCACCCTCGAGGCGGCCGCGACCACCGTCCCGCCCATCGATCCCGACCTGCTGGCCCGGCTGGCGTCGGCGGCGACCCGGCACGAGCACGTGAGCTTCACCTACACCGCGCGTTCCGGCGCGACCAGCCGTCGCCGGGTCGAGCCGTATCGGCAGGTGTATCGGCATCTGCGGTGGTATCTGCTGGCCTGGGATCGCGATCGCGCGGATTGGCGCGCGTTCCGCATCGACCGCATCACCGAATTGTCCAGCGGCGGAACGACTTTCCCGCCGCGCCCGCTGCCCGCGGAATCGGCGGCGGCCTATCTGCACGCCGAGCAGACCGCGCCCCGGCATCGGGCGGTCGTCACCGTCGGCGCGCCCGCGGCCGCCGTGCTCGACGCGCTGAAATTTCAGGAGTGCGTCGTGATGCCGCTCGGCCCCGATCGCTGTTCGATTACCACATGGGTCGATTCCTTCGAATGGCTCGTCCTCAATCTCACCTTTCTCGACGCCGACTTCGTGATAGAGCACCCCGAAGCCTTTCGGAAACGATGCCGTGAACTGGGGTCACGCCTGAATCGAGCGGGAAAATCGCGGGTGTGACACATACGGATAACAAATCGGCGGCGAGTCGAGAAATGGCCTGGCACCATTGAGCCATGATTTCGCGGAGCGATCATGCCGAACCCACGGCCGAGGTGTGGGCAGAGCGAGCCGACAAGGCCGAATCCGCGATCGTGTCCCGGCACCTGCGCCGGCTGTGGGGGCTGCCCGGCACCGAACTCGGCGTGGTGGGCTGGCCCCCGACCCGCCCCGAACGGGTCTTCGCGACCTGGCACTACTGGTGGCAGGCGCATCTGATCGACTGCGCGATCGACGCCGCGAACCGCGCCCCCACCCCGCAGCGCCGCGACCGCATCGCCACGCTCGCGCGCACCCACCGGCTCCGCAATCTCGACGGCTGGACCAACAACTACTACGACGATATGGCTTGGCTCGCACTGGCTTTGGAGCGCGCCGAACGCACCCAGGGCCTCACCGAACTGCGCGGCGGGCTGCTGGCACTGGAGAAGGAACTGGTCTCCGGCTGGGATGAGCGATTCGGGGCGCTGCCGTGGCGCAAGGCGTCGGACTTCTTCAACGCCCCCGCCAACGGCCCGGCCGCGATCGTGCTGGCCCGGCTCGGCCACTACGACCGCGCCGCCGAACTGGCCGACTGGCTGGACAAGACGCTGCGCGATCCGGAGACCGCCCTGATCCTCGACGGCGTCCACCTACCCGGCGGCGAACTCGAACGGCCGGTGTACAGCTACTGCCAGGGCGTGGTGCTCGGGCTCGAGACCGAATTGGCCGTGCACACCGGCGATGTCCAGCATGTCGAGCGGGTGCGGCGGCTGCTGCGCGCGGTGGAGGACCGAATGACCGTACGCGGCATCGTCTCCGGCGGCGGGGGCGGGGACGGCGGCCTGTTCAACGGCATCCTGATCCGCTACCTCGCGCTCGTCGCGGTGATGCTGCCCGGCGACGAACCCGAACAGGCCGCGGCCCGCCGTGCCGCGGCCATGATCGTCAAATGCTCCGCCCGCGCGGCCTGGGAGCATCGTCTCGACGTCGAGGGCGAACCGCTGTTCGGCCACAACTGGGCCGAACCCGCCCGGCTGCCCACCGGCAGCGCGGGCGCGGGCGTGTTCACCGTGGGCGGCTCGGTCACCTCGTCCCGCGTTCCCGAGCGCGATCTGTCGGTGCAGCTGTCGGGCTGGATGTTGATGGAGGCCGCGCATCTGGTGACGGCCGCCGGGCTCTGAGGCCCGCCGTCAGTCCGGGGTCTGGATCCAGCGGTTGCGCACCCGGAATTCGTGCGCGTGCCGGACGGCGACCGGCAGCGGCTGGGTCACGTCGTCGACCTCGAAATCCTCCGCGGGACGCGACATCTCGACCCGATACTGCCGAATCCCGATGATCGTCCCGGCGACCAGCGCCACCACCAGCGTGCCGATGACCGTGGGCAGCAGCCACGACACCCGCCGCAGGAACCCGCCCGCGTAGAAGCCGATCAGCAGCAGCACCGGCGCCCAGATCACCGCGCCGATGGAACTGGCCACGGTGTACCGGCGATGGTCCATCCGCGCGGCCCCGGCCACCAGCGGGCACAGCGTGCGCACCCACGGGATCCAGCGCGCGACCAGTACGGCGAGGAATCCGTGCCGGTGCAGCAGATCGCTGACCTTCTCCAGGTTGCGGGTGTTGATGTAGCGCCCGTTCTTCCGGGCCACCAGGCGATGACCGGTGCGATGCCCGATCACGTAACCGACCTGATTACCGGCGATCGCCGCGACCATGGTCGCGACGGCCAGCGCCCAGACCTGGGTGTGGCCGGTCGCGTGCGAGGCCAGCACGATTCCGGCGGTCAGCAACATCGAATCGCCGGGCAGGAACAGGCCGATGATCAGGGCGCACTCGAGGAACACGAAGACGAGGACGACGGTCCAGACGAGCACCGGCCCGGCGGACTGCAGCGAATCCAGTTCGCCCAGTGCGAGGGGTAGCGGCATGGTGGGCAATCCGTCAGCGCGTGGGTTCGTTCGTCGCGACCGGTTCGGCCTCGGCGTCGAGGACCGGCTCGTGGTTGCGCAGCTTCTGCACCACCGAGATGATGCCCGGCAGGATCGAGACGAACACGATGAGCAGGAAGATCGCCTCGACGTGATCGCGGATGAAGCCCACGTTGCCGAGGAAGTAGCCGAGCACGGTCACCCCGCCGCCCCACAGCACGCCGCCGATGATGTCGAAGGTGACGAACTTGCGGTAGTCCATCCGCGACACACCCGCGAGCACCGGCATGAAGGTGCGCACGACCGGCACGAACCGGCCCAGGATGATCGTCTTCGGCCCGTACTTCTCGAAGAAGGCGTGCGTCTCGGTGACGTAGCGCTGTTTGAAGAAACGCCCGTCCTCCCGATGGAACAGCGCCGGACCGATGGCCCGCCCGATCCAGTACGCGCACTGGTCACCCGCCACCGCGGTGACCGCCACCGCGGGCACCAGCACCCAGATCGATACCGGCGGATGGGTGTACGCGGCCAGCATGCCACCGGTGAACAGCAGCGAGTCGCCCGGCAGGATCGGGAACAGCAGACCCGTCTCGATGAAGACGATGACCAGAATGGCCGGGAGCACGGCGTTTTTCAGCCATGTCTCCGTCAACAGGTGCATGGGATCGAGCAGCGCTTTGATTCCGGAGCTACTCGCGACAGCATCAGATATGGCCAGCAAGGTCACGGGCACCACAGTACCGGTGACCCCGCTATCGCACAGAACCTCAGGGCAAGCTCACAGGTTTTCCGGCCCTCCCGCCTGTCCCCACTACGGCACGCCCCCTGTCCCCGGCGCCCCACGACCCTTGTCCCCCGCGCCCACCGACCCCCTGTTCCCCGGCCGCCCCGCCGAACCCCTGTCCCCGGCACGCCCTTCGCCGGGGCGGGGTTTCCCCCGGTGCCCCCCGGAAATTAGGGTATGACCTGACAGAACGTTCATCGCCGATACGGAGGTCACTGCTGTGCCCATCGCGACTCCGGAGGTCTACGCCGAGATGCTCGGTCGGGCCAAAGAGAACTCCTTCGCCTTCCCGGCGATCAACTGCACGTCGTCGGAGACGATCAATGCGGCGATCCGCGGCTTCGCCGAGGCGGGCAGCGACGGGATCATCCAATTCTCCACGGGCGGAGCGGAATTCGGCTCGGGCCAGGGCGTCAAGGACATGGTGACCGGCGCGGTCGCGCTCGCGGAGTTCGCGCACGTGGTGGCCGCGAAGTACGACGTCACCATCGCGCTGCACACCGACCACTGCCCCAAGGACAAGCTGGACGGTTTCGTGCGTCCGCTGCTGGCCATCTCGCAGGAACGTGTCAAGGCCGGGCAGCAGCCGCTGTTCCAGTCCCATATGTGGGACGGTTCGGCGATCCCGATCGACGAGAACCTCGAGATCGCGAAGGAACTGCTGAAGCAGACCGCCGCGGCGAACATCATCCTCGAGGTCGAGATCGGCGTGGTCGGCGGCGAGGAGGACGGCGTCGAGAACGCCATCAACGACAAGCTCTACACCTCGCCCGAGGACTTCGAGAAGACCCTCGACGCGCTGGGCGCGGGCGAGAACGGCAAGTACCTGCTCGCCGCCACCTTCGGCAACGTGCACGGTGTGTACAAGCCGGGCAATGTGAAGCTGCGCCCGGAGGTGCTCGCCGAGGGACAGCGGGTGGCCGCGGCCAAGCTCGGCCTCGGCGACGGCGCCAAGCCGTTCGATTTCGTCTTCCACGGCGGTTCGGGCTCGCTGAAGTCGGAGATCGAGGATTCGCTGCGCTACGGCGTGGTGAAGATGAACGTCGACACCGACACCCAGTACGCGTTCACCCGCCCGATCGCCGCGCACATGTTCAGCAATTACGACGGCGTGCTGAAGATCGACGGCGAGGTCGGCAACAAGAAGGTCTACGACCCGCGCAGCTACCTGAAGAAGGCCGAGACCAATATGGCCGCGCGCGTGGTCGAGGCGTGCAACGACCTGAGGTCGGCGGGCAAGTCCGTCAGCGCGAAGTAGTTTCGTGAACCGGGCAGCGGCCGGTCTCGGCGCCGGCCGCGTCGCCCTCGCCTTGCCGCCGCGCGCAACGACTGATTTCGTGGACATATGACTGGCGTCGTGGACATCCGGGTGCTCGGCCCGGTGCGTTTGCTCGTCGACGGCGTGCCGGTGGCGGTCGGCGGTCCCAAACCGCGGGCCCTGCTGGCCTCGCTCACCGTGAACCGCCGTCGCGCGGTGGCCTCGCAGGCGCTGGCCGATCTGGTGTGGAACGAGCAACCGCCCGACGCGTATTCGGCCAGCCTCCAGGTGTTCGTCTCCAATATCCGCAAGGCGCTGCGCAATTCGGGCGTGGATCCGGCGGAGGTGCTGCGCACCGAGGCGTCCGGCTACCGCCTCGACATCCCCGACGAGGCGTGCGATCTGGGCCGGTTCGAGGCGGCCCGGCGCGCGGGCGCGGAGGCCGCCGCGGCCGGTGCGCACGAACGCGCGGCCCGGCTGTACGGCACCGCGCTCGAACAGTGGAGCGGCAAGGCCCTCGGCGATCTGGCCGGGCTGCAGTTCGCCGACAGCTTCGCCACCGCCATGGACGAGGAATGGCTGCTCGCCGCCTCCGCCCGCATCGACGCCGAGATCGCTTGCGGCCGACCGGCTTCGGTGATCGGCGAACTGCTGGCCATGACCAACGCCCACCCCCTGCGCGAACCGCTGTGGGCGCAGCTCATCACGGCGCTGTACCTCTCCGGCCGTCAGGCCGACGCGCTGGAGGCGTGCCGCCGGGTGCGCGCGGTGCTCGCCGACGAACTCGGCATCGATCCGGGCCCGGCGCTGATCCAGCTCGAGCAGCGGGTGCTGCGCCAGGAGACGCTCGATCTGGGCGAGATCACCGCCGCCGAACGCCTCGCCAAGGCCATGACCGAGACCGTCACCGAGGTGCCGCGCAAGGCGCGCGGCGGGCTGCTGCGACTGCCGGACGGCCGGACGGTCCCGATTCCCAAGGGCGGCTTGACGATCGGCCGCATGACCGACAACGATCTGGTGCTCGACGACCCGAAGGTCAGCCGCTATCACGCGCACATCCAGTCCGGCCGCGCGGGCCTGCTGATCCGGGACCTGCACTCCGCCAACGGAATCTACGTCAACGACTACCAGATCGAGAGCGGCACCATGCTTTCCGACGGCGACGTGCTGCGCATCGGCGCGACCGTGCTGCGCTTCGAGGCGGACCGGGCCGCGTCGGCCTAGTGGTCGGCGGCCGTGCAGGCCACGCCGTCGCCGTCGGAGTCCAACCGCCGGTCGTAGCCGGGCTGCCCGGCCAGCAGCGGGGCGCGGCCCTCGGCGATGACCTGGGCGCAGTCGACGAAGTACCGGGTCTCGGGCGCGTCGTCCCGGGGCGCGGGATCGGGGCGGTGCAGCGTCCCGTCGTGGCCGGTCGACCAGCCGGAGCCGCCCGCGCTGGGCGCGGCGCTGGAATCGGATCCGGCCGCGGCCAGCGGCGCCGACACGACACCGGCGGCGAGCAGACCGGCGGCCAGGATCGGGAGGGCGGAACGCCCGGGGCTCGAGATCTTCACGGCGGCAATCCTGTTCAGCGAGGTTTCCTCCCACTGTAGGCGCGAAACCTGTGGATGTTCCCAGGAAAGTTCGGCCCCCGATGTGATCCGTCGGCGTGGATTGCCCCCGAATGTCGGGTTCACCCCGGTAGGGTTCTGCCTCGGTGAGAAGCGCGTCCGGGTGGACCGAGGCGAGGGGTTGGAACATGGCCATGCGGCTGCTGGCCGCCGTGGGAGCGGTCGTCGTGGGTGCCGGAACGCTGGTGGGCGCGCAGCAGTCGGTCGCCGCCGCGGAAGACGGTGCGGGCCCGCGCGTTCCGGGCATCGGACCGTGCGCGACCGATCCGGTGCCGGTGCACGCGCCGGTGGTGAGCCGGAACACCGAGATCCCGATCCCGTATCCGGTGGTCACCGTCGATCCGGGTCCGCCGCCGCCGACCACGCCCGTGCGGGTGCCGGTGGATCTCCCGCCCGACCCGTGCGTCAACCCGTGCCCGGATCTGACCGACCGGCCCGAGCCGCAGAGCCTGCTCCAGCAGCTGGGCCTGCCCGAGGTCAAGATCAGTCCCGGGCCGTTCTATCTCGCCGTGCCCGCGGGCCCGCCGCCCGAACCGCCCACCCCGCGCCCGGCCGCGGTCCATCCGCCGACCGAACCCGCCGCCCGGGTGGCCGCCCGGCCCGCGCCCCGGGTGCGGGAGGTGACCGAGGTGGCCAAGGTGACCGGCGCGAATTCGGTGAACCGCACCGACAAACGCTGGCAGGTCTACGGCACCGATCTCGGCATCATGTGGGAGAGCGCGCCCGACGAGATCGCCATGGCCTTCGGCGACACCGTCGGCCTCGGCTTCCATCCGCCGGGCGGGATGGGCGGCGACTGGCGCAGTAACCTGTTGGCGTTCAGCAGCAATCGCGATCTGGACCGCGGCGTGATCTTCGACCGCATGGTGACCGACGCCCGCTGCCACGCCGCCGAGATACTGACCAGCCGCAAGAAGGACAACATCGAGATCACCACGATCCCGACCTCCGGCTTCGCGATCGGGGAGCGGCAGTACCTGAGCTATATGTCGATCCGTACCTGGAACAGCGTGCCCGGCACCTTCTTCACCAACTACGGCGGCATCGCCTACTCCGACGATCACGGCCAGACCTGGACCAAGGACCCGTACGCGCACTGGGACAACATCTTCGGCGTCTCCCAGTTCCAGGTCGGCGCGATGGTTCCGCAGGGCGACTACGTCTACCTGTTCGGCACCCCGAGCACCCGGTTGGGTTCGGTCGGCCTGGCCCGCGTGCCCAAGGACCAGGTCCTCAACACCACCGCCTACCAGTACTGGCGGGGCGGCACCTGGACCCCGGTGGGCGGCGCGGATTCGGCCGAACCGATCGTGGACGCCCCCGCGGGTGAACTCTCGGTGCGCTACGACGCCGCGCGGGACCGCTGGCAGATGAGCTATCTCGACACCGCGAAGGCGGCCATCGTTGTGCGCGAAGCGGATTCACCGCAGGGCGTCTGGTCGGAGTCCGCGCCCTTGGTGTCGGCGGTGCAGTTCCCGGAGCTGTACGGCGGCTTCATCCACCCGTGGTCCACGGGCACTGACCTGTACTTCACGCTGAGCACCTGGAGCGACTACAACGTCTACCTGATGCACGCCCGCCTGGACGGGAGCTAGCTCAGTCGCACCTGGGCCATCGCCCGGCCGAACAGCTTCTTGCCCAGGCAGGTTCCGCTCAGCAGGATGGTCGCGGTGCGGCGCTCGGGATCCAATGACTTGATCCGGCCGCTGAATTCGACCTCGGCGGGCGAAAGCGCCGGCACCGGAACGAAACCCGAGAAGCGCACGCTGTAGCTCTCGATGGCGGTCGGATCGCCCAGCCAGGCGGACAGGTAGTCCGCGCCCAGACCCATGGTGAGCATGCCGTGCGCCACGACCGACGGCAGGCCCGCGAGTTCGGCCGCGCGGTCGCTGAAGTGGATCGGGTTGGTGTCGCCGGAAACGCCCGCGTAGTTCACCAGATCGCCGCGGGTGACGCGCCGGGTCGCGGTCGGCAGTTCGTCGCCGACGGACAGATCGTCGAAGCCGGGCAGCGTGTTCACCGGTCGCGCGCCGCGGGATTCGGCCAGCGCGGGCGCCTTCGTCGCCTGCTCGCCGTCGAGCGGGATCAGCACGTCCGGATCGCCGCCGACATCGCGGCGATGCATGACCACACCCTCGACCAGCCGCACGAGATCGGGATCGATGTCCGCGCCCAGCCGGGCGACGATCGTGGTCGTACCGATCTGGACGACCACATCGCCCTCGTCGACGATGATCGTCTTGACGACGATGAAGTCGTTGCCGCGCACCCGCCGGATCGAGTCGATCTCGGCGTCGATGCGCAGCCGGTCGCCGGCCTGGATCGGGCGGTGGATCTCGAAGACCTGATCGGTCTGCAACATCTGTGACAGGTCATAGTCGGTGAGGACGTGGTCGAGCAGGGCCTGGGTGGTGATCCCGCCGAGCACCGAGGTGAATGTCGCGGGCGCGACGACCCCGTCGTAGCCGAGCTTGCCCGCGTCGGCCTCGTAGCGGTGGGCCGGGTGGCTGTTCTGTACGGCCCGCGCGAATTCGCGGACCTTCTCCCGGCCGACCTCGTAATGATCGCGAATTCGGTAGTGCCGCCCGGCGCCTGCCGCGGGGGTCGTCGGATCGGGTGCCAGTTCCGGCATATCCCTCGCTCCCTCGAGTCGTACTGCGTAAATCCTTATCATGTCCATCGCGCATAGCCGCGCGGACGTGACAGGGGCGCGCCGTATTTCTCACAATCATCCCGCGGCGTTCGGCGGATCGCACACCTTCCAGCCCTGCGGGGTGTGCTGGAGATCGAAGGTGCGCGCCACCGCCTTGTTCGGATCGGCGTCGGTGTACACGCTGGCCTGCGCGGTGGCCTTCTCGTCGGTGATCTGCACGGCGTCGACGCTGGCGATCTTGGGAATCTTCTTCTGGTCCACGGCCAGTTTGTGCACTCCGGCGTACTGGTCCGGGGCGATGTTCTGGTAGAAGTCGTGCAGCGTGCCACAGGTGCTGTCGCGCAACTTGTCCAGACTGCCGTCGGCGAGCGCGTCGGTGTAGGTGCCGATCGCGGTGCGCACCTGCGCCTGCGGCGAATTGTCCTTGCCGCCGCTCAATCCGAGCACCGCGGCGACGATCGCGATCACCACCACGATCGCCACGCCGCCGATGATCAACCAGCGCTTGTCGAGTCCGCCCTTCGCGGCGCTCTGCTCCGGCTCCGGCGGCGGGGCGGCCGGGGGAATGTGCTGCGGCTGCGCGATCGGCCGCGGCGTCACCGGCCGCTGCTGCGACGGCACCGTCGGCTTGAGATCGGCGGGCGAGGGCGCCGCGCCCTGCCGCCCCGGCCCCGCGCCCTGCGACGGCCCCGAAGGCCCTTGCGGCCCAGCGTTCTTCGGCCCCGCGCCCGGCCGCGGCGTCACGGGCGGTTTGGCCACCGGCCCCGGCCCGCCCGGCCGCCGCGCCCCCGGCTGCTGCACCGGCAGAATGGTCGTCGCCGCGTCGGACGGATTCGACACGATCGGCAGCGCGACGGTCTTGGAGTCGTCATCCCCCGGCTGCGGCCGGTCGTCCCGCTTCCCTGGTTTCGGAATCGCCTCGGTTGCCGCGTCCTTCGCGGGTTCGCCCGGCTCGCCTTGCGGCGCGGGCGCTTTCGCGGCGCCGAAGCGCACGGTGGTGTCGGCACCGGGATCGCCGGAATCGTCGGTGTCCGGCTTACCCTGCGGCGCGGGCACTTTCGCCGTCCCGAGTTTCTCGGTCCGGTCCGCATCGGTCCCCGATCCGCCCGGCGTGGCCGCCTCGAATCGCACGGTCTCATCGGATTCGGATTCCGCCTGCTGCTGGGCGGCCGGAGTCCCCTGAATCGGCACCGGCGTGGGCGCCGTCCCCCGCCGCGGCAGATTCATCGGCGCCGCAGGGCCTTTCGCGGCAGGCGCACCGGGTTGATTCGAGCCCTGGTCGCTCGCGGGCTGTGCGCCGTCATCCTTCGGCTTCGGCTGTTCGGCGTCGGTCCCACCGGATGGCTGCGCCGCACCCTGATCCGAGCGAGTCGGTGGCGTCACCGTGCCCGGCTTCCCGCCCTCCGTCGCCTTCTTGTCGCTCGGCGTCTGCGAGGACCGTTCCGCGCCAGCCTGATCCGGCCGTTCGCCCGCCGCACCCGGCTGATCGCCGCCTTGGGTACCAGGGCCGTCCGCCGATGCGGGAGCGGAATTCCCTGCCCCACTCGGGCCGTTCGGCGCTTGTGCCGCGGGCTGACTCGGCTGCTCCGCCGCACGGGGCTCCTCCGAGCGCCCGGCCGGTGTCGGCGCGGGGGCCGAATCCTGCGCTGGGCCAGACTGATTCGAGCGCTCGGCCGGTGCGGGAGCGGAGTTTCCTTCTCCGGACGGGCCGGGGCGGTCGGTTGCTTGGGGTTCAGGTTTATTCGAGCGCCCAGCCGATGCGGGAGCGGAGTTTCCTGGTCCCGTCGGGCCGGGGTGGTTGGGTCCTTGGGGCTCAGGCTGATTCGAGCGTCCTGCCGGTGTCGGCGCGGGGGCCGGGTTTCCCGCTCCGGTCGGGCCGGGTCGGTTGGGGGCTTGGGGCCCAGGTTGATTCGAGCGTTCTGCCGCTGTCGGGGCGGGCGCGGCGTTTCCTGGTCCGGTCGGACCGGGGCGGGACGCTTGGGGCCCAGGCCGGTTCGAGCGTTCCGCTGGCGTGGGGGCCGGTCCTCCGGTCGGGCCGGGGCGGTTCGGGACTTGCGGCCCAGCCTGATTCGAGCGTTCCGCCGGTGTCGGCGCGGGGGTCGGCTTTCCGGTGCCCGCCGGGCCGGGGCGGCCGGGGACTCGCGGTCCGTTCGGGCGTCCCGCGGGCGTGGGCTGTGCCGCTTTCGGGGGGCCTGCGGGGGCGGGCGGCGGGCCGCCTTGTGCGCCGGGCTGATTCGGGCGGGCCGGAGGGGTGGGGTTGCCCGGGACCGGGGGATTGGGGCGGCCGGGTGGGGTGGACGTGGGGCCCGGGCGGCCGGTGGCGGGGGCCGGGCGAGTGCTGGCCGGGGTCGGGCCGGGGCGGCCCGTGGGGACGCCGGGGGGTGTGGCGCGCGGACGCGGCGGGGCGGGGGAGGGCGCGACGGAGGGGCGAGTGCCTTGCTTGGGCGGTTCGGGTGTGGCGGTGTCGTCCGCGCGCGTGATGCGCTCGGTCTTGTCCGTGTCCGGGCGGTCGCCCGGTGGTGTCGCGGGACGCTGCTCCGCACCGGCGGAAGGCGATTGCCGGTCGGGCTTCTGGTCGTTCGGGTCGGACACGCGCTACCCCTCGCTCAACGTCAACAGTGCACTCGGGTGGTCAGCCTAACGAGCATTTCCGGCAGCGGTGCACAATGAGCCCATGACCTCCTTCGGCGATCTGCTCGGACCTCAGCCGGTACTGCTACCCGAACTTCCCGACGCGGAGGAGGCGCTGCTCGACAACCAGGACCCCGTGCAGGTGGCCGCCGCCCATCCGACGGCATCCATCGCCTGGGCCCAGCTCGCCGAGGACGCGCTCGCCCGGGCGGAGGCCGCCGGTTCCGATCCCGACGGTACCGTCGCCGCGGACACCATCGCCGCCTACGCCTTCGCCCGCACCGGCTACCACCGCGGCCTCGACCTGTTGCGCCGCAACGGTTGGAAGGGTTTCGGCCCGGTGCCCTGGAGTCACGAACCCAACCGCGGCTTCCTGCGCGCGGTCGGCGCCCTGGCCCGCGCGGCCAAGGCCATCGGCGAGAACGACGAGTACGCCCGCTGCCTCGATCTGCTCGAGGATTGCGATCCCCGCGCCGCCGCCGAACTCGGCCTCGACTGACCGCATCACCGTTGGTACTCGACACCCCGATCACCGTCGACGCGGTTCGCGCCAGCGGGCAACAGCGCCTGCGCAACGGCCTGCAACGGCTGGGCAAATCGGCCCTGCCGATCGTGCAGTGCGCGGTCGGGGCTGCGATCTCCTGGTTCGTCGCGCACCGGCTCATCGGCCATCCGCAGCCGTTCTTCGCGCCGATGGCCGCCATCATCTCGATCGGTGTGTCGTTCGGGGCCCGGCTGCGGCGCTCGGTGGAACTGGTCGCCGGGGTGGCCGTCGGCATCGGCATCGGCGACCTGTTCATCTCGCGGGTGGGCACCGGGCCCTGGCAGATCGCGCTCGTGGTGGCGGTGGCGATGGGCATCGCGGTCTTCCTCGATCGCGGCGCGGTCATCCCCATGCAGGCCGCCAGTTCCGCGGTGCTGGTGGCCACGCTCATGCCGCCGAGTTCCGGCGGCGGCACGAACCGGATGGTCGACGCGCTGGTCGGCGGACTCGTCGGCATCGTGGTCGTCGCGGTCATCCCGCTGCATCCGGTTCGGCGCGCCCGGCAGCAGGCCGCGGACATCCTCGGCGTGACGGGTCGCGCGCTCACCGACTGCGCCGACGGCCTGCACGAACAGGACGCCGAAAAGATCCGGCTCGCACTGGAATCCGTGCGCGGCACCCAATCCCAGATCGAGGGCCTGCGCAGCGCGCTCGAGGGTGGCCGCGAGGTCAGCCGAATCTCCCCGCTGTACTGGAACTCTCGCCGCCGCCTCGAGGCGATCCGCGCCGCCGCCGACCCGCTCGACAACGCCGTCCGCAACACCCGCGTCCTGCTGCGCCGCGCCCTGACCCTCGTCCGCGACGACGAGATTCTCGACCCGCGCCTGGTCGAGGAGGTCGAGGAACTCGGCAAGGCCGTCGACGTGGTGCGCCGCTACGTGCTCGCCGATCCGGACGAACAGCCCGACGCCGCCGAGGCGACCCGGGTGCTGCGCCGAGTCGCCAAGGGCGCCACCAAGGATCTGGTCGACGGCGCGGGACTCTCGGCGCACGTCGTCTTCGCCCAGCTGCGCTCGATCGTGGTGGATCTGATGCAGGTGTGCGGGGTCAAGCGGCTGTCAGCGATCGCCCTGCTACCGCCCACGGTCGCGAATCCCTATGTGACTCCGCAGGACTGAGTAGGCGCGCGAAAAATCTTCGGGTAGTTCACTACTCGTGTCCCCGCACCGGCGCGCTCGTAACTTGGGTGATGGCCGCGCCGACGAGGGGTGGTGCGGCCGGATCTGCCGTCGGCGGAGCAAGGGGGCCGCCGACGGCAGGTTCTCAGAAGTTCCAGAACGTCACCAGATACAGCCCGAGATCGTGCCAGCCCGGCGGCACACCCGACAGGTCGAACAGGGCGTTCACCACTCCGAAGAACGCGTCCGCCGCGGGCTTCAACCCCCACAGCACCGCGAACAGCAGCAGCACGCCGAACGGCTTGACCTGATCCAGCGATTGCCGGGTCTGATAACTCAGCGACGGTTCCAGAATCCCGTACCCGTCGGTGCCCGGAATCGGCAGCAGATTCAACACGGTCGCGGTCACCTGGAGGAACGCCAGGAAGCTGAGCCCGAACCAGAACGCCGCGTGCTCGTGGGCCGACCCGAACAGCCGCACGACGATCAGCAGCATCACCGCGCACACCGCGTTGACCGCGGGACCGGATCCGCTGATGATGCGCTGCGTGCGCGGGGAGAACAGATGCGAGTGCACGTACACCGCGCCGCCGGGCAGCGCGAATCCGCCCACCGCGATGAACAGGATCGGCAGGCCGATCGACAGCAGCGGATGGCTGTATTTCAACGGGTTCAGCGTCAGATATCCGCGCAGTTCCACCTCGCGGTCCCCGGCCCGGAACGCGGTGTAGGCGTGCCCGAATTCGTGCAGGCACACCGACACGATCCAGCCGAACACGACCATGACGAACACGCCGATCCGAGCCTGCGTGGACGACCAGGGTTCGGCGAGCCACGCCAACACCCCACCGGCCACCGTCGCGGCGACGATCAACAGGAATACAGGGCTGGGCAGTATCTGATGGCGACGGGCGCGGGGCCCTACGTGGTTACGCAAGCTGCCTCCTTCGGGCCCGTCGCGCCCGTCGCAACCGCCCCGGAGACGCGGCGCTCCCCGAACGAACGGCTCATCGCACGAGTATCCAGGGCTCGTGGTGGCGATAGAAACTCGCGCGCGGGACGGTCCGGTCGGTGGCGACGCCGTCGCGGGTCACCAGGGCGCCCGGGGTGCCCAGTTGCACGGCGCGGCCGGAGATCCAGCGCCGCTTGCGAATTCCGCGCTGGGCCGAGGCGCGCAGGCCGGGTTCGTCGAGGGTCGGCGAAACATGCAGGGCCGTAACCCTTCCCGTGAACAATCGCACGTCGTCCACGTACGCCTCCCCCTCCAGTCGGCCGCCGTCGCGGCCGGTGAGCGTGGCCCGCCCGACCAGCACCTTGCCCGCGTCGTCGCGGATCAGCGGCGTCTTGGTCGGCGTGCCGTCCAGCGCGCGCTTCGCCGCGGCCGAGCCGGTTCCGGTCTGATAGGCCCGCGAACCGTAGGTCCGATCCACCGGCACGTAGCCGATCTCCACGTGCAGCCGCTCGGTTCGCATGAGATGGGTGAGCACCGCCGCGAGTCCCGCGTCCTCCCCGAGCACGATCAGCCTGGGCAGGCTGTCCGCCGCCAGCACCGGCAGCAACTCATCGATCGCCGTCGCGTCCGGGATCGCCGCGGTCTGCGTCATCGGCAGCGACGCGAGCGCGATCGGCACGGGTGCACCGCTGCAGCGGAGAACATGAGTACTCAACTGCGGTACACCCTCCTCGGACCTGACACCTGATCGTCCTCGCTGCCCGGCGAACCGAACCGGTCCACCTCCGGCTGCCACCATAGCCCGCGATCCCCGAACCCCGCTCCGCTCGTCCGCGCTCCCCGCCGCACCGCGTCCGCTGGGCCATCCATGACCCGCTTCGCCCGCCCCTGCTCCGCACTCCCGACCTTGGTCGGGCTATCCATCACCCCGCTTCGCCCGCCCGCGCGCCGCACTCCCAACCTTGGTTGGGCTATCCATTAGACTGTGCTCCCGGCCACCGCCTCGGAAACGGCAGGTAGCTGCAGCACGTTGGGTGTTGCGCGTCGAACCGTAGGAGACTCCACATGCCGGCAATCGTCCTGATCGGCGCCCAATGGGGCGACGAGGGTAAGGGCAAAGCTACCGATCTGCTGGGCGGGCGAGTCCAATGGGTGGTGCGCTATCAGGGCGGCAACAATGCCGGGCATACCGTGGTCCTGCCCAACGGCGACAACTTCGCGCTGCATCTGATCCCCTCGGGCATCCTCACCCCCGGCGTGACCAATGTCATCGGCAACGGCGTGGTGGTGGATCCCGGTGTGCTGCTGGAGGAATTGGCCGGGCTCGAGCAGCGCGACGTGGACACCTCGCGGCTGCTGCTGTCCGCCGACGCGCATCTGATCATGCCGTACCACGTGGCCATCGATAAGGTCACCGAACGCTTCCTGGGCAACAAGAAGATCGGCACCACCGGCCGCGGCATCGGACCCTGCTATCAGGACAAGGTCGCCCGCGTCGGCGTGCGCGTGGCCGATCTGCTGGACGAGAAGATCCTCACCCAGAAGGTCGAGGCCGCACTGGAATTCAAGAACCAGGTGCTGGTCAAGATCTACAACCGCCGCGCGCTGGACCCGCAGCAGGTCGTCGACGAGGTGCTCACCAAGGCCGAGGGTTTCGCGCACCGCATCAGCGACACCCGCCTGCTGCTCAACCAGGCCCTCGAACGCGGCGAGATCCTCCTGCTGGAGGGTTCGCAGGGCACCCTGCTCGACGTCGACCACGGCACATATCCCTATGTGACGTCGTCGAATCCGACCTCGGGCGGCGCGGCCGTCGGATCCGGCATCGGCCCCAACAAGATCGGCACCGTGCTCGGCATCCTCAAGGCGTACACCACCCGCGTCGGCTCGGGCCCGTTCCCGACCGAATTGTTCGACCAGTCCGGCGAATACCTCGCCAAGACCGGCGGCGAGGTCGGCGTCACCACCGGCCGCGCCCGCCGCACCGGCTGGTTCGACGCCGTGATCGCCCGCTACGCCACCCGCGTCAACGGCATCACCGACTACTTCCTCACCAAACTCGACGTGCTCTCCAGCCTCGACCGCGTCCCGATCTGCGTCGCCTACGAGATCGACGGCCGCCGCGTCGAGCAGATGCCCACCACCCAAACCGAATTCCACCACGCCCGCCCAATCTACGAGGAGATGCCCGGTTGGTGGGAGGACATCTCCCACGCCCGCACCTTCGAAGACCTCCCCCCCAACGCCCGCGCCTACGTCCACCGCCTCGAGGAACTCTCCGGCGCCCGCATCTCCTGCATCGGCGTAGGCCCCGGCCGCGACGAAACCATCGTCCGCCACGACGTCCTCACCTGACCCAGCTACACCAACCCAGCCGCACCCTTTATTCGCCGTCGCACCCCTTGCAGGGGGTGCGGATCCCGATAAAGGGTGCGGCTGGGCTGCTTTGCCTGGGGGTCGGTAGCAGGGTGAGGGGGTGCGGCTGGGCTGCCGCGCCTGGGGGTCAGTAGCAGGTGAGGGGGGTGAGGGGGTCGGTGGTGTGGGGGGAGAGGGCCGCGTAGGTGGTGGCTATGGATTTGACCGCGAGGCGGAGGTCGGATTCCTCGTGGGTGAAGGGGAGGCGGAGGAAGCGTTCGAAGGCGCCCTGGACGCCGAAGCGGGGGCCCGCGGCGAGCAGGACGCCGTGGTTGGGGGCGGTGGCGGCGAGGGAGGTGGAGACGGGGGCGGGGAGTTGGACCCACAGGGACATGCCGCCCGCGCCCTCGACGGCGCGCCAGTCCGGCAGTTCCTCGGCGAGCGCGTCGAGCAGAGCCGTTCGGCGCGAACGCAATTGGTCGCGGCGGCGGGCCAGGATGGTGTCGGCGTGGGCGAGGAGATGACCCGTGGCCAGCTGGTCCATGACTGGGGTGCCGAGGTCCATGCTCGAGCGGGTGCCGAGCAGCTTCGTGATCAGTGCGGGATTGGTACGGATCCAGCCCACCCGCAGCCCGCCCCAGAACGACTTGGACGCCGAACCGATGGTGACGATCTCCGACCCGCGCGCGAACGCGGCCGCGGGCGGCGGCGCCTCGCCGTCGAGCTGCTGATCGACCATGGACTCGTCCACGATCACCGTCATCCGCGTCTCCCGGGCGATGGCGGCCAGTTCGGCGCGGGACTCGGCGTCCATCAGCAGCCCGGTCGGATTGTTGAAGTCGGGCACGAGATAGGCGGTGCTGGCCGCGGTTTGCCGTGCGGCACTGCGGATTCCGTCGAGATCCCACCCGGCCTCGGGATGTTCGGGCCGCAGCGGCACCGGCACCGGGCGCGCGCCGACATCGCGAATGGCCTCGATGGCGTTGGGATACGTCGGATGATCGATCAGCACCCGTTCGGCCGGGGCGGTGAGCACATTGAGCAGCAGCCGCAGACCGTGCTGCGCGCCGAGGGTGATCAGGATCTGATCCGGCTCGGTCGGCAGCCCGCGTTCGGTGTAGCGCCGCGCGACGGCCTCCCGCAGCGTCAGCACCCCCACCGGATCCATGCCGTGCGTGCCGAGATAGATCGGAAGTCCTTGCAGCGCGGCGGTATACGCCTCGGTCATCTCCGGCGGCGCGGACATGGCGGCGTAGGTGAGATCGATCGTGGGCAGCTCGCTCGGCGGCATCATGGCGAGAATGCCGCGGGTCGGCTTGGTCCCGTCGTGGCTGACCGTCGCGGGCAGCGCGACCGTACTGCGCGAACCCTGCCTGCTCACCAGATAGCCGTGCTCGCGTAGCAGGGCATAGGCCGAGGTCACGGTGGTCCGGCTGACGCCCAGCGTCCCGGCCAGATCACGCTCGCTGGGCAGCGCGACACCCAGCGGGGCGCGTCCGTCGTGGATCAGCAGCCGAATGCCCTCGGCCAGCGCCAGATACGCGGGCCGGGCCGAACGCCGGGCGTTCGACTCGTCCGCGTCGTCGTGCCGCCAGCGGCCCAGATCCCGGGTGAGGGTGGCGGCGCTGATCACTCGTGTAGCCATGCGGTCCAGTATCGGGGTGCTGGATATGTATTTCAAGTCCAATCCGGCGCATCGTGGGAGCCATGCTGTCCTTCCTCGCCGCCCTCATCGTCGTCGTGACCTTCGCCGTGCTCGTGCACCGCTACGCCCCGAAGCGGGGTGAGCGGGTCGCGGAACTCCTGGAAAAATACCGTCCACATGCGCCGATGGCGGACTGGTCGATGTCGTACTACGAACGGCAACGCCAGTATTCGGATCTGTCGGCGGTCAGTGCCCGACTGGCGGAGGAGTCCACTTTCGCGAAACTGGACCGTTGATTCCGAACTTGTCGGTCCCGTGGTGCACACTGGCCTCATGCCCGAACCGGACCGGCCGGACCTCTCGGCCGCCCTCTTCGACACCGCCATCGGCCCCTGCGCCCTGGTCTGGACCGATGCCGGTGTGGTGCGGTTCCTGCTGCCCGAGTCCACGCCCGAGGCCACCCGCGCCGCCGCGCTGCGCCGCCACCGCGGCCGCGCGGTCCGGGAGACCGAGCCGACCGGCGTCATCGCCGACGCCGTCGCGCAGGCCCGCGCCCACCTGACCGGCGCCCTGCACGATCTGCGCGCGATTCCCTTGGACCACAGCGGAATTCCCGAATTCGACCGTGCCGTCTACCGCGTCACCCGAGCCATCGACCCCGGCCGCACCCTCAGCTACGGTCAGGTCGCGGCCCGCATCGGCCATCCGCACGCCGCCCAGGCGGTCGGACAGACCTTGGGCCGCAATCCGATTCCGTTGATCGTGCCGTGCCACCGCGTCCTGGCCGCCGACCACGCCCTGCACGGCTTCTCCGCTCCGGGCGGCCTGACCACCAAGGAACGCCTGCTCGAGATCGAGCGCACCCCGGGCTTCGGCGAGCCGACGCTGTTCTGATCCGCCCTCCGAGCCCGCGGATTCGCCTACTGCTTGGGCGGATTCCCCGGAATGGCGTTCTGCAACCCGTCGACCACCGCGTCCGGCACGAACTCCGGCACCGGCACCTCGGAATCCCCGATGCGGATGCTGTGCGGATTCGGCGGGGGCGGCGTCTCGGTCTTCTCCGGCGTGGACGGCCGCGGTCGCGGCGCCTGGGCGGGCGCAGGCGGAGTGGCGGCCCGCAGTTCGGCGTGTTCCTCGTTGTCGGGCGTGGCCGGTGCCGTGACACCGGGCTGAACCGGACCGGGTTCGGCCAGCGCGATCCCCGTGCAGCCCAACGCGATCGCGAAGGGAACCGCGATCAGGCCGACGCGAATCCCGCCCCGCGTGCTCCGACTCCGACGCCTCATGTCGAGACCACCACCCTCCCTGGGGATCCGCAGAACAGCAACGGCGACGGTCCGCCGCCCGACTGCATCGTAGTCGGCGATCCTCCCCACAGCCATCCCCTCCCGCCACTCGCGATGCCCCGCAGGCGCATTCGATCCAGCGGTCCCGAGAACCGGAGCCTTCCAGCGCTCCGTCGGCCCGACCGCCCCTCAGCCCCGGGCCTTTCCGCCCGCCGACCCGCCCCGCATGAGCTCCGCCAACGCCTCCCGATCCGTGACATCGAGCTTGATGCAGGCGCGATACAGATGCCCCTCCACCGTCCGCACCGATACCGTGAGGCGGTCGGCGATCTGCCGGTTGCTCAGCCCGGCCGCGACCAGGTTCGCGATCTCGCGTTCGCGGGCGGTGAGTGGCAATGGTTGGGCGGATTGGCGCAGGGCGGGGGTGCTCGCGCCGCCGCAGGCCGCGGCCAGGCGGCTGGCGGTGGCGGCCGACTCGAGTAATCGGCGGCGATCTCCCGAACGGTCGTGGGCCGACGCCGCCTGGGCCGCCGCGTCCGCGGCCGACAACAGGACGCCGATCTCCTCGAATTCGCTTGCGACGGAATCCAATTCGCCACCGTCGCCCGCGGCCAGCGCGACCGCGTGCCGGGCCTGGAGCTGCACCAGCCGCCCGTCGACCCGGGAGGCCAAGTCGCGGAGCCGATCCGCCACGCCGTGCTCGCCGAAGCGCGCCGCGCTGTGCAGGGCCATCGCCTCGATCGCGTGCTGATGCGCCGCGCCCGCCGCGTCGGCGGCCTCGAGCGCCGTGCGCACGGCGGGGCTGACGGTGCCCTCGGCGGCGGCCTGCCAGGCCCGCGCGATCTGCAACTGCGGTTCGTACACCGCGCTGTGCCGGCCGCCGCGCGCCACCGCCTCGGCGATGGACTCGGCGGCCTCCGCCGCGCGCCCCAGGGCCGAATACGCCTCGGCCAGGCGGATTCTCGCGGGGAACATCCAGGCCGCCGCGCCCTCGGCGTGCAGCGCGGCCAGCGCCTGCTCCAGATTCTCGATGCCGTCGGGGAACCGCCCCTGCGCCACGTCCACCGTGCCCTGGAGAATGCGCGAAAAGCCCCAGGCCAGATACTGTCCCGGCGCGGAGTAGCCGAAATAGCCACTGGCGCACCGGCGAGCGGCGGCCAGATCGCCGGTGAAGGTCAGGGCCAGCACCTCGGCGTGGGTGGACATGAAGCGGTTGAGCCCGTCGATGTGCGACTCGACCTCGTGCCCGCGGTCGGCGTAGGCCCGCGCCCGTTCGGCGCGCCCGGTCAGCGCCAGGGCCAGCCCGCCGCCGAACGAGGCCCACCACACCGCCCACGGCGGCGCGTCCGCGCTCGACATGACCTGTTCGGCGTCGGCGATCGCGTCGTCGACCCGGTTCTCGTTGACCGCGCACGCCGACGCCAGTCCGGTCAGGGTCAGCGCGATCTTCGGATGGGTGACCCGGCCGCGCACCAGCGCCAGCACCTCGTCGGCCCGGTCCGCGTCGCCCATGGCCCACAACAGATTCGCCACCCGGGTGCTGCCCCAGCGGGCCAGCTGCACCTCGTTGAGCTGATCGGGATCGAAACTGGCGAGGGTGCGCTCGGCCTCGATCCGATGCCCCTGCCACAGCAGCGCGCGGGCCAGCAGATCCGCCGCCTCCACCCCGCCGCGCCGCTCCACCGCCGCCCGCGCGAACCGCTCGCCCAGCGGAATGTTCGCCAGCCCGATCGCGTCCTCCGACGCCGCCACGAACAGTTCCAGATCCGCGGATTTGTCGCTGTCCAAAGCCAATTCGGCCAACCGGATGCGATCCGACGCCGACCGCACCGGCCGCTCCTTGAGCGAGGAGTACAGCCGCCCGCGCAGCCGCCGCGCCGACGCGATGCCCAGCCTGCGGCGGATGACCTCCCCGAACAGCGGATGGTTGTAGCGCACCAGCAGCTGATGCCCGTTCTCCACGATCCGCACCACGCCGCGCGATTCGGCCGACTCGACCGCCTCCTCACCGGCCAACTCGGCCAGCACGTCCAGATCGATCGGCTCGCAGAAGGTCAGCAGCTCCAGCACCCGCAGCACCGCCTCCGGCAGCTGCTCGACCCGATCCTCCAGCAGCGCGGCCAGTTCCGAGGTGACCGCGGCCCGCCCGCGCAGCTGCCACACCCCGTTGACCTGCCGCAGCGTGCCCGCCTCCAGCGCGCCCTCGACCAGATGCCGCAGGAACAGCGCGTTGCCGCCGGAGGACTCCCACATCAGATTGGCGGTGAAGCCCTCCAACTGCCCGCCCAGCATGGATTCGACGAGTTCGACGCTCTGCCGTTCGGTGAACGGCCGCAGGTCGATGCGCAGCAGATGACCGTCCTTCCACAGCGAGGTCACCGCGTCGGGCACCGAGACCCCGCTGCGGACCGTGCACACGATCCGGGCGGCCTTGTCGATCGCCAGCTGCAACAGCAGCGTCGCCGACAACTGATCCAGCAGATGCGCGTCGTCGACGCCGATGATCACCTCGCCGTCGGCGAGCAGCGCCTCGCGCGCGGCCGCCATGAACGTGACCGGATCGTGCGCGGTGTAGACCCCGACCATGTGCGCGAACACCCCGAGCGGAATGCTGCGCGCCGATTCGGTGCCCGCCACCCAGCGCACATTCGCGCCCAGCGCGGCGGTGGCCTGCCGTGCCAGGGTGGTCTTGCCCACCCCGGCGTCCCCGGTGAGGACCGCGCCGACGAATTCGGGACCGGTGAGGGCCGCCCGAATCGACTCGAGGTGCCCCGCGCGCTCGATCATCGGCCAGTTGCGAGCCATACGACTCACTCTAGTGGCCCCGGTGAGCGCCGGCCGCGCGAACCAACACCGATGGGTAACAAGCGCTTACGAGGCCCAGACCTGGTCGATCGGGGTGGCCTCGGACGGCGGCGGGGTCGGCACGCCGCCCGGGGTGCGGGAGAACCGCGGCGCGGGCGCGTGCTGTACGACGCCGTCGATCTCGATCAGCCCCGTGCGGGCGACGATGTGCGCGTTCCGCTCGGCCTCGGACAGGGTGAGCACCGGCGTGCAGCAGGCGTCGGTGCCCTCGAACACGGCCGCCCACTCGTCCCGGGTACGGGTCTTGAACCGTTCGGCGAACAGTTTGCGCAGCTGCTCCTGACCGTTCGGGTCGATCTGGTGCGGCAGACCCTCGGGCTCGATCTCGAGGCCCTTCAGCAGTTCGGCGTAGAACTGCGGTTCGATCGCGCCCACGGCCATGTACTTGCCGTCGGCGGTCTCGTAGGTGTCGTAGAAGGCCATGCCGGTGTCGAGCAGGTTGCTGCCGCGCTCGTCGGACCACAGGCCCATGCCCTTCATGCCCCAGATCATGTGCGACAACGCCAGCGCGCCATCGATCATCGCGGCATCGATGACCTGGCCCTTGCCCGAGTACTGCCGTTCCACCAGCGCGGCCAGGATGCCGAAGACCAGGAACATCGAGCCGCCGCCGAAGTCGCCGACCATGTTCAGCGGCGGCACCGGCCGCTCGCCGCGGTGCCCGATCGCGTTGAGCACACCGGTCAGCGAGATGTAGTTGATGTCGTGCCCGGCCCGGTCGGCCAGCGGGCCGTCCTGACCCCAACCCGTCATCCGCCCGTACACCAGGCGCGGATTGCGGTCGAGGACCACGTCCGGGCCCAGGCCCATGCGCTCGGTGACGCCCGGCCGGAAACCCTCGATGAGCACATCGGCCTTGTCGACCAGCCCGAGCACGCGCTCGATCTCGGCCGGATCCTTCAGATTCGCCTCGACGATGGTCCGGCCCCGCCACTGCGGGCGTTCCATGAAGCCGGGCAACAGGCCGGGCCGCTGCACCCGCACCACGTCGGCGCCCAGATCGGCGAGCAGCAGCGCCGCGTGCGGCCCCGGCCCGATGCCCGCCAGTTCAACAACCCGAATGCCCACGAGCGGGCCCTGCTTGGTGGCGGTGGATGGAGTGCTCACGCCCTACCTCGGTTCGTCGTCGATCCTGTTGTCAGTACGACAATAAGGGGTGCCCGGCCGGTTCGGCACCGGCCCTATTCGATCACCGGGAGCGGTCGGGTGTCGCCCGGCGGCAGCTGGGAACGGTCCAACCGCAGGGTGGGGGCCGAATCCCCGTGGACCGGGCGGGCTTTGCGCGGCAGCCGATAGAACGCGCGGGCGTTGTCGTCGAGCACCTTGTACATATCGGTCCCGACCGCGTCGGCGATGATCGCCACATCGGCGTCCCGGAACGGCCGCCCGGCCCGGTTGCCGGGCAGGTCGGAGCCGAACATCAGCGCGTCCGGATTCACGGTGTGGATGCGCCGCAACGCGTTCGGCACATCCATCGCGACCCGGCCGAACCCCGACGCCTTGACCCGCGCCCCGCGATCGACCAGGTCCAGCAGGTAGGGCAGGCAGACGTCGGACATACCCAGGTGATCGATCGACAGCGCGGGCAGCTTCGAGATGACCGGTTCGAGCGAGCCCAGCATGGACCCGTCGATGTACAGCTCCACATGCCAGCCCACCAGCGCGTGCGCGCGCAGCGCCTGCCGGGTCAGCGCGACGATATCGCCCGCGGCCCGCTTGAGGTTGAACCGCAGCGCGCGCACGCCCGCCCGATCGAGCTCCACGATCTGCTCGTCGGTGGCGTCGGGGTGCAGGTTGATCACCCCGACCCAGTTCGGCCCGAGTTCGGCCAGCGCCGCGATCATGAACGCGGTGTCGGCGCCCTGGAACGAGGCGCTGACCACGGCGCCGCCGTCGATCTCGAAGCGCGCCATGCGTTTTCGATAGTCGGCGATGGTGTACGGCCGAGGCAGGTAGCCCTCGTTCTCGATCAGCGGGAAGCGCGGATCGATGATGTGGAGGTGGGTGTCGAACACGTGCTCAGCATGCCTCGGCGGTCACGGGGTCACACCTTGTGCGGCTCGCTGGCGCGCAGCATGTCCTCGCGTTCGACGACCTTGACCCGTTCGCGGCCCTGCGGTTCGCCCAGCGAGCGCTCGTGCGCGTCCAGGCGGTACCAGCCCGCCCAGGTGGTGAACGGAATTCCCTTGTCCTCCAGCCACTTCGTGACCGCCTCCGGATCCGGCTCGGGGGCCGGGGTGAAGTTCGGGGCGTCGTCGAGCAGGCAGGCGATGGTCTCGTTGGCGTCGCCCTTGGTGTGGCCGATGAGGCCGACCGGGCCGCGCTTGATCCAGCCCGTCACGTAGGTCGCGGGCAGGTAGCGGCCGTCGCCGTCGGCGTCCTCGTTCGACAGCACCCGGCCCGCCTCGTTCGGCACGGTCCCGGCCTGTTCGTCGAAGGGCAGCTGCGGGATGTTCTGCGACAGGTAGCCCACCGCCCGGTACACCGCCTGCACGTCCCACTCGGTGAACTTGCCCGTGGGCTTGCAGTTGCCGGTGCCGTCGAGCTGGGTGCGCTCGGTGCGCAGGCCCACGACCTTGCCCGACTCGTCGCCGAGCACCTCGGCGGGCGCCTCGAAGAAGTGCAGGAACAGCTTGTGCGGGCGGTCGCCGACATCGCGGATCGCCCACTGCTCCAACGTGTTGCAGACCATGTCGACCTGCTTGGAGTGCCGCCGCGCCGCCTCGGAACCCTCGTCGTAGTCGATGTCCTCGGGGTCGACGATCACCTCGATGGTCGGGGAGTGGTCGAGTTCGCGCAGTTCGAGCGGGGTGAACTTGGCCTGCGCCGGACCGCGGCGGCCGAACACGTGCACCTCGATCGCCTTGTTGGCGCGCAGACCCTCGTACACGTTCGGCGGGATCTCGGTGGGCAGCAGTTCGTCGCCGGTCTTGGCCAGCACGCGCGCCACGTCCAGGGCCACGTTGCCGACGCCGAGGACCGCGACCTTCTCCGCGTCCAGCGGCCACTCGCGCGGCACGTCGGGATGCCCGTCGTACCAGGACACGAAGTCCGCGGCGCCGTAGGAGCCGTCCAGCTCGATGCCCGGGACGCGCAGATCGCGGTCGGCGTTGGCGCCGGTGGAGAAGATCACCGCGTCGTAGAACCGGCGCAACTCCTCGAGGGTGATGTCGCTGCCGTAGTCGATGTTGCCCAGCAGCCGCACCTGCTCCTTGTCGAGCACCTTGTGCAGGGCGGTGATGATCCCCTTGATTCGCGGGTGGTCCGGCGCCACGCCGTAGCGGATCAGCCCGAACGGCGCGGGCATCCGTTCGAACAGGTCGATGCTCACCTCGGCGTCGGACTTCATCAACGCGTCGGCGGCGTAGATTCCGGCCGGTCCGGCGCCCACGATCGCGATGCGCAGTGGGCGGTTCGCTGCACTGTGTTCGGTCATATCTACGCGCACCCTCTGGTCGAGAACTCTGTCGTCATGTCTTAGCCGTCTTTCTTAGCTTAGGCTAAGTTGACGTGCGGTCCGGGATCCTGCCCCTGCGTCCCCGGCGTTGCTGCCTCGGGGTTCCAGCGATTCTATCGGTGGCAGCTATGGCCGATATTCCCGGTCCGCGTCGGGTAATTCGAGTGTGATTCCGGACACTGGGGGCGACCGGCGATGATGGGCGCATGACCGATGCCGTCGAGCCGACTCCGATCGACCAGCGCGAGACCACTCGCTCGCCGGTCCCGTTCATCGCCGCGGCCGTGCTCGCGGTGCTGGTGATCGTCGGCATCGTGCTGCTGGCCGTGCTGCGCCCGGCTGAGAACAATGTCACAGATTCCGACCGGGTCGCGATCGCGGCGCGCAATTTCGCGACCGCGCAAGCGGATTCGGACGCGAAACGCCGGGCCACCACGGCCTGCGCCGAATTCGACGCCGCCAAGTCGCCGCTCGGACCGGACGCGGTGGGCAAGCACGTGGAGATCGCGGGCGTGCGCGACACCGTCATCGACGGCGACCGCGCGCGGGCCACGGTGACCAGCCGCGTCGACGGCCGGGAGCGGACCGTGACCTGGAACCTGGTCCGCGCGGGCGATCATTGGCTCGTCTGCAACGTTTGACATGCGACCCGCTGACCAGGCACTCTGCTTCGGAGGTCATGAGCGCCAGCGCCAAGCCCCGGCTCGCTGGCCGGCAACCCTCCTCCGCGGTGGGGTGCTCCGGGTGACGACCTGGCACGCGTCGAATCCCGGCGCGGCAAGCGTGGATTCTCGAGGAGGTTCGATTCGGATGAACGAGCAGAGTCGCCGCTGTCCCGGTGAGGCACGATCATGAGCTACGCGGGTGACATCGATCCGCAGCAGGCGTGGGACCTGTTGCGCGACAACGCGAACGCGGTTCTCGTCGATGTACGCACCGACGCCGAATGGCGGTTCGTCGGCGTACCCGACACCAGCGGAATCGACCGGCCGACGGCCCTGATCGAATGGGTCGACGGAACCGGTTCGCGCAATCCGCGTTTCGTCGATCAGCTGAAGCAGGTGCTCGGCGATCGCCCCGACGACGCCCCGGTGATCTTCCTGTGCCGCTCGGGCCAGCGATCCATCGGCGCGGCCGAGGCGGCCACCGCCGCGGGCTTCACCCCTGCCTACAACGTGCTCGAGGGCTTCGAGGGACCGCTCGACGCGAACGGCCATCGCGGCGGCGCGGGCTGGCGCGCCCGCGGCCTGCCCTGGAGGCAGTCGTGATCAGCGGCGGGGCGTTCGACCGTCCCCTGCCCGAGGGCGTCGGCCCGGCGACGATCAGCGTGCGCGGCGGGCTGCGCCGCTCCGGATTCGAGGAGACCGCCGAGGCGCTGTACCTGTCCTCCGGCTTCGTCTACGAGAGCGCCGAGGCGGCCGAGGCCGCGTTCACCGGCGATATCGAGCACTTCGTCTACTCGCGCTACGGCAACCCCACTGTCGCCATGTTCGAGGAGCGGATGCGGCAGATCGAGGGCGCCGAGGCGTGTTTCGCGACCGCCAGCGGGATGGCCGCGGTCTTCGTCGCGCTCGGCGCGCTGCTGGGCAACGGCGATCGCCTCGTCGCCGCGCGCAGCCTGTTCGGCTCGTGCTTCGTGGTCTGCAACGAGATCCTGCCGCGCTGGGGCGTGGAGACGGTGTTCGTGGACGGCGAGGACATCGCGCAGTGGGAGGAGGCGCTGTCGAAGCCCACGCGGGCGGTGTTCTTCGAGACGCCCTCCAATCCCATGCAGACCCTCGTCGACGTGCGCCGGGTCGCCGACCTCGCGCACGCCGCGGGCGCGAAGGTGGTGCTGGACAACGTCTTCGCCACCCCGCTGCTGCAACGCAGTCTCGACCTGGGCGCGGACGTCGTGGTGTACTCGGGCACCAAGCACATCGACGGCCAGGGCCGGGTGCTCGGCGGCGCGATCCTGGGCCCGCGCGACTACATCGACGGCCCGGTGAAAACGCTGATGCGCCATACCGGTCCGGCGCTCAGCCCGTTCAACGCGTGGACGCTGCTCAAGGGCCTCGAGACCATGCCCCTGCGGGTGCGGCACTCGGTGTCCTCCGCGCTGCGGATCGCCGAGTTCCTGGAGCGGCATCCGGCCGTGGCCTGGGTGAAATACCCGTTCCTGCAATCACATCCGCAGTACGAGCTGGCCCGCGAGCAGATGTCGGGCGGCGGCACCGTCGTCACCTTCGAACTCGGGGTCGGCGACGGCGCGGGCGAGGGCGCGGCCAAGAAGCGCGCCTTCGAGGTGCTCAACCGGCTGCGCGTCATCGATATCTCCAACAATCTGGGCGACGCCAAGACCCTCATCACGCATCCGGCCACCACGACGCACCGCGCCATGGGGCCGGAAGGCCGTGCGGCCGTGGGCATCACGGACGGCGTGGTACGCGTCTCGGTCGGCCTCGAGGACGTCGAGGATCTGCTGCGCGATCTCGAGCAGGCCCTGGCCTGAGTTTCCCGGACGCCGCCCGCCGATGAGTTCCGGCGGGCGGCGTCGTCCTTTTCCGTGACCCCTACGAAAAGGACGTTCCCATGCGGATCATGGCCCGCCTGTGCATCTCGGCCGACGGCTACATCACCACCCCCGACGGATGGCCGCCGCAGGTGATCGATCCGACGCACGGCCCGGGCAGTCACGGCATCGCGGAGTTCCTGCGCACCTGTGAGGCGGCGCTGATGGGCAGCACCACCTTCGTCCCCGCGCTCACCGCCGACCGCTGGCCGTGGCCGGATCTGCGGGTGTACGTGCTCGGCTCGGAGCGACCCGCGGGCACGCCCGACGACGTGACCTTCGACAGCGATCCGGTGCGGCTGCTGGAGCGGCTGAAGGCCGACAACCAGGGCGGCGACGTCCACCTCATCGGCGGTCCCGCCACCATCGAGACCTATCGCGCGCTCGGCGTGCTGGACAAGTTCGAACTCGTGGTCCTGCCGTTCTTCGTGGGCGGCGGTATGCGCCTGACGGATTCGCTGAATCCGGAGACCGGGCTGGAGTTCGAGAGCTCGCGGTCGCTGCCCGGCGGTTCGGTGGAGATCGTGTACCGCGTCCGCCGTTGACAGCATTCTGTCAAATATGACAGGATACTGTCATGATGAGAACAGCGCATGTGGCCGTGTACGACACCTTCGCCGACTGGGAGCCGGGTTACGTCACCGCGCAGATCAACCGGGGCCTGTGGCAGCGTGAACCGGGCAGCTGGCGGGTCGTGACCGTGGGCCCGAGCCGGGAACCGGTCACCTCGATGGGCGGGTTGCGGGTGCTCCCCGATCTCGCGCTCGACGAGCTCGCCCCCGCCGACAGCGCCCTGCTGCTCCTGCCCGGCTCCGACACCTGGGTGACCGGTGAACTCGCCGCGTTCGGGCGCAAGGCCCGCGAATTCCTCGACGCCGGGGTGCCGGTCGCCGCGATCTGCGGCGCCACCTTCGGGCTGGCCCGCGAGGGTCTGCTCGACGACCGCGACCACACCAGCAACGCCGCGGAATTCCTTGCCGCCAGCGGATATTCGGGCGCGGCCCGATACGTGGCCGAACCCGCGGTGTGCGACGGCGACCTGATCACCGCCTCGGGCACCAAACCGGTGGAGTTCGCCCGCGCGATCGCCGCGCGCCTGGACCTCTACGAGCCGCACGTGCTCGACGCCTGGTACGACCTGTACGGCCGCAACGACGCGGCGGGCTTCTACGCGCTCGCCGACTACGAGTCGCGCCGATGAGCCGTGCCCAGCAGGCGCTGTTCAGCACCGCCGCGATCACCACATTCAAACTCAACGGCCAATTCCTCACCATCGCCGAGGAATTGGCGCGCCCGGCCGGGATCACCGCCGCGTGGTGGCAGGTGCTCGGCGCGGTCCTGCACGAGCCGCTGCCGGTGGCCGGGATCGCCCGCGCCATGGGCATCACCCGGCAGAGCGTGCAGCGCATCGCGGATCTGCTGGTGGACAAGGGTTTGGCCGAGTACCGGCCCAATCCCGCGCACCGCCGCGCCAAACTGGTCGCGATCACCGAGGCCGGGCGCGCGGCGAATGCGCGCATCGGCCCCGGCCACGCGAAACTCGCGAAGCGGCTCGCGGACCGGCTGGGCGAGGCCGAATTCGAACGCGTCGTCGCCGCGTTGACCACGCTCTCGGCCGCGCTGGACGACCTCGAGGCCGAATAGCCTAGGCGGAGAACGGATTCGTGGTGCGGCCCACCAGATCGGCCACCGACTCGATCACCGTGGTCGGCCGATACGGGAAGGCCGCCAACGAGTTTCGGCTGGAGATGCCCGAGGTCACCAGAATGGTCCGCATCCCCGCCTCGAGTCCGGCGATCACATCGGTGTCCATCCGGTCGCCGATCATCACCGTCGACTGCGAGTGCGCGCCGATCCGCCGCAGCGCCGACCGCATCATCAGCGGATTGGGTTTGCCCACGTAGTACGGGTCCTTGCCGGTGGCCCGGGTGATCAGCGCGGCCACCGACCCGGTCGCGGGCAGCAGGCCCTCGCGCGACGGCCCGGTCGGATCCGGGTTGGTGGCGATGAAACTCGCGCCCCGATCGACCAATCGGATGGCCGTGGTGATGGCCTCGAACGAGTACGTGCGGGTCTCGCCGAGCACCACGTAGTCCGGATCGCTGTCGGTGAGCACGTAGCCGATCTCGTGCAGCGCGGTGGTCAGGCCGGATTCGCCGACCACGTAGGCCGTGCCGCCCGGCTTCTGCTCGTCGAGGAAGGTCGCCGTCGCCAGCGCCGAGGTCCAGATCGCCTCCGGCGGGATGTCCAGGCCGGTGTGGCGCAGCCGGGCCTGGAGATCGCGCGGGGTGCGGATGGAGTTGTTGGTGAGCACCAGGAAGGGGATGTCGTTGGACTGGAGTTCGGCCAGGAACTTGTCCGCGCCCGGGACCAGGTGGTCCTCGTGCACCAGCACACCGTCCATATCGGTCAGATAGGACAGGATCGGCTCGTCTTCGGCGGTCACACAGCCCACGGTACATGCGACGATTCGGACGGCGGCCTAAGGTCGAAGACAGCGACAGGCGAACCTTAAGGAGTGGCGCAGTGAGTGACCTCAAGCTCGGGTACAAGGCGTCGGCGGAACAGTTCGGACCTCGGGAACTCGTGGAGCTGGCCGTGTCCGTCGAGGAACACGGGCTCGACAGCGCCACCGTCAGCGATCACTTCCAGCCCTGGCGGCACAAGGGCGGGCACGCCCCGTTCTCGCTGGCCTGGATGACCGCGGTCGGCGAGCGCACCAAGCGGATCCAGCTGGGCACCTCGGTGCTCACCCCCACCTTCCGGTACAACCCGGCCGTGGTCGCGCAGGCGTTCGCGACCATGGGCTGCCTCTACCCCGACCGCATCATGCTCGGCGTCGGCACGGGGGAGGCGCTCAACGAGATCGCCACCGGGTACAAGGGCGACTGGCCGGAGTTCAAGGAGCGGTTCGCGCGGCTGCGCGAGGCCGTGGACCTGATGCGGGCGCTGTGGACCGGTGACCGCACCGACTACGAGGGGCAGTACTACCACACCCTCGGCGCGTCCATCTACGACGTGCCCAAGGGCGGCATCCCGATCTACATCGCCGCGGGCGGCCCGCTGGTGGCCAAGTACGCGGGCCGCGCGGGCGACGGATTCATCTGCACCTCCGGCAAGGGTATGGACCTCTACACCGACAAGCTCATGCCCGCGGTGCAGGAGGGCGCGGAGAAGGCCGGGCGCACCCTCGCCGACATCGACCGGATGATCGAGATCAAGATCTCCTACGACACCGATCCCGAACTGGCGCTGGAGAATACGCGGTTCTGGGCCCCGCTGTCGCTGACCCCGGAGCAGAAGCACTCCATCACAGACCCGATCGAGATGGAGGCCGCCGCCGACGCGCTGCCGATCGAGCAGATCGCCAAGCGCTGGATCGTGGCCAGCGATCCGGACGAGGCCGTCGCCCAGATCAAGCCGTACGTCGACGCGGGCCTCAACCACCTGGTCTTCCACGCCCCGGGCCACGACCAGCGCCGCTTCCTGGACCTGTTCGCCCGCGATCTCGCGCCCCGGCTGCGGGCGCTGTAGGCGCTCCGGTCAGGCGCGGGTGAGTTCGAACAGGCGCATGTTCCGGGTGGTCCGCTCCCGGTAGGCGGCGTAGGCGGCGGTGGTGTCGACGAAGCGGGCGAAGATCTCGTCCTTGCGCGCCGGGTCCTCGATCAGCCTGGCGCGCACGGGGATTCGCTCCCCGGCGAGGGTCGCCACCGCCTCGGGGCGGGCCAGCAGGTTCGCCGTCCAGGCGGGGTGGTGGGCTTGGCCGAAGTTGCTGCCGAGGACGTAGAGCGCGCTCCCGTCGTGCACGTACAGCAAGGGTGAGGTGCGGGGCTGCCCGGATTTGCGGCCGGTGGTGGTGAGCAGGACGACCGGCGCGCCGATCGGGCCGAGCACGGTGTAGCGGCCCGCCGTGCGCTCGAGCACCCTCCGATCCAGCGGGGTGAGCGCGCGCACGACGAACGAGCCGGGCTTCGTCGCCGCGAACCGGCTCGCCAGCCGCGCGAACGGTGTGGTGCGCGAACCCCATTGGCGGTGCGGGAACGGTGCTGTCATAGCGGGTATTCTACGGGCCGCGCCGGTGTCCGCCCGCTGCCCGGAACCTATTGGCAGACAATGTGTTTCACAACTGCGCGCGTACCTTGACCAGGAAATCGAGGTGCGCCCGCCAGTCGTCGCCGCCCGCCAGCAGCACCCGTTCCACCCCGGCGTCCCCGAACCGGCCCAATTCGTCGACCGCCGCGTTCACCTCACCCGAACCGAACGCGACGACCGTGATCGTGGGCGCCGGACGGCCGAAACCGCTTGCCAGCTCGGCCAATTCGGCCGCCGCGTCGCGCACCTGCGCCGGGGTCTGGCCGATTCCCACCCAGCCGTCGCCGAACTCCGCGGCCCGCCGCCGCGCGCGGGAGCCGTCGCCCGCCACCAGGATCGGCGGCACCGTCGCACCCGGCGCGAGCGTCGCCTCGGTGCCGTCGGGCAGCGTCGCCGGGCGGCCCGCGATGAGATCGGGCAGTACGCGCAGGCTCTCGTCGGTGCGGCGGCCCCGATCGGGGAAGGACCGCTCGGCCGCGCGCCAGCCGATGTCGCCGTGCGCCGGATTGCCGGTGCCCACCCCCAGCAGCAGCCGGTCGCCGGACACGTATTGCAGCGAACTCACCGCCTTGGCCGCCCACGCCGCGGGCCGCAGCGCCAGCAGCATGACGCCGTAACCGATGCCGATCCGCTCGGTGACCGCGGCGGCGGTGGCCAGGGTGACCGTGCTGTCGAGCATGGGCGCGCTCGCGATCAGATGGTCGGTGGCCCACACCGAGTCCAGATCGCCGTCCTCGGCGAGGCGGGCCGCGAGCCGTACGTCGCCGAGCACCGGCCGGGCCGGATCCGGGGTCGAGGTGGGGAGGAACGCGCCGAGTCGCACTGACATGTCGAAAACCTTTCGTCCTGTTCGGGATCGACGCTACGGCGCGGGCTCGAGCGGGCCAATGCTCGGCTGACGCAGAAGTATGTCCGATCGGCTCGCCACTGCTCGGGGCGCGTTCGAATGTGATTTTCCGGAAAGTTGCCCCATGGTCCACCGGTTCCGGCGCTCGCCGTCATTAAGCTCGTGATCATGGCCGATCCCGCTCCGTCCACCGTGTACATCGCCTCCCTCGAGGGAGACACCGGCAAGTCCACGGTGGCGCTGGGCATGTTGCATCTGCTGTCCGCGACCACCCCGCGGGTGGGGGTGTTCCGGCCGATCATGCGCTCGGGCAGCGACCGCGACTACATCCTCGAGTTGCTGCTCGAACACTGCACGGCCGATATCGATTACGACCAGGCCGTCGGGGTCACCTACGAGGAGGTGCACACCGATCCGGACGCGGCCATCAGCGAGATCGTCATGCGCTTCCACGAGGTGGCCAAGGTCTGCGACGCGGTGGTGATCGTCGGCAGCGACTACACCGACGTCGCCAGCCCCAGCGAGTTGCGCTACAACGCCCGCATCGCGGTGAACCTCGGCGCGCCGGTGCTGCTGGTGCTGCGCGGCGCGGGCCGCTCGCCCGCCGAGATCGTCCAGGTCGCCGAGCTGTGCGAGAGCGAACTCGCCGCCGAGCACGCCCAGGCGATGGCGATCGTCGTCAACCGCTGCGATCCGGACGCGCTCGACGCGGTGGACGCGGCGCTGGGCGCGATCGGGACGCCCTCGTGGACGCTGCCGGAGGTGCCGCTGCTCACCGCGCCGACCATGACCGAACTGTGTCAGGCCATCCACGGCGAAATGTATTCCGGCGACCCGGAACTCATGCAGCGCGAGGCGCTGTCGGTGATGGTCGGCGGCATGACCGCCGAGCACATTCTGGAACGGCTGACCGACGGGGTGGCCGTCATCGTGCCCGGCGACCGCTCCGACGCGCTGCTGGCGTTGGTGAACGCGCACGAGGCCGAGGGTTTCCCGTCGCTGTCGGGCATCATCATGAACGGCGGCCTGCCGCCCGATCCGGCCATCGCGCGCCTGATCCAGGGCCTCAAGCCGCGGCTGCCGATCCTGACCACCGAACTGGGCACCTTCGACACCGCCAATGCCGCCGCCCGGACCCGCGGGCGGGTCTCGCTGTCGAGCATCCGCAAGGTCGACACCGCGCTGGCGCTGATGGAGCAGCGGGTGGACGGGCGAAAACTGGTGGGGCTCATCGAGGTTCCCGTGCAGACCGTGGTGACCCCGCAGATGTTCGAGTACCAGCTCGTCGAGCGGGCGCGGGAGGATCGGCGGCGGATCGTGCTGCCCGAGGGCGACGACGACCGCATCCTGCGCGCGGCCGGGCGGGTGTTGCAGCGCAAGATCGCCGATCTGACCATCCTCGGCGACGAGGCCGCGGTGCGCGGGCGGGCCGCGGAGCTGGGCGTGGACATCGACGCCGCGCAGGTGCTGGATCCGCGCACGTCGGATCTGCGCGATCGGTTCGCCGAGACCTACGCCGAGCTGCGCAAGCACAAGGGCGTGCGGCTGGAGCGGGCGCGCGAACTCATCAGCGACATATCGTATTTCGGCACGATGATGGTGTATGAGGGGATCGCCGACGGCATGGTGTCCGGCGCGGCGCACACCACCGCGCACACCATCCGGCCCGCGCTCGAGATCATCAAGACCGAGCCCGGGGTGTCGACGGTGTCGAGCGTGTTCCTCATGTGCCTGGCCGATCGGGTGCTGGCCTACGGCGACTGCGCGGTGGTGCCGGATCCGACCGCCGAGCAGCTGGCCGATATCGCCATCTCCTCGGCGCGCACGGCCGCGCAGTTCGGCATCGAGCCGCGGGTGGCGATGCTGTCGTATTCGACGGGGGAGTCGGGCAGCGGCGCCGATGTCGAGAAGGTGCGCGCGGCAACGGGTTTCGTACACGAGCGGGCGCCGGAGCTGCTGGTGGAGGGGCCGATCCAGTACGACGCGGCGATCGAACCGTCGGTGGCCACGACGAAGCTGCCGAATTCGCGGGTGGCCGGGCGGGCGACGGTGTTCGTCTTCCCGGATCTGAACACCGGCAACAACACCTACAAGGCCGTGCAGCGCAGCGCGGGCGCGGTGGCGATCGGGCCGGTGTTGCAGGGGTTGCGCAAGCCGGTCAACGACCTGTCCCGGGGGGCGCTGGTCGCGGATATCGTCAATACCGTGGCGATCACGGCCATCCAGGCGCAGGCGCGCTGACCGGATCGAGGAGCGAGGAGGCGCGATGCAGGTCCTGGTGATCAACTCCGGGTCGTCGTCCATCAAATATCAACTGCTGGAACCGGATTCGGGATCGGTGGCGGCGTCGGGACAGGTGTCGCGGATCGGGGAGTCGGTCGCGGACGGGACGGTCACCGTCGAACACCACAGCGACGGGAACACGCTCACCCACGACGGGGCGATCGCCGATCACGCCGAGGGGCTGCGGGTGGTGTTCGAGCTGTTCGCGCGCGGCGGGCACGATCTGAGCGGGACCGGACCGGCCGCGGTGGGGCATCGGGTGGTGCACGGCGGGGAGGTGTTCTACGAGCCGACGCTGATCACCGACGAGGTGGTGCGGACGATCGACGAGTTGTCCGCGCTGGCGCCGCTGCACAATCCCGCGAATGCCACCGGGATTCGGGCGATTCGGGAGTTGCTGCCGGACGTGCCGCAGGTGGCGGTGTTCGACACGGCCTTCTTCCACGGCCTGCCCGACGCCGCCAAGACCTACGCCATCGACGCGAAAGTGGCCGCGCGGCACGGCATCCGCCGTTACGGCTTCCACGGCACCTCGCACGAATACGTCGCCGCCCAGGCCGCCCGCCTGCTCGGCCGCGACCTCACCGAGGTGAACCAGATCGTCCTGCACCTCGGCAACGGCGCCTCCGCCTCCGCCATCCGCGCGGGCCGCGCCGTCGACACGAGCATGGGCCTCACCCCCCTCGAGGGCCTCGTCATGGGCACCCGCTCCGGCGACCTCGACCCCGGCATCATCCCGCACCTGGCTCGCACCGCGGATATGGACATCGACGCCATCGACCACCTCCTCAACCGCGACTCCGGCCTCAAGGGCCTCTCCGGCGTCAACGACTTCCGCGCCCTCGCCGAACGGGTGGACTCCGGCGACCCCGCCGCCCGCCTCGCCTACGACGTCTACATCCACCGCCTCCGCCACTACATCGGCGCCTACCTCATAGATCTGGGCGAAGTCCACGCCATAACCTTCACCGCCGGCGTAGGCGAGAACACCCCCCGAGTCCGCGCCGACGCCCTCGCCGCCCTGACCCCCTTCGGCATAACCCTCGACCCCACCCGCAACACCACCCCCTCCCACTCCCCCCGCCCCATCTCCACCCCCGACTCCCACACCAAGGTCTTCGTAATCCCCACCAACGAAGAACTGGCCATAGCCCGAGCCGCCGCCCACCTGATCACCTAACCCCAGGCCCGGCAACCCAGCCGCACCCCTTATTCGAATCCGCACCCGTTGCAGGGCCTTACAAGGGGTGCGGATCCAAATAAAGAGTGCGGCTGGGTTGCCGCACGCGGGGGTTCAGCGGCGGACGCGGTAGCGGATATGGGTGGCCTCGGGGGTGTTGATGACCTCGATGATGTCGAGTTCGATCTCCGACGGGAGGGTGTCGAACAGGCGATGGCCACGACCGAGCAGTACCGGGATCACGTGGATCTGGAGTTCGTCCAGCACGCCCGCCGCCAACGCCTCGCGCACGGTGTGAGCGCCGCCGCGGATCTGCACATCGCGGTCTCCCGCAGCGGCTTTCGCCTGTGCCATCGCGCTTTCGATGCCGTCCCGCACATAGGTCACCAGCGGATAACCCCAGCGAGCGGCCGGGGTAGGCGGGCGGTGGCTGGGCACGAAGATCGGTTGGCCGTTGTGATCGCCACCCCAGTGGTCCATCAGCTCCGCGGTCCGCCGCCCCGACAACACCGCACCCGCGGCGTTCCACTCCTCCTGAAACCGGACGACCGGCCCATCCGCGTCCTCGGCCCACCGATGCAAGCGCTCACCGTCCTCCCCGCCCAGGAAGTCATCGGAATCCGCGATATACCCGTCGAGCGACATCGACATATCCAGCACTGATACAGACATGGTTGATCAGACGACGCCGGGCCGTGGAATTCATCGCCGATCGGTCGGAACGAGGTGGATGGGCGAATGGCGTTGGCCGGGTTCACGAGGGTGTAGCGGCGGGGCGGAGCCGGGTGTGGAATTCGTTGCTCACCGGTCAGAACGAGGTGGATGGGCGAATGGCGTTGGCCGGGTTCACGAGGGTGTAGCGGCGGGGCGGAGCCGGGTGTGGAATTCATTGCCCACCGGTCAGAACGAGGTGGATGGGCGAATGGCGTTGGCCGGGTTCACGAGGGTGTAGCGGCGGGGCGGGGGTGTGGAATTCATCGCCCATCGCTCAGAACCAGGTGGACGGGCGAATGGCGTTGGCCAGGTCCACGAGGGCGTAGCGGTGGGTTCGGGCGGGGGCGGAGCGGGCCAGGTGGCGGAGGGTGGATTCGGTGGCCTGGCGAAGGTCTCGTTCGGTGAAGGGGGCGTTCAGGAGGGGGACGGTGGGATCGGTTGGGGCGCGGCCGGATTGGAGCCAGGCCAGCGCGATGCCGAGGAGGAGGATGCGGATCTGAGGAGTTCGGCGGTCGGTGGGTGGGAGGGCTTCGATGCGGGTCGCTGCCAGGTGGAGGGTGGATTCGTCGAGGTCGGGGGTGGGGACCGCGGTGAGCAGGAGCAGGATGGCGGTCATGCGGGCCTCGGTGTGGTGGCGGGAGGCGGCGGGAACCTCGTCGAGGGCGCGGACGGCCTCGCCGGTGCGGCCCCCCGCGGCGAGACGGCGGGCCAACCCGAACGCGGCGCTCACCACATCCCGGTCGGTGCGCCAGACCGTGGCGTAGTACTTCTCCGCGCAATCCTCCCAGCGCTCGCCCGCGGCCGAACCCCGTTGTTGCAGAACGAGTTCCGCGGTCGCCGCCAAGGCGAGTTTGGGGGCGATCTCGCCCGGCAGCGCGGACAGGACAGCGTCGAAATGATCGAACGCGCGCTCGAACTCCCCCTCGAGCAGACCCACCACCCCGAGATACCACTCCACCCGCCACTCCGCGGCATCCATTCCGGCCAACAACCGCCGGGCCGCCGCCGGACGATCGAGGTCCACATGGACCCGGATCTCGGCGAAAGCGCTCTCCACACCGAAACTTTCGGATATCTCCCCCGGTTCGGCCGCGGCCCGCTCGCGCGCCACCCGGATCGCGTCCAGCGCGTGCTCCGGCTCCGGATGCGCCGTCCCGGCCAGCAGCGCCGCCGCCGGATCGGCCGGATCGATCAACGGCACCGGCAGCGCCGCGACCACCGCCCGCGCCCGCAACTCCCGGGTGCGCGGCACACCGTCGGCGCAGGCGTCGGTCTCCGCGATCAGCTCCTCGGTCCCGAAACTCGTTCGGGTCGGGCTGAATACGGTCGACAACTGCGGATGCTCGTTCCCCGTCTCGGCCGCCAGCAGGTCGCGCAGCACCCCGGCCAGCTGGGTGGCCATCGCCCGCGCCGACGGGAACCGGCGGTCCGGATCCGGATCGGTCGCCCGCAGCAGCAGCCGATGGAAGAACTCGTGCCGTCCCAGCACCGGCGCGTCGGCCGGATCGGGGATCCCGTCCAGATACCGGCCCCGCGCCATCGGCATATCGATCGTCAGCACCGCCAGCGTGCGCCCCACCGAATAGATGTCCGTCGCCACCGTCGGCCCGGTCCGGGCGATCTCCGGCGCCTGAAAACCTCTGGTGCCGTACAGGTTTCCGTACGATTCGAACACCGTGGCCGCACCCAGATCGATCAGCTTCACCTGATCGGAGGTGACCATGATGTTGTCCGGCTTGAGATCGTTGTACGCCAGCTCCAGCGAATGCAGATACTCCAGCGCGGGCAGCACCTCCAGGATGTAGGCGATGGCCTCCGGCACCGGCATCCGCTCCGGCTTCGGGTAGTCGGCGAGCATCCCGCGCAGCGACCGCCCGCCCACGTACTCCATGACGATGTAGCCGATCGGAATGCCCTCGGGGCTGGCGTGTTCCACGAAATTGTGGATCTTGACGATGCTCGGATGCGCGAGCTCGGCCAGATACTGCCGCTCCGCGACCGCCACCGCCTGCGCCTCGGCGTCCCCGCCGTGCAACAGCCCCTTGAGCACCACCCACCGATCGCTCACATTGCGGTCGATCGCCAGATAGATCCATCCCAGCCCGCCGTGCGCGATACAGCCCTGGATCTCGTACTGCCCGCCGACCATATCCCCGGCGCGCAGATACGGCCGGAAATCGAACCGCGCCCCGCAGGTCTCGCACACCCCGACCGCCGCACCCGCCCGGCCCACGGGTTTGCCGCAGCGCCAACAGAATCGACGGTTCTCCGCCACCACCGGATCGGTGAGCACCGCCGACCGCGGATCGACCGGCGGCACCGGCGGAATCTGCACCAGCCCGGCCCCGAGCCGCCGCACCGGACGGGTGCGCGCCGTGCGCCCGCTGCGCCCGGAGGGCTGGGTGCTCTGGATCTGGGTCTGCGCCTGGGTGGGCTCGCCGGGAACGGTCATTCGAACTCAGTCCCGATAGGTCGGTTGCGGCGGTCCGGCCGACGGCCCGAGCACCGGCAGCACCCACGCCTGGTACAGCCGGTTCCAGGTGCCGTCGGAGCGGATCCGCTCCAGCGTCCCGTTCACGAACCGCACCATGTCGTCGTTGCCCTTGGGAATGCCCACCCCGTACGGCTCGTCGCTGAGATTGTCGCCGACCATCGTCGTGTACGGGTCCTGGATCGCGAGCCCGGCCAGCAACGCGTCATCGGTGCTGATGGCGTCCACCTGCCGCTGTTGCAATACCACCAGGCAGTCCGCCCACGCGGGCACGGTCAGGATCGACGCCGCCGGTTGCCGCCGCCGGATCAGATTCAACGAGGTGGTCCCCGCGGCCACGCACACCCGCTTGCCCGCCAGATCGCCCAGCCCGGTGATCCCGGAGTTCCGCATTGCCAGAATCCGTTGGTGCGACAGGAAATACGTGGTCGAGAAGTCCACCCGCTGGCGCCGGTCGCAGGTGATGGTCATGGTCTTGACCACCACGTCCACGGTGTGCTCCTGCAACGCCCGCTCGCGTTCGGCCGAGCTCAGCATCCGGTACTCCACCCGCTCCGGATCGCCGAACAGGTCCCGCGCGATCTCCTTGGCGATGTCCACGTCGAAGCCGGCCAGCGTGCCGCTGATCGGCGCCCGGAAACTGAACAGATTGCTGCCCGGATCCAGCCCCACCAGCAGCCGCCCGCGCGCCCGGATCGCGTCGATCGTCGGCCCGCCGCTCCCGGGCCGCAGGCTGGCCGTGGCGTCGGGGCACTGCGGGTCGGTCTCCGGCGGCAGCGGCGAATCCGTCTGCGCGGGAGCGGCTTTGGCGGGCAGCGGCGGTTCGGTGTAGCTGTCGGTGCGGCTCGCTCGCGGCGGGGGCGGCTCGCTCGCGCAGCCCGCCACGAGCAGCGCGACCGCGGCCAGCACGACGGCCAGGATCCGGGTGGGGCTCATCGGTACTCCCGCAGTCGAGGCCACAGTCCCGCCAGCACGAGGCCCGCCGCCAGCAACGCCAGGATCAACGCCCCCGGGGCGAGCACGTCGAGCACCCGCGCGGCGTCGGAGACATTGGCGCGCAACGTGTTCCGGGTCCCGCCGAGGCCGTCGGCGAGGGCGGCGTCCAGGGCGTCGACCGAGGCGGCGGCCTCGTTCGCGCCCGGCCCGATGGCGATCGAACCCGCGCCCGGGAAATCCCCGCGCGCCAGCGCGTCGTTCATCCGCTGATGCGCCCCCTTCCAGCGGTCCAGCGCCTCGCGGGCGGTGCCGACGTTCCCGGAACCCGGTGCGCCGCCGGGGTATTCGCCGAGGAGCGCGGTCAGCTTCGCGGTCGTGTCGTCGTAGGTGTGGTCGTAGTCGCCGCTGGCGTCGCGGCGGACCAGCTTCAGCGTCTCCGCGGTCCGGGCCTGCTGCACCAGGATTCGGCTCTCGGTCAGATCGGCGGTCGGGACGCTGCCGTCGTCGCGGCCGTGCACGGTCGACACCGCCGAGATCGACCCGGCGATCACGATCCAGCCGAGCAGCGCCACCAGCGTCGCCGAGGCCAGCAACAGCCCCGGATTGAGCACCCGATGCCAGCGCCGCGCCAGATACCACTGCGCCCCCGCCAGCGCGGCCAGCGCGACGATCGGCAGGAGGATCGCCGCCCACGGCGGGCGCACGTGATGACGCTGGGTGGCCACGATCGCGGCCGACCGATGTTCCTGAAGTTCGCGGGCCATCGGCAACATTCGGGTCTGCATCAGATTGGACGCCTCGCTCAGATACGCCGCGCCGACCGGATGTCCCTCCCGATTGTTGGCGCGCGCGGTCTCCACCAGTCCGGAGTAGACCGGCAGCGCCGCGGCTATGCCCGCGCGCAACCGGCTGTCCGGATCGGCCGCGCCCGTGCTGCTGGACTGGGTCACCAGTTCGGCCGCGGCCTCCCCGACCGCCTGGTCGTAGCGGTCGCGCACCGGCTTGGGTTCGAGGCCGCCGGAGATGAACGCCGTGCCCGCGGCCGCGTCGGCCACCGACAGCGAGGTGTACAGGCGCTGCGCCGAATTCGCGTCCGGCTCGGCCTGATCCAGCAGTTGGTCCAGCGCGTGCTGGCGACTGCTCACCGCGGTGGCGGTCACCACCCCGGCGATCACGCAGAGCCCGAGCAACAGCAATCCGACGGCAATCAGCCGGGCGGGCGAGGAACGGACGAAGGCGCGCAGGTCGGTGGCGTCGAGTTGGCGGCGCACGGCGGCGGCCGCGGCCCGTGGCGACAGCTCGTCCAGCCTCGGCTGTCCCGTCCGAGCCATATCCACCTCCCTGCTGTCACCGGCCTGCGCCGGCGGAACTGAGCTTATTGTGGTCGTAGCGACGCCGCTTCGGGTGTCACCCGGGTGAAGACCCTGCTTCTCGGGGCCTTCGGGGCGGCAACGGCGTCGGCGGGAACGGGACGAGGGTGAGTATGCGTGGTGATGGAGACGGGTTCGTGACGAATCCGGACGGCTCCCGGAACTGGGGGTTGTTCGGCGCCGCCGGATTGTTGCTGCGCGCGCCGCGCCCCGAGGGCGGGGCGGTCGTGCTGTTGCAGCATCGCGCGCCGTGGAGTCATCAGGGCGGCACCTGGGCGCTGCCCGGCGGGGCGCGCGACAGCCACGAGTCCAGCGTGCACGCCGCGGTGCGAGAGGCGCAGGAGGAGACCGGAATCGATCCGCAGGCCGTGCGGGTGCGGGCCTGCCGGGTGACGGCCACCATGCCCAGCGGCTGGACCTACACGACCGTGGTCGCCGACGTCACCGAGGTGCTGCCCACCACCGCCAACAAGGAGAGCGCCGAACTCGCCTGGGTGCCCGAGGAACAGGTGACCGATCGCCCGCTGCATCCGGCCTTCGCCGCGGCCTGGCCGTCGCTGCGCGCCGAGTCCGCGCGCGTCGACCTGACCCGCGTCGCCGCCGCCGACACGGTGGCCGCCGCGCTGCCGCGCACGCTCGACCTCGCCGATCGCGGTTTCGTCTGGCTGCACAGCAACGGCGACGGGGGCCGTCCGGCGCGGATCGCGGAGGCACAGGACGGGCCGGATGAGATGACCGGAAATGTTTTGTTTCTCACTCTCGAGCAGGTGTTGGCTTGAGGAATGACCGCACGCGAGGTGCCCACCTACTGCCGGATCTGTGAGCCGCTCTGCGGATTGATCGCCACGGTCGAGAACGACCGGCTGATCCGATTGCGCCCCGACAAGCGACACCCGCTCTCCCGGGGATTCGCCTGCCCCAAGGGAATCGCGTTCGCCGACGTCCAGAACGACCCGGACCGGGTGCTGTATCCGTTGCGGCGCACCGCCTCCGGCGAGTTCGAGCGCGTCTCGTGGGAGACGGCCCTGGACGAGATCGCCGCGCGACTGCGCGTGGTGACGGCCGCGCACGGCCGGGAGAGCCTGGGCTGGTACTTCGGCAATCCGGCGACGTTCTCCTATTCACACACGTTGTGGCTGGGCGGTTTCCAGCTCGCCGCCGGACTGCGGCACGTGTACTCGGCGGGCTCACAGGACGTCAACAACCGGTTCGTGGCCAGCAACCTGCTGTACGGCTCGCCGACCAGCGTGCCGGTGCCCGACCTGGACCGCACCGACTTCCTGCTGATGCTCGGCGCCAATCCTGTTGTCTCGCACGGCAGTGTGATCAGCGCGCCGCGCATCCGCGACCGACTCGGCGGCATCATCAAGCGCGGCGGCCGGGTGGTCGTGGTCGATCCGCGCCGCACCGAGACCGCGAAGTTGTTCGAGCACATCGCGGTGCGCCCGGACTCGGACGCGTGGCTGCTGGCCACGCTGTTGCAGGTGATCTTCGCCGAACGGCTCGAGGACGCGGCGGCGCTGCGCGATCAGGCCAGCGGGGTCGCCGAATTGCGTTCGGCGGTGGCCCGATTCACCCCCGAGGGCACGGCCGCGGTGACCGGCGTCGATCCCGGGACGGTGCGCGCGCTGGCCCGCGATCTGGCCGGGGCGCGCCGGGCGGCGGTGTACGGGCGGACCGGAACCTGCCTGGGCAGGCACGCCACGCTGGTGGCCGCGCTGATCGATACGCTCGCGGCGGTCACCGGGAATCTGGATCGGCCCGGCGGTTCGGTGTTCGGCAAGGAGCTGGTGGCGGTCTCGGAACTCAACGCACGGCTCGGCCTGATCGGCTACGACCGAAAGCGTTCGCGCGTCGGCGATTTCCCGGACGTGCTGGGCACCTTCCCCGCCGCGATCATGGCCAAGGAGATCACCACGCCCGGACCCGGGCGGCTGCGGGCGCTGTTCACCTCGGCGGGCAATCCGATGCTGTCGGTGCCGGGCGGCGACGAATTGGCCTCGGCGCTGCGGGAATTGGATCTGTTCGTCGCGATCGACCTGTACCTCACCGAGACCAGCCGGATGGCCGACTACGTGCTCCCGGCGACCACCTTCCTCGAACGCGACGACGCCCCGCTGCCGTTCGCGGCGCTGGCCCCCATCCCCTACACGCAGTACACCGAGGCGGTGGTGCGGCCGTACGGCGAGGCCAGACAGGAGTGGGAGATCATCGACGAGATCGCGACCCGAATGGGCGTGCAGCCCTTCGCCGTCGGGCCCGCCCGCCTCGGCGGCCGGGCGCTGAGCGCGCTGCGGCGGCGACTGCCGCAGGCCGGTGCGCTGCGGATGAGACCCCACCTGCTGCTCGACCTGGCATTGCGCACCGGCCCCTACGGCGACTGGTTCGGCCTGCGCCCCAAGGGCATCAGTCTGGCCCGGCTTCGCGAACATCCGCACGGGCTGCTGCTGGCCGAGCACGCGCCGACCGGTGTGCTCCGGCGCGTGGTCCGGCACCCCGACCGCCGCGTGCGGCTGGCCGCGCCACAGCTCGTCGCCGAATTGGCCGGGCTCGCCGAACAATCCGCCGATCCCGCGTATCCGCTGCGGCTCATCGGCATGCGCGAGCCGAAGTCGCACAACTCCTGGATGCACAATGTCGAGTCGCTCGTGGCCCGGCGCGAGCACGCGCTGCGCATCCATCCGAAGGACGCCGCCGTGGCGGGACTCGCCGACGGCGACCGCTGCCGAATCAGTTCCGCGCACGGCAGCGTCGAGGTGACCGCCCTGCTCAGCGAGGATCTCATCGAGGGCACGGTGGCGCTGCCGCACGGCTGGGGACACCGCGGCGGCTGGCGGCGCGCGGCCGAGGCCGGGGGCGCGAACGTCAACCTGCTGATGTCGACCGAGATCGCCGACGTCGAGCGGCTGGCCGGGATGGCGCACCTCAACGGCGTTGCGGTGCGGGTGGAGGCGCTCGTCCCGGCCGAAAACGGTTAGGCGGGAGCGCTTTCCAGCAGGCGTTGTTTCAGCGCCCGCGCGGCCGCGCGCGGATCGTCGGCCGCGGTGATCGCGCGCACCACGACCACCCGTTCGGCCCCGGCGGCCAGCACCTCGTCCAGTCGTCCCGGGTCGATGCCGCCGATGGCGAACCACGGTCGGGTGGGCCGGGATTCGGCGGTCGCGCGGACCAGCTCGAGGCCCGCGGCCGCGCGCCCCGGTTTGGTCGGGGTGGCCCACACCGGGCCCGTGCAGAAGTAGTCGATGTGCTCGTCGATCGCCGCGAGCCCGGCCTGGTCGCGATTGTGGGTGGAGCGGCCGATCACCACGTTCGGGCCGAGGATCCTGCGGGCGTACCAGGGCGGCAGATCCCGCTGCCCCAGATGCAGCACATCGGCCCCGGCGGCCAGCGCGATATCGGCGCGATCGTTGACGGCGAGCAGCGCGCCGTGCCGCCGGGTCGCGGCCCGCAGCTCGGCCAGCGCGCCGAGTTCGGCCTCGGCCTCGAGCGGCCCGAACTCGGCCTCGCCGCGCGAGCCCTTGTCGCGCAGTTGGATGATGTCGACCCCGCCCGCGAGCGCCTCCTCGGCGAACTCGGCCAGGTCGCCCGTGTCGCGCCGGGCGTCGGTGCACAGGTAGAGCCGGGCGGTGGCCAGCCGATCGCGGGGGGCGACCGATCGGTTCGGGTGGGACGGTTGCACGCCCTCGACGGTAGCCGCGCTACCGTGGGTAGGCGAAACAGGTGTGCATCCCCGGCGCGAAGGCGGCCGCGCGGGGAGCGATCGCGGTGCGTTCGGCACCGAGCGAGGTGGAAGGTTGATGCGGACGCTGGCCGTCGTGGGTGGGGGTGTGATCGGGTTGGCGGTGGCCTGGCGGGCCGCCGAATCGGGCTGGGCGGTCACGATCTTCGATCCGGAGGTGGGCGCCGGGGCCTCGTGGGTGGCGGCCGGGATGCTCGCGCCGCTGTCGGAGGGCTGGCCCGGCGAGGAGGCCGCCCTCGATTTCGGGGCCGCCTCGCTCGCCCGCTGGCCCGAATTCGGGGAGCGGCTGCGCGCGGTCACCGGGCGTTCGGTCTTCGTCGCCGACCACACGCTGACCGTGGCGCTGGACGCCGCGGACGCCGCCGACCTGCGCACGATCGCCGAATTCTGCGGCACCCGCGGACACGACCTGCGGGTATTGGACCGAGCCGGGGTGCGTGAACGCGAACCCGAGCTGGCCCGCACGGTCCGCGCCGGACTGCTCTCGCCCACCGAATCCGCGGTGGACAATCGCGCGCTGGTCGCGGCCCTGCGCGAGTGCTGCGACCACGCCGGGGTCGAGGTGCGCGCCCAGCGCGTCACCGATCTGGCCGACCTGGACCAGGATCGGATCGTGCTCGCCGCCGGGGCCGCGTCGGCCGCGCTGTGGCCCGGCCTGCCGGTGCGCCCGGTGAAGGGCGAGATCCTGCGCCTACGGCGACGGCCCGGCGCACCGCCGCCTCCGCGACACGTCATCCGGGCCCGGGTGCACGGCCGCGCGGTCTACCTCGTGCCGCGCGCCGACGGAATGGTCGTCGGCGCAACGCAATACGAGGCCGGATTCGACACCGCCGTCACCGTGGCCGGGGTGCGCGATCTGATCGCCGCCGCCGAGGCCGTCCTGCCCGCGCTGGGCGAATACGAGTTCGCCGAGGCCATCGCCGGTTCGCGGCCGGGCAGCCCGGACAACCTGCCGCTGCTCGGGCGGCTCGACGACCGCGTCGTCGTGGCCACCGGCCACGGCCGCAACGGCATCCTCGGCGTGCCGATCACGGTCGACGCGGTCGCGGCCCTGCTCGACGGCGACACCCTCGGCGAGGCGAAAGCCGCCGACCCGCAACGTTTTTCATCAGGAGGTAGGACATGACGGCGATTCCCGTCGGGGTCACGGTCAACGGCGAGGACCACGAGTTCGCCGAGCCGCCGACCGTGCGCGAACTGCTGCGGCGACTGGACCTGCCCGACAAGGGCATCGCGGTGGCCGTGGACGGCGCGGTCTTCCCCAAGTCGCGCTGGGACGAACCGGTCGGCCGCGGCTGGGCGATCGAGGTGCTCACGGCGGTGCAGGGTGGCTGAGTCGATGGAACCGCTCCAGATCGCGGACCGGAAGTTCGGCTCGCGCCTGATCATGGGCACCGGCGGCGCCGACAATCTGGCCGTGCTCGAGGAGGCGCTGCTCGCCTCGGGCACCGAACTCACCACGGTCGCCATGCGCCGCGTCGACGCCGCGGGCGGCACCGGCGTGCTGGACCTGCTGCGGCGCCTCGACATCGCGCCCCTGCCCAATACCGCGGGCTGCCGCACCGCCGCCGAGGCCGTGCTCACCGCCACCCTCGCCCGCGAGGCGCTCGAGACCGACTGGGTGAAACTCGAGGTGGTCGCCGACGAACGCACCCTGCTGCCCGACGCCGTCGAATTGGTCACGGCCGCAGAGCGTTTGGTCGACGCTGGATTCACCGTGCTGCCCTACACCAACGACGATCCGGTCCTGGCCAAACGGCTCGAGGACATCGGCTGCGCGGCCGTCATGCCCCTCGGCGCGCCCATCGGCACCGGCCTGGGCATCGGCAATCCGCACAACATCGAGATGATCGTGGCCGCCGCGGAGGTCCCCGTCATCCTCGACGCGGGCATCGGCACCGCCAGCGACGCCGCCCTCGCCATGGAACTGGGTTGCTCGGCGGTCCTGCTGGCCACCGCGGTCACGCGCGCCCGCCGCCCGGCCGTCATGGCCGCCGCCATGGCCGCCGCCGTCGAGGCCGGTTGCCTGGCCCGCCAGGCGGGCCGCATCCCGAAACGCTTCTGGGCGCAGGCCTCTTCGCCCGGTTTGTGAACCTCGTCCGGCCTGATCAGGGCCGAGTGGGGGAGGGGTTCGGGGTGCGGGTAGTTCTCGAGGATGACCGGTGACGCGACCTGTGAGCGATGGTGGGGGCGGCGGTCTTCGGGAAGACTGTGGCGCATGATCGAAGTGAGAGGCCTGACCAAAAGGTTCGGCACGACGGTCGCGGTCGACGATCTGTCGTTCACGGTCAAACCCGGGCAGGTGACCGGCTTTCTCGGGCCGAACGGCGCGGGCAAGTCGACCACGATGCGGATGATCCTCGGACTGGATCGGCCCACCGGGGGCGAGGCGCTGATCGAGGGGGTGCCCTATCAGCAGCTCGATCAGCCGCTGCGCAAGGTCGGGGCGTTGCTCGACGCGAAATGGGTGCACCCCAACAGATCCGCGCGCGCTCATCTGCGCTGGCTCGCCGCGTCCAACAACCTGCCGGGCGAGCGGGTCGAGGAGGTGCTGCGGCTGGTCGGCCTGACCGAGGTCGCCGACAAGCGGGCGGGCGGCTTCTCGCTCGGCATGTCGCAGCGGCTCGGGCTGGCCGGCGCGCTGCTCGGCGATCCGCCCGTGCTGCTGTTCGACGAGCCGGTCAACGGGCTCGACCCGGAGGGCATCCTGTGGATCCGCCGGTTCATGCAGCGCCTGGCCGCCGAGGGCCGGACCGTGCTGGTGTCGAGCCATCTGCTCTCGGAGATGGCCCAGACCGCCGACCACCTCGTCGTCATCGGGCGCGGCAAGCTCATCGCCGACACCAGCACCAAGGACTTCATCGAACGCGCCTCCGAGGCGACCGTGCGGGTGCGCAGCCCGCAGCTGGATCAGCTGCGCAGCCTGCTCACCTCCGGCGGCATGACCGTGCGCGAGGACGAGGGCCCGGCCCTGATCGTGGTCGGCGAGACCAGCGACAACGTCGGCAAACTCGCGGGCGCCAACAACATCACCCTGTACGAGCTGGCACCGCAACGCGCCTCGCTCGAGGAGGCGTTCATGCGGATGACCGGCGGCGCCGTGCAGTACCACGGCGAGGGATTCGACCAGGTGATGGGAGGTGCGCTCTGATGAGCGTGTTGACGGCCGAACGCATCAAGCTCACCTCGGTCCGCTCCCCGGCGTGGTGCACGGCGCTGACCGCCGTGTTCGCGCTCGGCATCGCGGCCCTGTTCAGCCTGCTGATCAATGTCAGCGTGAACGAGTACCACAAGGAACTCGCCAGCGGTCACCCCACGATGAACGAGCCCCCCTACCCGGCCAACGGCATCGCCGCGCTCGGGATAACCGGTGCGTCCCAAGGCATTCCGGGCTTCGGCTACATCATGATCATGATCCTGGCCGCGCTCGCCATCACCAGCGAGTACCGGTTCGGGACCATCAAGGCCACCTTCATGGCCGTGCCCAACCGCACGGTCGTGCTGGTCACCAAGGCCGGTCTGATCGCGGTCGCGGCCGCGGTGCTCTCGGCGGTGCTGACGTTCGTGTGCTTCTTCATCTTCAAGGCCATCGTGTCCGACGAGGGTGGCCAGAAGCTGAGCCTCACCCACGGGGATATGCACGTGTTCTACGCGGTGCCGATCTTCATCGCGCTGGTGGTGTTCCTGGCCGTCGGCGTGGGCGCCCTGATCCGGCAGTCGGCGGGCGCGCTGACGCTGCTGATCGTGTGGCCCGTGCTGATCGAGCCGATCGTCGGCGCGTTCGGCAAGGTCGGCCGCGAGATCCAGGTGCTGCTGCCGTTCCAGAACGCCGGTCGTTTCCTGGGCACCGCCGGGGGTGACGAATTGCCCTGGCACTGGGGACCGTGGGGTGGTTTGCTGTATTTCCTGGCAATTGTTGCGCTCGTCTTCGGCGCCGCGATCTTCGTAGTGAACAAACGCGACGCGTAACCCACCAGCCCACCCGAGCTCGGGGCGTCATTCCCTCGCCGCCCCGGGAAGGGTGCGCGACCCGTCGGGGGTCGCCGCGCCCGGGTCACCTCGGACACTGCCCGTCCGACGTGGCAACACCGGCCCGATGCGAATCGCATCGGGCCGGTGGCGTGTTCAAGGGAGTTCGGCGGACCCGCGTCGGGCCGGTGGCGTGTCCAAGGGATCCCCTCAGGGGAAAATTACGGGTCCAACCCATCGCGGTGCCTGGGCTACGCTCGGGGCGTGAGCGAAAGACCCTCCGGGGACGGCGAGGACACGAGTCGCGAACGGGCCGAAGCGGATCCCGAGCTCGTCATCCCGCTCACCCCCGCCGACGAGATCGAGCCGGGCCGGCGTTCGGGCGCCCGGTTGCGGGCGGGCCAGCTGTCGGCGCTCATGGCGGCGAATCAGCGCGCGGATCTCATCGGGGCGATCCGCAAGGCCCGCCAGAACCTGCCGGGCGATCCCTCGTTCGGCGATCCGCTGTCGCTGTCGGGGCCCGGCGGCCCGCGCGCGGTGGCCCGCGCCGCGGACAAACTCGTGGGCGATACCCCGAGCGCCGCCAAGGAGATCGGCCTCGGCGCGTTGCAGGTGTGGCAGGCCGTGCTCGAACGGGTCGGCCGCGGCAAGGGCGATCAGCAGGTGACGGTGATGTTCACCGATCTGGTGGCATTCTCGCGCTGGTCGCTGTCGGCCGGGGACGAGGCGACCCTCGAACTGCTGCGGCGGGTGGCCAAGGCCATCGAACCGCCGATCGTCGAGCGCGGCGGGCACGTCGTCAAGCGCATGGGCGACGGCGTGATGGCCGTGTTCACCTCGCCGGACCGGGCCGTGCGCGCGGCCGTGGCCGCCAGGGACAATCTCGCCCGCGTGGAGGTCGAGGGCTATCGCCCGCGCATGCGCATCGGCCTGCACACCGGCTCCCCGCGCGAGATCGGCGGCGACTGGCTCGGCGTCGACGTGACCATCGCGGCCCGGGTCATGGAGGCGGGCGGCAACGGCAACCTCATGCTCTCCGAGACCACCCTGCGGGCGCTCGATCCGGACACGCTGCCCGAATTGGGCCGTGCCGCACGGCCTTACCGCCGCGGCCTGTTCGCCGCCCCGCTCAGCGGCGTACCCGAGGATCTGCGCATCTTCCGCCTGGACCGCCCGCGCGCCGGAGCCGTCACCCCCACCACGTGAACGCGCCCACGGCCGCCAACACCGCGCACACCCCGAGGGCGACCGCGACGACGCGATTGTTCTTCCAGGTGCTCACGGCCCCGCCGACGAGGAATCCGGCGAGGGCCAGCAGGAAGATCACGATCACGGAATGGGACACCCGCCCATCATGCCAGCCCCGCCTCAGGAGAATAACAAGCACGCGGGCTTGATTTTTTCTGGGGTGGGTGTGACGCTACTGCCATGACCGCACCCACCCTGGCCGCCGACCCGGAGGTCATCCGGATCGGCAACTGTTCCGGGTTCTACGGGGACCGGGCGAGCGCCATGCGGGAGATGCTCGAGGGCGGGCACCTCGACGTGCTCACCGGGGACTACCTCGCCGAACTCACCATGCTCATCCTCGGCCGCGACCGGATGAAGGACCCCGACCTCGGCTACGCCAAGACCTTCCTCCGCCAGCTCGAGGACTGCCTGGGCCTGGCGCTCGAGCGGGGCGTGCACATCGTCGCCAATGCCGGTGGCCTCAATCCGGCCGGGCTCGCCGGGCGGGTGCGCGAGCTGGTCGACCGGCTCGGGCTGTCCGCGCGGGTCGCGCACGTGGAGGGCGACGATCTGCTGGCCCGCGCGGGCGAACTCGGGCTGGGTTCGCCGCTGACGGCCAACGCGTATCTGGGCGGGTGGGGCATCGCGGAGTGCCTGCGCGCGGGCGCGGATGTGGTGGTGACCGGGCGGGTCACCGACGCCGCGCTGGTGGTCGGCCCCGCGGCGACCCATTTCGGTTGGGGGCGAGACGATTTCGACGCGCTGTCCGGTGCGGTGGTGGCCGGGCACGTGATCGAATGCGGCACCCAGGCGACCGGCGGCAACTTCGCCTTCTTCACCGAACTCGAGGATCTCGACCGGCCGGGATTCCCGATCGCCGAGGTCCGCCGCGACGGCAGCAGCGTGATCACCAAGCACGCGGGCACCGGCGGCGCGGTCACGATGGATACCGTTGCGGCGCAACTGATGTACGAGATCCAGGGCGCGCGATACGCCGGGCCGGACGTCACGACCCGGCTGGACAGCATCCGGCTCGCCGCGCAGGGTCCGGATCGCGTCCTGATCGAGGGCGTCACCGGTGAGGCCCCGCCGCCGCGGCTGAAGGTCTCGCTCAACACCCTGGGCGGATTCCGCAACGAGATGACCTTCGTGCTGACCGGACTCGATATCGAGGCCAAGGCGGACCTGGCACGGCGGCAACTCGAGCGCTGGCTGCCCGAGCGCCCGGCCGAATTGGACTGGACGCTGGTGCGTTCGGACCGACCCGACGCCGAGACCGAGGAGCAGGCCAGCGCGCTGCTGCGCTGCGTGGTGCGCGATCCGGATCCCAAGCGGGTGGGGCGCGCGTTCTCCAATGTCGCGGTGGAACTCGCCCTGGCCAGCTATCCCGGCTTCACCCTCACCTCACCGCCCGGAAACGGTTCGCCCTACGGGGTTTTCACCCCCGGCTACGTCGACGCCACGGCCGTCACACAGGTGGCAGTGCTGCCCGAGGGCGGCCGGGTGGAGATCGAATCCACCTCGCGGACAACCGAATTGGCCGAGGTGCCCGAGCCGGAACTACCGGAACCCCTGCCGCGCACCGAGACTCGCCGCCTGCCGCTGGGGACCGTCGTGGCGGCCCGCAGCGGCGACAAGGGCGGCAACGCCAATATCGGGGTCTGGGTGCGCACCGACGAGCAGTGGCGCTGGCTGGCCCACACGCTGACCGTGGACGAGCTGCGCCGCCTGCTGCCCGAGACCGCGAAACTGACCGTCACCCGGCACGTCCTGCCCAATCTGCGGGCCCTCAACTTCGTCGTCGAGGGACTGCTCGGCCAGGGCGTCGCCTATCAGGCCCGATTCGATCCACAGGCCAAGGGGCTCGGCGAATGGCTGCGCTCCCGGCACGTCGACATCCCCGTGGAGCTGCTGTGAACCCTTGGGACACCCCCGAACGCCGCGAATTGCGCGCCACCGTGCGCGGTTTCGCCGAACGCGAGGTGCTGCCGTACCTCGACGAGTGGGAGCGCGCCGGGGAGATCCCGCGCGAACTGCACAAGAAGGCCGGGGCGCTGGGCCTGCTCGGCATCCAGTTCCCCGAGGACGTGGGCGGGGCCGGGGGCGACGGCATCGACGCCGCCATCGTGTGCGAGGAGTTGCACTACGCGGGCTGCTCGGGCGGCGTGTTCGCCTCGCTGTTCACCTGCGGCATCGCGGTCCCGCACCTCGTGGCGTCGGGCAACCGGGAGCACATCGAGCGGTGGGTGCGCCCGACCCTGGCGGGGGAGAAGATCGGTTCGCTGGCCATCACCGAACCGGGCGGCGGCTCCGACGTCGGGCATCTGCGCACGTCCGCGGTGCGCGAGGGCGACGAGTACGTGGTCAACGGGTCCAAGACCTTCATCACCTCCGGCGTGCGCGCCGATTTCGTGGTGACCGCCGTGCGCACCGGCGGGCCGGGCGCGTCCGGGGTGTCGCTGCTGGTGGTGGAGAAGGGCACCCCCGGCTTCACGGTCAGCCGTAAGCTGGAGAAGATGGGCTGGCTGGCGTCGGACACCGCCGAACTGTCGTATGTCGATGTGCGCGTGCCGGTTTCGAATCTGGTCGGCCCGGAGAACTCCGGCTTCGCCCAGATCGCGCAGGCGTTCGTCAGCGAGCGCGCCGGCCTCGCCGCCCAGGCGTACGGGCACGCGCAGCGCTGCCTGGACCTGACCCTGCGCTGGTGCCGCGACCGCGAGACCTTCGGCCGTCCGCTGATCAGCCGCCAGGCCGTGCAGAACACACTGTCGGAGATGGCCCGGCGCATCGATGTCGCCCGCGTCTACACCCACCACGTCGTCGAACGCGCCGCCCGCGGCGAGACCGACCTCATCGCCGAGGTGTGCTTCGCCAAGAACACCGCCGTGGAGACCGCGGAATGGGTTGCCCACCAAGCGGTTCAGCTGTTCGGCGGGCTCGGCTACATGCGTGAGTCCGAGGTCGAGCGGCACTACCGCGATGTGCGCATCCTCGGCATCGGCGGCGGCACCAACGAGATCCTGACCAGCCTCGCGGCCAAGCGATTGGGGTTCCAGTCTTGAGTATCCTGCGCAGCACCGTGGATCCGAACTCCGCGGACTACCGGGCCTCGGCCGAGGCCATGCTCGCCAAACTCGGTGAGGTCCAGGCCGAGTACGCCAAGAACATCGCGGGCGGCGGCCCCGACAAACTCGCCCGGCACCGCAAGCGCGGCAAGCTGACCGCGCGCGAACGCATCGAACTGCTCCTCGACGAGGACTCGCCGTTCCTGGAGCTGGCCCCGCTGGCGGCGTGGGGCAGCGAATTCCACGTCGGGGCCAGCGTGATCGCGGGCATCGGCATCGTCGAGGGCGTCGAATGCATGATCGTCGCGCCGGATCCGACCGTGCGCGGCGGCACCTCCAATCCGTGGACGCTGCGCAAGAACCTGCGCATGAACGACATCGCGCTGGAGAACCGACTCCCGGTGATCGGGCTGGTGGAGTCCGGCGGCGCGGATCTGCCCACGCAGAAGGAGGTCTTCGTGCCGGGCGGGCGGATGTTCCGCGACCTCACCCGGCTGTCGGCGGCCGGAATCCCCACCATCGCACTGGTTTTCGGCAACTCGACCGCGGGCGGCGCCTACATTCCGGGCATGTCCGACTACACGGTCATGATCAAGGAGCGCTCCAAGGTGTTCCTCGGCGGCCCGCCGCTGGTGAAGATGGCCACCGGCGAGGAGTCCGACGACGAATCGCTGGGCGGCGCGGAGATGCACGCGCGCGTCTCCGGCTTGGCCGACTATCTGGCCGTGGACGAGGCCGACGCGATCCGGCTGGGCCGCTCGATCGTCAAGCGGCTCAACTGGTCCAAGCGCGGGCCCGCCCCGCGGCCCGCGAGCGAGGTCATCGAACCGCTGTACGACCAGGAGGATCTGCTCGGCATCGTGCCGACCGACCTCAAGATCCCGTTCGATCCGCGCGAGGTCATCGCCCGCGTCGTGGACGGCTCCGACTTCGACGAGTTCAAACCCCTCTACGGGTCGAGCCTGGTCACCGGCTGGGCCGAACTGCACGGCTATCCGGTCGGCATCCTCGCCAACGCGCGCGGCGTGCTGTTCTCCGAGGAGGCCCAGAAGGCGGCGCAGTTCATCCAGCTGGCCAACCAGTCCGATACGCCACTGTTGTTCCTGCACAACACGACCGGCTACATGGTCGGCAAGGAGTACGAGCAGAAGGGCATCATCAAACACGGCGCGATGATGATCAACGCCGTCTCCAATTCGAAGGTGCCGCACATCTCGGTGCTCATGGGCGCCTCCTACGGCGCGGGCCACTACGGCATGTGCGGGCGCGCCTACGATCCGCGGTTCGTCTTCGCGTGGCCCAGCGCGAAATCCGCGGTGATGGGCGGCGCGCAGCTGGCCGGGGTGATCTCGATCGTGGGCCGGGCGGCGGCCGAGGCGAAGGGGCTGCCGTTCGACGCGGAGGCCGACGCGAACATGCGCGCGATGATCGAGGCGCAGATCGAGGCCGAATCGCTGCCGATGTTCATGTCCGGGCGGCTCTACGACGACGGCGTGATCGATCCGCGCGACACCCGCACGGTGTTGGGAATGGCCCTGTCGGCCATCCACAACGCCCCGATCCAGGGCGCCGAGGGCTTCGGCGTCTTCCGAATGTGAGGGCGGCACGATGATTTCCACGGTTCTGGTCGCCAACCGCGGCGAGATCGCGCGGCGCGTGTTCGCCACCTGCCGCCGCATGGGCCTGGGCACGGTCGCGGTGTACTCCGACGCGGACGCCGCAGCCCCGCACGTCCGCGAGGCCGACGCGGCCGTCCGGCTGCCGGGCAACACCCCCGGCGAGACGTATCTGCGCGGTGATCTGATCATCGCCGCCGCGCGGGCGGCGGGGGCGGACGCCATCCATCCCGGCTACGGATTCCTCTCGGAGAACGTCGAATTCGCGCGCGCGGTGATCGACGCCGGGCTGGTGTGGATCGGCCCGCCGGTGACCGCCATCGAGCAGATGGGCTCCAAGGTCGAGGCCAAGAAGATGATGGACGCGGCCGGGGTGCCGGTGCTCGCCGAACTGAATCCGGCCGAGGTCACCGAGTCGATGCTGCCCGTGCTGATCAAGGCGTCCGCGGGCGGCGGCGGGCGCGGCATGCGGGTGGTGCGCGCGCTCGCCGACCTGCCCGGTCAGCTGGAAGCCGCGCGGCGCGAGGCGGAATCGGCCTTCGGCGATCCGACGGTGTTCTGCGAGCGCTACCTCGAGACCGGGCGGCACATCGAGGTGCAGGTCATGGCCGACGCGCACGGCACGGTGTGGGCGGTCGGGGAACGCGAGTGCTCGATCCAGCGGCGGCATCAAAAGGTTGTCGAGGAGGCGCCCTCGCCGCTGGTGGAGCGAATCGACGGTATGCGGGCGCGGCTGTTCGAGGCGGCGCGGCTGGCGGCCGGGGCCATCGGGTACACGGGCGCGGGCACCGTCGAATTCCTCGCCGACGATCGGGGCGAATTCTTCTTCCTGGAGATGAACACCCGCCTGCAGGTGGAGCATCCGGTCACCGAGAACACCACCGGCCTGGATCTGGTGCGGCTGCAACTCCAGATCGCCCAGGGCCACCGGCTGCCCGCCGAACCGCCCGCGGCGCACGGACATTCGATCGAGGTGCGGCTCTACGCCGAGGATCCGGCACACGACTGGCAGCCGCAGAGCGGGACCGTGCACCGCATCGACCTCGGTTCGGGCACAACGGAATTCGCGATCCTGGACCGGCCCGGCGTGCGGCTGGACTCCGGGGTGGAGAACGGCTCGGCGGTCGGCGTGTTCTACGACCCGATGCTGGCCAAGGTCATCTCCTATGGCGACACCCGCGCGGAGGCGGCGCGGCTGCTGGCGGCCGCGCTGCGGCGCGCCCGGATCCACGGCCTGGTGACCAATCGGGACCTGCTGGTGCGGGTGCTCGAACATCCGGCGTTCCTGGCCGGGGACACCGATACCGCGTTCTTCGACCGGCACGGGCTGGAAAACCTCTCGGCCCCACTGGTTTCCGAGCACGACGAGCGGCTGTCGATCACCGCGGCCGCGCTGGCCGACGCCGCGCACAACCGCGCGCGGGCGCGCGTCGGCGGCGGCCTGCCCTCCGGATGGCGGAACCTGCCCTCCCAGCCGCAGTCGAAGTCCTACGACAGTCGCACCACCGGCAGGCACGAGATCCGCTACGCGCTCACCCGGGACGGGCTGACCGTCGAGGGCTTCGACGGGCTCGAATCGGTCGAGGCCACACCGGATTCGGTGACGCTGCTGGTGCCCGGCGAACGCGGCCCGGTGCGGCGGCGCTTCGACATCGCCCGCTACGGCGATCTGGTGGCGATCGATTCGCCGCTCGGACCGGTCACCGTGCGCCGCCTGCCGCGCTTCGAGGATCCCGCCGAGCACGTCGCCGAGGGCTCGCTGCTCGCGCCCATGCCCGGCGCGGTCATCCGGCTCGGCGCGGCGGCCGGGGAGCGGGTCGCCAAGGGCCAGCCGATCCTGTGGCTCGAGGCGATGAAGATGGAACACACCATCGCCGCGCCCGCCGACGGGGTGCTCGCCGAACTGAACGTGGCCGCCGGACAACAGGTCGACGTGGGCGCGGTGCTGGCCGTGGTCCGCACGGATGAGAACACCGAGGAGTGACCATGAGTTTCGTCGAGACCGACGAGCAGAAACAGCTGCGGGCCGCCGTCGCCAAGCTCGCCGCCAAATACAACTTCCGCGACTACGTCTCGGCCAAGGCGCGCCGCAACGAGCCGCTGTCCGAATTGTGGGACGAGGCGGGCAAACTCGGCTTCCTCGGGGTGAACCTGCCCGAGGAGTACGGCGGGGGCGGCGCGGGCATCTACGAACTGGCGCTGGTGCAGGAGGAACTGTCCGCCCAGGGCTGCGGCCTGCTGCTGGCGGTGGTGTCCCCGGCCATCTGCGGCACCATCATCGCCAAGTACGGCACCGAGGAGCAGAAGCGGCACTGGCTGACCCGGCTGGCCGACGGCTCGTCCAAGATGGTCTTCGGCATCACCGAACCCGACGCCGGTTCCAACTCCCACCACATCACCACCACCGCCCGCCGCGACGGCGGCGACTGGATCCTCAACGGGCGCAAGATCTTCATCTCCGGCGTGGACCAGGCCGAGGCGGTGCTGATCGTCTCGCGCACCGAGGACGCCAAGACCGGCAAGCTGAAACCCGCGCTGTTCATCGTGCCGACCGACGCGCCCGGCTTCGAGAAGACCCGGCAGGAGATGGACATCATCGAGCCGGACAGCCAGTTCACGCTGTTCCTCGACGACGTGCGGCTGCCCGCCGAGGCACTGGTGGGTGAGGAGGACGCGGCGCTGGCGCAGCTGTTCGCGGGCCTGAACCCGGAGCGGATCATGGGCGCGGCCATGGCCGTGGGCATGGGCCGCTACGCCATCGACCGGGCCGTCGCCTACGCCCGCGAACGCCAGGTGTGGAAGACGCCCATCGGTGCGCACCAAGGCATTTCGCATCCGCTGGCCCAGGTCAAGATCGAACTGGAACTGGCCAGACTCATGATGCAGAAGGCCGCGGTGCTCTACGACTCCGGTGACGACTTCGGCGCGGCGGAGGCGGCGAACATGGCGAAATACGCCGCGGCCGAGGCCAGTATCAAGGCCCTCGACCAGGCCATCCAGACGCACGGTGGTTCGGGGCTGACCAGTGATGTGGGCCTGGCGGGGATGCTCGCCGCGGCGCGTATCGCCCGGGTCGCGCCCGTCAGCCGGGAGATGGTGCTGAACTTCGTGGCCCAGCACTCGCTCGGGCTGCCCAAGTCGTACTGAGGAGATTTCGTTGAGTGACGCGCCCTTCGTGCGGTCCGAGGTCCGGGACGGGTTCGCGATCCTGACGCTGGACTCGCCGCACAATCGGAACGCCTTGTCCGCCAGGCTGGTTCGGGAGCTGCTGACCGGACTGCGGGACGCCGGTGCGGACGAGCGGGTGCGCGGGGTCGTGCTCACCCACACCGGCAACACGTTCTGCGCGGGCGCGGATCTCAAGGAGGCGCTCGACGCCGACCCGGCCGCCGCCGCCGATATCCGCACTCGCTGGATGGTCGAGGTGCTGCGGACGATTCTCGAACTGCCCAAGCCGGTGGTGGCGAAGGTGGACGGCAATGTCCGCGCGGGCGGTATGGGGATCGTGGCGGCCTGCGATATCGCGGTCGCCGGGCCCGGCAGCAGTTTCGCGCTGACCGAGGCGCGCCTCGGGTTGGCGCCGTTCATCATCTCGCTCACGCTGCTGCCGCGGATGGGTTCCCGGGCGGCCGCGCGCTACTTCCAGACCGGGGAGACCTTCGACGCCGCGACGGCCGAGCGTGCCGGGCTGATCACGGTGGCGGCCGAGGACGCCGCAGCGGAGGTCGAAAACCTCTGTGCCGCACTGCGATTGGGCTCACCTCAGGGTCTGGCCGAGAGCAAGCGACTGGTCAACGCGGGGGTACTCGCCGAATTCGAGCGCGCCGCCGACGAACTCGCGCGGCGGTCCGGATCGTTCTTCGGCACGCCCGAGGTGGTGGAGGGTATGACGGCCTTCTTCCAGCGGCGTCCGCCGGCCTGGGCACAATAGTCGGTCATGGCTACCCCGCACGAACCCAAGCAGGACCGCAGCCGGGCCACCCGGCAGCGGCTGCTCGAGGCGACCATCGACTGCCTGGCCGATATGGGCTGGGCCGCGGCCACGGTCGCCGTGGTCGCCGAGCGGGCCGGGGTCTCGCGCGGGGCGGCCCAGCACCACTTCCCGACCCGGGAGGATCTGATCACCGCGGCCCTCGAGCACATGTTCGACATCCGGATGGCGCAGGCCAAGGCCGAGGCGACGGCCCTCGACGGGGTCGCCGAGGGGGTCGGCCGCACCCAGGCCGTGGTCGCCGGGCTCGTCGAGTCCTACACCAGCCCGCTGTTCAAGGCGGCCTTGCAGGTCTGGACCCACGCCGCCGCCGATCCCGTACTCCGCGAACGCATCGTCCCCCTCGAGTCCCGCTTCGGCCGCACCTCGCACCGACTGGCCGTCGAGGCCCTCGGCGTCGACGACTCCGACCCGGTAGCCCACCACCTGGTCCAGGCCACCCTCGACCTGGCCCGCGGCCTCGGCCTCGCCGACGTCCTCACCGACGACTCCGCCCGCCGCAAGGAGATCGTCCAACAGTGGTCGGCAACCCTGCACACCGCGCTGACCCGATAACACCGGCCCCGGCCTACCGGCCGCTGGGCCGGGGGCGGGGCCGGAGAGGGCGATTTGGTCGGGGGACCGGGTGGCGGTTACTCTTGCGGGGCTTCGTTCTGGTCCCGTCGTCTAGCGGCCTAGGACGCCGCCCTCTCAAGGCGGTAGCGCGGGTTCAAATCCCGTCGGGACTACTCACTTTCGTTGTGTCAGGTCGTAGAGGGTTACGCCGTCCACCACTTGGGACGGGAAGTTGGCCGTCACCCAGGCCGTGATCTTGCCGCCCTCCGAGGAGTTGTTGTTGTCGCGGCCCGGTCCGCCCGTGCGACCGGCGATGAAGTAGTGGATGCGGTGGTCGGCGACGTCGCGCTGGAACTGCTCGAGGGTGGGGGCCGGGTCGTGGCCGTTGAACCCGCCGATCGGCATCACCGGCAGCTGGGTCTCCAGCTGGTAGTCCGCCGCGCCCATGGCGCTGATGGTCGCCGCGGCCCAGGTGTAGGAGTCGCCGCCGTCGGTCAGCAAGCGCAGCACCTGCGCGCTCGGGCGCCCGCCCATCCCGGGTCCGCCGCCCTGCGGGGGAGCGCCCGGGTCACCCTGCGGCGCACCGGCTTCCGGCGTCGGCGGCTGGCCCGGATTGCCTTGCGCGGCAGCGTCTTCGCCGCGTCCGCGGTCCTGCCGACCGCCGCCGGGCATCCCGCCCGGACCGAACTGCCCGGGTATGCGCGGTCCCGCCATCGGCATGGGCCCGGCATTGCTTCCGGCGAGGGTGTCCGCGGTGTAGGCCAGCGGACCCGCCAGGCCCACGACGCCCGCGAGCGCCGCGACCCCGGCGGCCACCCGGCGCGGCGCGGGGATCAGCAGCGCGAGGGCCGCGACGATGCCCGCGAACAGCAGCACCCAGCGCAGCCACGGCACGAACGAGGCCGTGCGGGACAACAACATCCACGCCGTCGCCACCGTCGCCGCGACCGTCAGGGCGGCCACGCACCGCACCCACAGCAGATCCCGGCGTCGCCACAGCAGGACCGCGCCCGCGCCGATCAGCGCCGCGATCGCCGGGGACAGCGCCACCGTGTAGTACTGATGGAAGATCCCCCGCATGAAGCTGAACACCAGCCCGGTGACCAGCACCCAGCCGCCCCACAGCACGAACGCCGCGCGCCGCCGATCGGTGCGAACGGCCTTGCCGCACAGCACGATTCCGGCCACGAGCAGGATCAGCGCCGCCGGGAGCAACCAGGCGATCTGCCCACCCTGCTGGGGCGCGAACAACCGGGTGATGCCCGGCGTGCCGCCGAAGAAGCCGCCGCCACCCCCCGGCGGACGGCCACCGCCGCCACCCGGACCGCCGCCGCCGTTGAACTCGTCGCCGTTGAGCCGTCCCAGCCCGTTGTATCCCAGCGTCAGCTCGAGGATCGAATTGTGCGGCGAGCCACCGAAATACGGCCGCGACCCGGCGGGCCACAGCTCCGCGATCAGCACCCACCAGCCCGCGCCGATCAACACGCCCGCCAGCGCGGCGAACAGCTGCGCGATCCGCGTGCCCAGCTTGGGCGGCCCGGCCAGCAGATAGGTCAGCGCCAGTGCCGGAACGACCAGCATCACCTGCAACTGCTTGGCCAGGAACCCCAACCCGACGAACACCCCGCACAGCACCAGCCAGCGGGTGCGGCCGTCCTCGACCGCCCGCGTCATCGCCCACGCGGCCGCGACCATCATCAACACCAACAGCGCGTCGGGGTTGTCGAAGCGGAACATCACCGCCGCGATGGGCGTCAGCGCCAGCACGAGCCCGGCGATCAGACCGGCCGCGCCGCCGAAGGTCCGGCGCACGGTCGCCCACAGCAGCGCCACCGCCCCGACCCCCATGAGCACCTGCGGGGCCAGCAGACTCCAGCTGCTCAATCCGAACATCCGGATGGACAGCTCCATCGGCCACAGCGAGGCGGGCGTCTTGTCGACGGTGATGGTGTTGCCGCCGTCGGAGGAACCGAACAGGAACGCCTTCCACGACACCGAACCCGCCTGTGCCGCAGCGGCATAGAACGAATTCGCCCAGCCGTTGGCACCGAGATTCCAGAAGTAGGCGATCGCCGTGCCCACCAGCAACGCGGCCAGGGCGAGGTACTCCCACCGCGCGCCACGCGGCCGCGCCGGGGATCCGGCGGCCGGAACGGTCGGGTCGAGGGTCGCCGTGCTCATCGGGCGAGCTCCGCGCTCGAGCCGGTGACCGCGTTGCGGAAGACCCAGCGCAGGCCGACGAACCGGGTGAGGGTGGCGACCAGGTTCGCCACCACGAGCACCAGCAGTTCCAGATGCACCGCCGCGCTCGGCGCCCAGTGGTGCAGCGCGAACAGCGAGCCGCTCGTCAGCACCCAGGCGAAGCCGAAGATCAACAGACCCTGGAAGTGATGCGAGACCGCCCGACTCGAACCGCGCACCCCGAAGGTGAACGCCCGATTGGCCGCGGTATTGCCGATCGCGGTGAGCAGCAGCGCGGCGAAGTTGGCCACCTGCGGACCCGTGAATCCTTGCAGCAGCACGTACAGCACCATATAGGCCAGCGTGGAGACGACCCCGATGATGCCGAACCGGACGAGTTGCCCGACCATGCCGAGTGGCACCCCGTCGACCAGGGGTTCGCGGCCGATGGCGGCGCGTAATTCGTTGACGGGCAGGGTGCCCGAGGCCAGTCCGCGCCCGACCCGCCACACACCGAGCAGATCCTTGCGGGCGGTGTCGATGATGTCGACGCGGGAGTCGGGGTCGTCGATCCAGTCGACGGGTACCTCATGGATGCGCAGGCCCGCCCGTTCGGCGAGCACCAGCAATTCGGTGTCGAAGAACCATTCGCCGTCCTGCACCAGGGGCAGCAGTCGGCGGGCCACGTCGGTGCGCATGGCCTTGAATCCGCACTGGGCGTCGGAGAAGCGGGTCTGGAGTGAGGCGCGCAGGATGAGGTTGTAGCAGCGGGAGATGATCTCGCGCTTGGGTCCGCGCACCACGCGCGAGGACCGTGCCAGCCGCGTGCCGATGGCCAGATCCGAGTGCCCGGACACCAGCGGGGCGATCAGCGGCAGCAGGCCGTTGAGGTCGGTGGACAGATCGACGTCCATGTAGGCGACGACCTGGGCGTCGGAGGTCTCCCAGACCGCGCGCAGCGCCCGGCCGCGACCCTTGCGGTCCAGATGCATCACGCGCACCCCGCCGAGTTCGGCGGCGAGCGCGTCGGCCACGGCGAGCGTGGCATCGGTGGACGCGTTGTCCGCGATGGTGATTCGGGCCGAGAACGGGAAGCCGTCGCGGAGGAAGGCGTGCAACCGGCGCACGCAGCCCGCGAGGTCGCGCTCCTCGTTGTAGACCGGGATCACGACGTCCAGTACGGGAGTGCGTACCGCGTCGGTGGTGGGGTTCGCCTGAACGGCCGTCACTGTCTCGGACATGCAACCACATTCGGCGATCAGCCTTGGGCGGCGCTGCGGTCGAGCTGGGAGATTCCTGGGAGCCGGAACTCAGGCGCGCAGCCGCCACAGCGGCGACACCGGGCCGTGGCCCGCGCCGAGGTCATAGGCCGCGGCCAGGCAGCGGGTGGTCCACTCCTTGGCGAAGGCCACCGCCTCGGGCACCTCGTACCCGTGCGCGAGCGCGCAGGCGGTGGCCGCGGCCAGGGTGTCGCCGCCGCCGTGATCGTTGCCGGTGGTGATGCGCGGGGCCGACAGCTCGTGGAAGCGGTCCCCGTCGAAGAGGATGTCGGTGCTGAACGCCGACGAGCGCAGATGCCCGCCCTTCACGATCGCCCAGCGCGGGCCGAGCGCGATCAGCGCCTCGGCGGCCGCCCGGGCCGTGCGGTCGTCGGTGACCTCGATGCCGGTGAGCAGCCGCACCTCGTCCAGATTCGGGGTGACCAGCGTCGCCAGCGGAATCAGCGTGTGCCGCAACGCGTCCAGGGCCGAGGCGTGCAGCAGCGGATCGCCGTGCATGGACGCCGCGACCGGATCGACCACCAGCGGAATCGATCCCGCCCGCCCGATGCCGACCTCGTCGCAGACCGCGGCGACCGCCTCGATGATCGCGGTGGAGGCGAGCATCCCGGTCTTGGCCGCGCCGACGCCGATATCGTCGGCCACCACCCGCACCTGCCCCGCCACCGTCTCCGGCGGGATCTCGTGAAAACCGCTGACGCCCACCGAGTTCTGCACGGTCACCGCCGCCACCGCGACGCAGGCGTGCACGCCCAGCAACGCCATCGTGCGGGTGTCGGCCTGGATCCCCGCGCCGCCGCCGGAGTCGGTCCCGGCGATGGTGAGAACGCGGACCGGGGTCTGTCCGTCGGGCGTGAGCGGCAAAAGTTTCACGAGTCGGAGCCTACAATCCTGTAATAGAACGGATCATTCCGTTCGAGTGTTAGAGTCGGGCCATGTCCGAGATCGCCTCCCCCGCCAAGGGCCTGCCCGGCCGCAAGGCCCAGGCCGCCCGTAACGACGGCATCATCCTCGCCGCCGCGCGCGAGGTCTTCCTCGCCGATCCGGGCGCGCCCATCGCCGCGGTCGCCGAACGCGCCGGGGTCGGGATCAGCGCGCTGTATCGCCGGTACGCCTCGAAGGAGGTGCTGCTGCGCACGCTGTGTTACGAGGGGCTGTGCCGGTACAACGCGGAAGCCGAAGCGGCGCTGGACAATTCGGACGACTGGACGGTGCTGGTCGAGTTCCTGCGGCGGGTGGTGGACGCCGATGTGCATTCGCTGACCGTGCGGCTGGCCGGAACCTTCACCCCCGACGAGAGTTTCGTCCCGCAGGTCCAGCGGTCCGGGGAACTCAACGACGAGATCATCCGGCGCGCCCGCGCCTCGGGCCGCCTGCGCGCCGGGGTCACCGCACAGGATCTCGGTCTGATCCTGGAGTCCTGCGCGGCCATCACCGCGCCCGATCCCGCCCGCACGGCCGAATTGCGCCGCCGCGTGCTGGCCGTCTTGATCGACGGCCTGACGGTAGGGGGTGAACTGCCGGGTCCGCCCCCGCGACCGGGCGAATTCGCCCAGCGCTGGCAGCGATCCGGGCGATGATTTTCCCCCGACCGTGGCGTCGGCAGATATGAACCCCCGGACCGAAAGGATGCGCCGATGAACTGGACCCTGGAAGTGGTGACCGTGCCGGTCTCCGATATCGATCGCGCGGTGGAGTTCTATCACGAGGGCCTCGGCTTCGCGGTCGACTTCGACATCGCCCCCGGCGACGACGTTCGCATCGTGCAGCTCACCCCGCCGGGTTCGGGGTGTTCGGTCGTGATCGGCAAGGGCGCGGTGCCCGCGATGCCGCCGGGCTCGCTGAAGGGTCTGCAACTGGTGGTCCCCGACATCCGCCGCGCGCACGCCGAACTCACCGACCGCGGCGTCGAGGTCGGTGAGATCCAGATCATCGGCACCAATCCGCATCCGGTTCCGGATCCGCTGGACAATGTGGCGTTCTTCTTCTTCGCCGATCCCGACGGGAACGGGTGGGCGGTGCAGCAGATCTCCACGCGCGCTTGACCTTTCGCTCGCCACCCCGGACGGAGTCCGGAACCAGGCGGGGTCCCGGGCTCCGCCCGGGGCAGCGAGAGGAAGGGACCGGGAGCAGCGAGAGGAAGGGGCCGGGAGCAGCGAGAGGAAGGGGCCGGGAGCAGCGACCGGCCCGAACGCTACGAGACGACCGGCAGATACACCTGATTGCCCGCGTCCGCGAACTCCGCCGACTTCTCGGCCATGCCCGCCGTCAGCGCCTGCTCGTCGGTGAGTCCCTGCCGGGCCGCGTACTCGCGGACATCGGCGGAGATGCGCATCGAACAGAACTTCGGGCCGCACATGGAGCAGAAGTGCGCGGTCTTGGCGGGTTCGGCGGGCAGGGTCTCGTCGTGGAAGTCGCGGGCGGTGTCCGGGTCCAGGGACAGGGCGAACTGGTCGCGCCAGCGGAACTCGAAGCGCGCCTTGGACAACGCGTCGTCGCGCTCTTGGGCGCGGGGGTGGCCCTTCGCGAGGTCGGCGGCGTGCGCGGCGATCTTGTAGGTGATCACGCCGGTCTTGACGTCGTCGCGGTTGGGCAGGCCCAGATGCTCCTTGGGGGTGACGTAGCAGAGCATGGCCGTGCCCGCCTGGGCGATGATGGACGCGCCGATCGCGGAGGTGATGTGGTCGTAACCGGGCGCGATATCGGTGGCGAGCGGGCCGAGGGTGTAGAACGGGGCCTCCTCGCACAGCTCCTCCTCGAGCCGCACGTTCTCCACGATCTTGTGCATGGGCACGTGCCCCGGGCCCTCGATCATCACCTGCACGCCATGGGATTTCGCGATCTTCGTCAGCTCGCCCAGCGTGCGCAGCTCGGCGAACTGGGCCTCGTCGTTGGCGTCGGCGATCGAGCCGGGCCGCAGGCCGTCGCCGAGGGAGAAGGTGATGTCGTAGCGCGCCAGGATCTCGCACAACTCGGCGAAGTTGGTGTACAGGAACGACTCTCGATGATGCGCCAGGCACCAGGCCGCCATGATCGACCCGCCGCGCGAGACGATGCCGGTGACCCGTTTCGCCGTGAGCGGCACGTAGCGCAACAGCACGCCCGCGTGCACGGTCATGTAGTCCACGCCCTGTTCGGCCTGCTCGATCACGGTGTCGCGGTAGACCTCCCAGGTCAGTTTCGTGGGATCGCCGTCGACCTTCTCCAGCGCCTGATAGATCGGCACGGTCCCGACCGGGACGGGGGAGTTGCGCAGGATCCACTCCCGGGTCTCGTGGATATTGCGCCCGGTGGACAGGTCCATGATGGTGTCGGCGCCCCAACGGGTGGCCCACACCATCTTCTCGACCTCCTCGGCGATCGAGGAGCTGACCGCCGAGTTGCCGATATTGGCGTTGATCTTCACCGCGAACCGCTTGCCGATGATCATCGGCTCGGATTCGGGGTGGTTGTGGTTGGCGGGGATCACCGCGCGCCCGGCGGCGACCTCGTCGCGCACGAGTTCGGGCGAAACCCCTTCGCGCGCGGCGATATAGCGCATCTCGGTGGTGACGATGCCCTGGCGCGCCCAGGCCAGCTGGGTGCGCGGTCCGGGGACATCGGGTTTGGCCCACTCGTCGCGCAGTTTCGGCAATCCGGCCTCGAGGTCGATGGCCGCGGCCTCGTCGGTGTACGGGCCCGAGGTGTCGTAGACGTCGAAGTGCTCGCCGTTGGTCAGCGCGATGCGGCGCGACGGCACGCGCAGCGTCGTGCCGTCCGCGTCGAGGTGTTCGTAGTGCTTGGCGCTGCCCTGGATCGGACCCGTGGTGACGGTGTCGACCGCGGTCGAGACGTGCCTGGATGACATCGGTGAATCCTCCCTACGCCGGCATTACCCGGTCAGGTTCGTACGGTCGACGGCCCTGATCCGCCCGGAATGGGCTAGCCGTCCTCTCAGCCCGCTGGTGCGAGCCCCCGTTGGCATATGTGGTTGTCCCGGCCGAGGGTACACCGGTCGCCGCGCCGCCCGTCAGTTTTCGTGCGGACCGATCGGCCAGCCGAGCGCGCCCGCGAGCGCGTTCAGATTGATGATCGTCTGCTCCACGAAGGCGTCGACGTCGGCGTACATGGATACGACATCGTCTGTGCGGCAACCGGTCTGATCGGGCGCGCCGGGAGCGAGCCGGGACTTGATCCAGTTGAAGGCGGCGCCCATCCCCAGCGTGGTGAGACTCAGATGCTCGCTGAGATGATCACGGGTGTAGCGCACCGAGGTACCGCCCTCGCACCACTGCCGCACCAGCCGGTCGTTGGTCCACACCGGCACCGCCTCGTCGAACACGCCCTGGTAGACGAATGTCGGTGCGGTCGGCGCGGTGCCGCCGAGCACGAGCGAGTCGAACACCGAGCGGATCTCCGGCAGCGCGAGGTACTCCTCGATGGGGATCGTCAGCAAGCGCTGATAGTCGACGAACATCGTGGTCAGCGCGTTGCGCGAAAGGCATTGGCGATTGGTGCGATCCATCAGCGCCCGGCCCTCGGGGGTCAGGTACCGGTTGGTCACCTCGGCGAATTCCGGATACGCCTTGATCAGCGAGGCGACCCCGATCGCGATGAGGCTCGAGAACATCGAGCCGTTCACGTGCAGCAGCGAGCGCACATCGGAGGTCGGCGCGCCCAGCGCCACGCCCCGGACGTTCAGTTCCGGCGCGTAGCCGGGCTGCGTCTGCGCGGCCCAGCCGCTGCCCATGCCGCCGCCGGAGTACCCCCACAGCGCGACGGGGGTGTTCGCCCCGTCCAGCCCGAGGGGTTCGAAGCGTTCGGCCGCGCGGATCCCGTCGAGGACCAGATAGCCGGGTTCCTTCGCCACGGCCAGATGTCCCTCGACCCCTTCGTAATCCGGGATGGACACCGCGTAGCCCTCGGCGATGGCGGCGGCGAGGCCGAGGTATTCGCTGTCGGAGTGGATGCCCTCCAGCCCGGTCAGGCCCGTACCCTGCTGGAGCACATAGGACGGCGCGCACTGGGGCGCGGCGCTGTCGTAATAGAACTGGGTGGACAGCAGCGGCCGGTGCCGTCGCGGGTCGGCGCCCTCCGGCAGGACGACCGTGGTGACCGCGGCCGTCGGGCGGCCGTCGAGATCGGTTGTCCGATAGAGCAATTGCCAGGACCGCACCCGCACCGGCAGGACGGTCGCGACGCCCAACCGCACCGGACGCGAGCGCAGGACCGCGCCCGGCTCCGCGGCTTCGAAGCCCTCCGGCGGCAGGTAGAACGAATCCGCCTGCGGCACAGGCGGATCCGCCGGTGCGGGCGCGGCCGGGACGAGCCCCAGCAGCAGCGCGGCGGCGATGGTCAGCACGGTCGACAGCGCCCTTCGAGACATGTCCTGCCCTTCCCTCATCCGGTGTGACAGGAATTACAACATGACTACCGGTTATCAACAAGGCACCTTTTTGAAACGTTGCCTACTACAGTCGGACTATGACCCGCAGCAATCCCGCCGCGCGGCCCGCTTCCACCCCGGCGCGGCGCCGGATCCGCGGTCTCGACGCCGCGGAGCGCAGCGCGCAGCGTCGTCGTCAGCTTCTGGACGCGGCCACCGAACTGTTTGCCCGGCAAGGTTTTTCGGGCACCTCCATCGAGCAGATCTGCCAGGCGGCCTATGTGGGCACGAAGGGGTTCTACGACCACTTCGACAGCAAGGAGGCGTGCTACATCGCGTTGCTCGAACAGATCACGGCGCAGATCCAGCAACGGGTCACGGCGGCGGCCGAACAGTCGCGCGAGCTGTCGTGGCCGGATCGGGCCGCGGCGGTGATCGCCGCCTTCGTGCACGCCATCGCCGACGATCCCCGGCTGGCGCGCGCGAGTTTCGGTGAGGCGGGCGGCATCTCGGCGACGGTCGAGCGGCAGCGGCGCGGCAACCGCCGATGGGCGGCGGCGTTCCTGGACGCGCAGTGGGCGGGGGAGCCGGATCCGGACGCCGAGGCGCAGCGACGGCGAATCGCGTTCGCGCTGGGCACGATCGGCGGCATGTTCGAGCTGGTGGCGGACTGGCTGCATCATCACGACGACGGCGGGTCGCCCGACGCGGTGGAGACCCTCGCGGGCGACCTCACGCACTTCTTCGCCACCGTCGACGCCGGGCGGCGGGCGCGCGAGGGTTAGCGGGCGGGCCGGACGCGCCCGGTCATCTCGCCCAGCGCGATGCGCGCGCCGTCCGCGCCGGGGGCGGTGGCGGTGAGCACGACCTCGTCGCCGTCCTCGAGGAAGGTGCGGCGCTCGCCGTTCACCTCGACGGGTTCGGTTCCGCCCCAGGACAATTCCATGAGGCTGCCGCGCTGGTCGCGCTCGGGGCCGGAGACGGTTCCGGAGGCGTACAGATCACCCGGGCGGACCGACGCGCCGTTGGCGGTCAGGTGCGCGAGCATCTGCGCGGGCGACCAGTACATGCGCCGGTAGGGCGGGTGCGCGACCGGCACGCCGTTCCACCGGACGGTGAGATCGATGTCGAGCCCCCACGCCTCGCGCTCGCGCAGATACGGCAGGGGTTCGGGATCCTGGCCGGGCAGCGGTATCCGCGCCTCGGTCAGGGCCGCGAGGGGCGTCACCCACGCCGACAGCGAGGTGGCGAACGATTTGCCCAGGAACGGGCCCAGCGGCTGGTACTCCCACGCCTGGATGTCGCGGGCGGACCAGTCGTTGACGAGGGCCACGCCGAAGACGTGCGCGGGGAACTCCTCGGTCCGGATCGGCCGTCCCGGTTCGGATCCGACGCCGATCACGAAACCGACCTCGGCCTCGATGTCCAGTCGGCGGGTGGGACCGAATTCCGGTGTGCCCGAGGCGGTTCGGAGTTGGCCGCGCGGGCGGATCACATCGGTGCCGGAGACGACCACCGTCCCGGCCCGGCCGTGATAGCCGACGGGCAGATGCCGCCAGTTCGGCAGCAGCGGTTCCCCGTCCGGGCGCAACAGGCGGCCCAGATTGGTGGCGTGGTCGATGCTGGCGTAGAAGTCGACGTAATCGCCCACGGTCACGGGCAGTTTCAGGCGCACGGCGGCCACCGGGTGCACGGCCGCGTCGGGCAGCGGGCCGGTGAGCAACTCCCGCACGCGTTCGCGCACCTCGCGCCAGTGCCGTGGTCCGCGGGCCAGGAAATCGTTCAGGGTCGGTCGCGTGAAGGTCGAATCGTCCAGCAGCACAGCGAGATCCACCACATTGTCGCCGTACCGCACGCCGATCCGGTACTCCCCGCCGGGCGGGGCGAACACCCCGTAGGGCAGGTTGCCCAGACCGAACGGGGAATCGGCCGCGATCGCCACCCGGCGCGTGCCCGTCATCGGCCCGAGTCGGGGCCGCGGCCCGACCAGGTCCACGCGTAGCCGGGGTCCTCGCAGGCCAGCGCGCCCTCGCCGAGGCCGAGCGGGCGGAAGGTGTCGACCATGACGGCCAGTTCGTCGAAGAACTCGGCCCCGATACTGCCCTCGTAGGCCGCGGGCTGCGGGCCGTGCGCGTAACCGCCCGGATGCACCGACACCGAACCCTGCGCGATCCCGGAACCCTTGCGCGCCTCGTAGTTTCCGCCGCAGTAGAACATGATCTCGTCGGAGTCCACATTGGAGTGGTAGTACGGCACCGGAATCGACAGCGGGTGGTAGTCGACCTTGCGCGGCACGAAATCGCACACCACGAAGTTGGCCCCCGCGAACACCTGATGCACGGGCGGCGGCTGGTGGACGCGGCCGGTGATCGGCTCGAAATCCGCGATGTTGAAGGTGTACGGGTACAGGCAGCCGTCCCAGCCGACCACATCGAACGGATGGGTGGCGTACACCAGCCGGGTACCGAGCACCTCCCGGCCCGGCCGGTGCTTGACCAGGACCTCCACGTCCGCGCCCACCTCGACGCGAATCTCTTTGGGGCCGTGCAGATCTCGTTCGCAATAGGGCGCGTGCTCGAGGAACTGGCCGCCGCGGGACAGGTAGCGGTTCGGCGGCGCGATGTGCCCGGTCGCCTCGATCACGTAGGCGCGCAACGGTTCCGGGCCGTCGGGTCGCCAGCGGTGCGTGGTCGCGCGGGGCAGCAGAACGTGGTCACCCTGGCGGACCGGCAGCGCACCGAAGACCGTGTCGACCGTGCCGGAGCCGGATTCCACATACACCAGTTCGTCGCCGAGACCATTGCGGTACAGCGGGGATTCGCGACCGGCCGCGACATAGGACAGCCGCACGTCGTCGTTGCCGAGCAGCAGGCGGCGGCCCGTCACCACGTCGGCGGTCGTCCAGGCGTCGCCGGGGAACAGCTCGTGCAGGCGCAGATGCCGGTGGCGCAGGGGATGATTGGGCACGATGCGCTGATCCGGGAGCGGCCAGACCGTCGAGTCCACGATCGCGGGCGGCGGCGCGCGGTGGTAGAGCAGGGCGGAGTCGCTGGCGAAACCCTCCTCGCCCATCAACTCCTCGTAGTGCAGCCGCCCCTGAGCGTCACGGTGCTGGGTGTGCCGCTTCGGGGGCACCGACCCCACTCGTCGATAGAACGCCATGCCCGCACTCCCGCCAGGTTGCTGGTCGGATGGTCACATATTTCCATCGTAGCTATGCGGATTGTCGCGCGAAGGCCGCTTTCGATATTCAGGCCCCGCGCAGCGCGCGGTAGACCGCCGCGCCCACGAACGCGCCCAGATCCTCCGGCGTCCAGTCGCCCTCCCCGGACAGCAGCGTGCGGACCGCGCCCTCGCCGGCGGACACCCACAGCTCGACCAGCGCGGGCAGTTTGCGCTCGGCGTCGGCGATCCCCCACGCGCGCAGGGTGGGCCGCAGCCGCCGGGTGCAGCGCTCGAGCGCGACCTGCCGACCGCGGCCGAAGGAGTGCACCACGGCCGGATCGGGATTGCCCGACAACAGTTTCCAGGTGTCCGGGCGGGCGGCCACGGTCTCCAGCAGCGCGCGGAAACCCTCGACGAACACCTCCTCGTCGGCCTCCACGCGGCGGCGCGGCAGGGCGGCCACGATGCCGTCGAGCAGGACGCGCTCCTCGCGCCGGATGAGCGCCTCGAGCAGTTCGACCCGGTCGGCGAAGCAGGCGTACACGACCGGACGGGTGACGTTCATGCGCTCGGCGACCGCGGCGACGGTGACGGCCGCGATGCCGTCCTCCACGGCGATCCGCAGGGCGGTGTCGAGAACCTGGGGGCGACGGCGCTCCGGGCCGAGGTGCTGGGCGCGCTGACGCGGCCGCACGGCGGATCTCGAACCCATGACGACAAGATATCAGCGGGCCGACACGCCGCCCGGCGCGCCGTGGGCAAACGGCCTGATCGGGCGGTTTCGTACAACGTAGAAAGAGTTTGCCTGGCGTTTCGCGCCTACGGTTGCGTAACCGAACGGACGTACGGCAACCTCCTGTGAAACATCACCCTCAGGCAGGAGGCCGATCCGTGTCGCACTACAAGGCGAACCTTCGGGATATCGAGTTCAACTTGTTCGAGGTGCTGGGAATCGGGGAACAACTGGACGCGGGGGTCTTCGGGGATCTGGACACCGAGACCGCGCGCGGGATGTTGAGCGAGGTGCTGCGCCTCGCCGAGGGTCCGGTCGCGGCGTCGTTCGTCGACGCCGACCGCGATCCGGCCACGTTCGACGCGGCGAACCACGAGGTGGTGGTGCCCGAGTCGCTGCGCAAGACGGTCGCGGCGGTCAACGAGGCGGGCTGGTCGGCGCTGGGGATGCCCGAGGAGATGGGCGGCGTGCGGGCGCCCTCCCCGCTGGCGTGGGCGACGCAGGAAATGCTTGTGGCGGCGAACAATTCGGCCGCCTTCTACAATATGGGCCCGCTCATGCACCAGGTGCTGTTCGTGGAGGGCACCGAGGAGCAGCGGCGCTGGGCGCGGCACGCGTGGGAGAACCGTTGGGGCGGAACGATGGTGCTCACCGAACCGGACGCGGGCTCCGACGTCGGCATGGGCCGCACCAAGGCCACCCGCCAGCCCGACGGCACCTGGCACATCGAGGGCGTGAAGCGGTTCATCTCCGCGGGCGACGTCGGCGCCACGGCCGAGAACATCTTCCATCTCACGCTGGCCCGGCCGGAGGGCGCGGGTCCGGGCACCAAGGGACTGTCGCTGTTCGTGGTGCCGAAGTACCTGTTCGACAGTGAGACGATGGCGCTCGGCGAACGCAACGGCGTGCTGGTCACCAACCTCGAGCACAAGATGGGCATCAAATCCTCGCCCACCTGCGAATTGACCTACGGCGCGGACAAACCCGCGATCGGCTATCTGGTCGGCGACGTGCACAACGGCATCGCCCAGATGTTCAAGGTGATCGAGCACGCCCGCATGATGGTCGGGGTGCTGTCGGCGGGCACGCTGTCCAGCGGCTATCTGAACGCGTTGGAGTACGCCAAGACTCGCGTGCAGGGCGCGGACATGACGCGGATGACCGACAAGACCGCCCCGCGCGTGCCGATCACCCACCACCCCGACATCCGCCGCAGTCTGGCGTTGCAGAAGGCGTATTCGGAGGGGCTGCGCGGGCTGTACCTGTACTGCTCGGCCTATCAGAGCCCGGAGATCGCCGCGGCCGCCTTCGGCGCGGACGCGGACACCGCCGCGCGCGTGAACGATCTGCTGCTGCCGATCGTCAAGGGCGTCGGGTCCGAGCGCGCCTACCAGACGCTGACCGAGACATTGCAGACCTTCGGCGGGTCCGGATATCTCCAGGACTATCCGATCGAGCAGTACATCCGCGACGTCAAGATCGACTCGCTCTACGAGGGCACCACCGCCATCCAGGCGCAGGACTTCTTCTTCCGCAAGATCGTTCGCGATCAGGGCGTGGCGCTCGGCCACGTGGCCGGGCTGATCCAGCGCTTCGTCGACACCGACGAGAGCCGCCTCAAGACCGAGCGGGCGCTGCTGGGCACCGCGCTGGCCGATGTGCAGGCGATGGCGACCGCGTTGGGCGGATACCTCGGGGCGTCGCAGCAGACGCCGGAGGAGATCTACAAGGTGGGTCTCGGCTCGGTTCGATTCCTGCATGCCGCAGGCGATCTCGTGATCGGCTGGCGGTTGCTGGAACAGGCCGCGATCGCGCTCGCCGCGCTGGAGGGGCAGCCGTCGGAGCGGGATCGGCTGTTCTACACCGGGAAGGTCGGTGTGGCTTCGTGGTTCGCGAAGAATCAGCTGCCGCTGTTGACGTCGGTGCGGGCGGTGTTGGAGAACTTGGACATCGACATCATGCAGTTGGATGAGGGGGCGTTCTAGCGTCCCAGTCCGTGTGGACGGTTGGGCGTGGCGGGTGCGCTGGAAACGGTTGGGCGTGGCGGGATTCCAGCGTCCCGTCCTCATGCGGTTGAACGGTTGGGTGTGGCGGGATTCCAATGTCCCGTCCTCATGCGGTTGAACGGGTTGGGCGTGGCGGCCTCCGTGTCCCCCCAATCGCCGGGATGACCGGGCGGAATAGGGGTACAACTACCGCATGGTCTTCCCGGTGGACTTCGGTTGGCTGCAAACGCTGATCGTCGTATTGTTCGTGATCGGCATCGCCCTCCTCGTGACGGCGCTGCTCAAGGCGCGCAGGGTGGGGATGCGCGCGGTGATCGGCCGCGGCGCAGGGGCCGCGTCGGTCCTGCTGGTAGCGGTCCTGGTCCTGTGGGTAACCACCCTCCTCCAGAGCTTCCTAGGGTTGACCGGCGAGGTGAAGGCCGCCCACGTCGTCGCCAAATCCGTTGCGGACAGCCCACATACGCTCGACGTCGAGCTGACCCTGTTCGGCGACGGCAACCACGCCGAGCAGCATCAGACGTACCGGATCGAGGGGGATATGTGGGTGCTGCAAGCGAACATCGTCGAACTCGAGCCGTGGGTGAACGCGCTGGGGTTCCACTCGGGGTACAAGGTCACGCGGATCTATGGGCAGCGGTTGGACGGGGTGGCGGTCAAGCAGAACCAGTTTTTGCTCAACGGGAGTGATCAGGACTTCTTCGAGGACATGCGTAAGCAGGATTGGACGACTAGGCCGTTCGTGCGGTCGGCTTATGGGAATGCGGTGATTTCGGTGCCGGGGACTTATGACGTGTTCATCTCTCGGGATGCGATCAAGACTCGGCCGGTGTAGTTGTCGGCCATGGGCAGCGAAATACGAAATCGGGTGTCGTTCAGCGTGTGTCGCTGCTCGGCAGCATCGACTACTTCGCCTGTCGCGTTTCACCTGTATCTCTGCGTCCGTGAGCGCCACTGGTTCATCCCCGCGCGTGCGGGGAGCACGTGAGCGCGGCGTTCAATCCGATCGTGCCGACCGGCTCATCCCCGCGCGTGCGGGGAGCACACTTATTGACCTGCATCTTTGCGGCCACTTACCCAGTATTTCAATCACTTTCGACCAACTCTGCTCGTCCGACCGTCAGTGTGACCACCCGACTGAACAGAGCCGGTTGAGCTCGTCGCGTAGTCGCCCCTACCGTCCATCCGAACGTATCGCCGCTCTCGGCCGATGAGTGTGCGTAACCCGATTCGCCGAAGACGATGCCCTCATCCATCGACGAGCCCGATACTGGCGCAGTGCACACCACCGAGCAAGCCCACCAAGGGCACCCGCCAGCCGCCGGCCGGTACCGAGTAATCGTGGAGATGCCATCACCGGACCTCTACCTCTACGACAAGTCCACCGCACTGTTCGCGCTCGAAGTGACCAGCCCCTACCTCCCCCGCGTCGGTGAAGAGCTCTACTTCGACGCCCGCGACGAGCTCGAACTGTATCTCACCGTCACCGAGGTCACCCACAACTTCTCCACCCGCACAACGCCCACCGACTCGGGCCCCGTCGTCATCGCCAAACCCCGCCCCCGCAGCATCACCGCAGCCCAGCGCCTCCTCGTAGACCCCGACCTACTCACCCAATGGGCCGAACAACTACTCGACGTAAAGCCCGAACCGATACCCATGCTCGTCACCGTCGCCGCCGAGTACAGACAACGCCACCCCGACGCCTTCTCCTCAGCGACGTGACAATTTCAGGTTCCGACGAAGGCATGCGACTGTCACACGAGATCGCATATCGCCGTCTCCCTCCGACATCGCATTCACGAAGTGCGGGTAGATCCTGAACAACTGCGGGCGTTGGCCTGGCTCAGTGAGCAATGTCGGACGTCGGGATGGTGCTCAGTATCATGATCGAGTCCAAGTAAGTTCTGGTGAGGGGCCTGACAGGCTACACACCGCGACCAGTCTGGTGTTGTCGATCGCCGCGGATCGGACCACGAAGTCCCGGTGGGTGATTTCCATACCAGGGTAGGTGACGTTGTCGATAGAGAACGCGGCTTCGACGGATATTGCTTTTGCTGATATTTGGTCGATAGGGTCCGATTCGCCTTCGGGAGAAAATCTGCTCAACGCACGCGCGGCGAAATCCGAAACTGTGTCACCCTCGTCGAGGAGGTAGGTTTCGACGAATACACCTGAGAGACTGCCACGGATGGCGACTGACCGCAGCATCTGATTTCGGCCGGATATCGTAATTACGAACGGTTCAGACCTCGCTGGTAGAGCGACGGGTACACCCAATTGCGCTGCTGCCTGTTGTGGACTCTGCGGCCCAGAACGATGCGAAGGCGGATCAGATGATATGTGCATAGCTCCGCTGAATTCTGGCATGTCGAATACTCCTTCGTTTTTCCACTGTTCGAGCACCCACGATAATCCCTGTCTCGCATATCGGTAAAGCGGGCGCTCGCGGCCGTAGACCGAGAGGGGCACCGGGGGTGTCTACGAAGCGAGCCACGGCCAGCGCGGTGAACCCCCGGTCAGTACGCCTCGACGGATTCGGTCTGCGAGGGTAGGTCAGCCCGAGCGGATGCGTCTGCGCCACACCACGATATGTCACAACCCGATTCAGCGGGTCAATCCCAACCGGAATTTCGGACGCTGCCCCAGCGAAATGCGGACAGGCAACGTGGTCGGCCGAAGATCAAGGTAATGGCCGCGTCACATTCAAATTCCAGTTCGTTTCGGCTATGGGGCCGATCACCGGGGGTGTGATGAAGTTCGGCTGGCATAATCTCCACAACGGCCTGAGTGGCAGCCATACGTTCGATCACGCCGTACCGGTGCTGGCCCCCGACACCACATGGAAGGACTCATTCACCGATACGACTGGCTCCGGTGAAGTAATGGGCTCGCTGACCGGCACGATGTATCTCGGAAAAACCGACTGTGAAACACCCGCGATCACGGGATCGTTCAAAGTAGGGTAAGAAGCCAGTTCAGGTGCCCCCATTCACTTTCAGTGAATGGGGGCGCACAAGGAATCCGGCCAGGAGCCGAACCGCACCACGATTCGAGCTGTCATAGCGCTTATCGCCGACCAGCCCGCCATGGGCACTCGGCCCGCGATGGGGCACTGCCCGTCATGGGCGTGGACCTACCTTCCCCGTGCAGGCTTTCGGCCGCGCTGGCGCAGTTCTTCTCCCAGGGCTGTGACGGCGTGGTTCGTCCTCCATCTCAAGGACATCTCGTGATGGAGTGTGCGAACGAACTCCACCAACCGAGAGCCTGGGGTGGCCGCTCCGACTCTTAGGGCCTGGGTCGCGGCACGGGACGCGGCTTCGGGTTCCCCTGCGCCAGCGAGGGCGCAGCCCAGTTCCGCGATGTACCACGTTGCCCATTCGGAGGTGAGGATGGCGGGATCGAAAGCGGCCAAGCCTCTTTCGAGGGATACGACGGCCTTGTCCCATTGTCGGGCCAAGCGGTAGGCCAGGCCACGCTGCATGTCGATCAAGGCATCGGAGTAGAAGTACTGTGCGTCGGGCCGGTCGGGGTCGCCACGCGCTATCAGTTCGGCGGCCTGATCCAGCTTGCGTTCCATGGCGTCCAGATCGCCTCGGACGGCGAGTCCGCGGGCCTCTTGTTGCACGGCCAGCGCGAGAACCGTGGGGCTGAGTTCGGTGCCGTCGCGTTGGGCGGCGCGCGACAAGCCGATCAGCGCGTCGATCTCACCCGCCATCCATGCGACATGTCCGCGCATGGACAGGGCGGTCGATGCCATGTCGCGATTTCCGCACTCGGTGGCCAGTTCGAGTGCGGCGCGATAATCCTGTATCGCGGTGCTGTGGTTGCCGAGGTTGGCGTGGAGCCAGCCTGAGAATTGATTCCATCCCGCGGCCGCGGCCAGGATCTCAGCGCGCGCGGATCCACGAGCTTCCTTCGCCAATGACGAGGCGATCCGCGTTTGTCGAATGGTCACTGGCAGAACGAGTTTGGACCCGACCTGATCCTCCAGCCGCCGAGTATCCGACAACAGCCGCTCCAGATCGTCGGCAAGGCCGTGGTCGATGTAGCGCCGATCGGCCAGCGCGCCGGCCTCCCGCAAATGCAGTCGCGTCGACTGATCGGCCTCGCCCCTGTCGCTGACCAAGATCTCGAAACGTGCCGACAGCGCACCGTCGGTGTCGAGGACGCGATCGAGTTTACGAACAATGTCGAGTGGCGGTTTGCGACGACCGTTTTCGAAACGCGAGAGCGCTCCCGCGTCGTAGTGGAGTGCTCGTGCCAGTTCTCGAACCGACCATCCCGCGCGCACCCGGAGCCGCCGCAACTCGGCACCGAACGCTTCCCACTCCTCCATCCAACCCCCTGTTGAACGGCGTTGCACCGATACCCGACGCCTCTGGCAACACCATGGCCACAGTGCGACGGTACCGCGATACGCCTGGTCGTTGGTCGCTTCGAACAGGCCCGGTGCGGAGACGATCATCCCCCGGGTGCCACGCCACGACCGGATCGAATGACGGCAGGGGTGCAGATGCACGTGATGGTGCGGTTCCCGGAAGCTTCTGTGCTGCTGCACTTCCGCGCCGAGGAGACCGTTGCGCGAGTGTTTCTGAATGCCTGACGATCGACCATCGCGTCCTTCGTCAGGCCTTGAGGGCAGGGGGGCGACACGGAACCGATCCTCATGCCCTCCCGGCGCGGGAAGCGCTGGGTGTAGTCCCAGCAACAGTTGCTACATTGCCTGTGTAGCATTCGGTACTCAAGTGTAGCGGTTCGCTACACTCAAGTACATGAAGACGATCAGCCAGCGTGACTTGCGCAATGACAGTGGCAAAATTCTCGACGCCGTCGAGGCCGGGGAGATTTACACCATCAGCCGCAACGGCAAGCCTGTCGGCGAACTCCGGCCGGTGGGCCGTCGTGCGTTCGTGCCCATCGCCGAACTGCTCCGGACGGCCGCACATCTGCCGGCGGTCGACTACACCGCATTCCGCGCCGATCTGGATGCCATGATCGACCAGGATCCTCACGATGACTGAGCCTGTCGGCAGTCAGCGAATCCTGCTCGACACCTCGGTGATCATCGACTTCGAAGTAGTAGGCAAGGAACTCGCTGGAGAGGCGGCCATCAGCGTGATCACTCTGGCCGAACTCGGAGCCGGGGTGCATGCGACCAAAGATCCGGTGGAGCAAGCGCGACGTCAGTTCAGGCTGCGCTGGGTGGAAGCCGCCTTGGAGCCGTTGCCTCTGGATGCCGACGCGGCTCGTGCTTATGGGTCGCTCGCACTGCTGGTCGAAGGGATGGGGCGCAAGCCGCGAAAGCGGTTCGGCGATCTGCTGATTGCGGCCACGGCTGTCGCCAACGGGCTACCGCTTTATACGCGCAACCCGGATGACTTCACGGGTCTGGAGCCGTTCCTCAACCTCGTCGCTGTGTAGCAGGCGTCAGTCGGCGATGTCCACGATCACCGGCGCATGATCACTGGCCCCCTTACCCTTTCGCTCCTGACGATCGACCATCGCGTCCTTCGCCAGAGCGTTCAGGGCAGGTGAGGAGAGGATGAAATCGATCTTCATCCCCTCGCGGCGGGGAAAGCGGAGCTGGGTGTAGTCCCAGTAGGTGAACACACCCGGACCAGGGGCGAAGCGGCGCAGGACATCGGTGTAACCCGCATCCACTATGGCGCGGAACGCATTTCGTTCCGGTTCAGACACATGAGTGCGGCCACGGAAGAATTCGACCGACCACACATCGTCATCGGTCGGCGCGATGTTCCAATCACCGCACAGCGCGATCCGCGCGGCCGGATCCTCGGCCAGCCACCGCGCCCCCGAATCACGCAGCGCGGCAAGCCATTCCAATTTGTAGTCGTAGTGCGGATCGCGCAGGGAACGACCATTGGGAACGTACAGACTCCACACCCGAGTCCCCGCGCAGGTGGCGCCCAACGCGCGGGCCTCCACGACCGGCGCGGGCAACAGCGAGGTCTGGGCATCCTTGTCGAAGCCGGGTTGGCCGGGGAAGGCGATCTCCACGTCGTCGATGCCGATGCGGGAAGCGATCGCCACGCCGTTCCACTGGCTCAACCCAGTGTGCGCGACCTCGTAACCCGCCCGCTCGAACGCCTCCGTGGGGAACTGGTCGTCGCGGCATTTGGTCTCCTGCAACGCGAGCACGTCGATGTCGGCGCGGTCGAGCCAGGACAGCACTCGGTCCAGCCGGGAGCGGATCGAGTTCACGTTCCAGGTGGCCAGGCGCACGGGCGCACTCCTCTCACTCCGGCGCGGCGTAGCGGTAGTGGTGATGGTCGATGAAGCCCATCTCCCGGTACATCGCCAGCGCGCCTGGGTTGTCCAGCTCCACTTGGACATACGCGTGTGTGGCGCCGTGCCGGTGACCCCAGCGGATCAGCTCCGCGCACACCAGTGTGCCCAGCCCGTGGCGGCGGTGCGGGGCCGCGACGGCCACGCAGGTCACGCCGATCCAGCGCAGGCCGTCGGGGGCGGTGGTGAGGGCGCCGCGGCCGATGGCCAGGGGGTCGGGCAGACCCAGTGTGGCGAAACCCAATTCGCCCTCCCGGACGGCGGTCAGCACCGAGACGTCCGGAACCGGCGGGGCGACATCGATCGCGTCCTCGCCGCGGAAGCGGTGCAGTTCCAGCCACGCGGGGGACGGCTTCGCTTCCACGCGCACCATCGAAGGGCCTTGCGGCAGAACGAAATTGTCGATATCGATGGCCAGGACCGCGGTCTCGTTCCAGGTGCGCCACCCGGCGGGGACCGGGGCCAGCCGGTCGGGCAGCCGCAGCCGGGGCGGCAGGCCGCGCTGGACGTACCAGTCCACGACGCGGGCCAGCGTCCGCTCGTCGAGACCGGCGGGTTCGGCCGAAGTCCCCACCGGCACAGCGGCGTTGGCGCGGCCGGAGTACCCGTTCCCGGCCGACAGCAGCCAGCCGTCGATCCAGGCGCGTTCGGTGCCGGGCCAGCCGTCGCAGGCCGCGGCCTCCAATCGCCGGATCTCGCTGGTGCGAATCGGCCTGGGGCCCAAGGCTTTCAGGGCGACCACGGTGTCCGCGGCGACCTGCACGGTGCGGCCGTCGGCGGTGCGGATCGTGAGCGGGTCGTACGCGAGCAGTTCGCCGATGACGTCGGTGAACTGCTGGGGTTCGTCGGCGGGCAGGCGGTGGCGCACCACCACGCGCGTGCCGAGGGGGATCTCGGGATGCACTCAGTCCTCGTCGTCGTGACCGAACGGATCGGGCACGGTGCCCGGAACCCAGCTGAGATCCGGCTTGCCCCAACCGTTTCGCTTGATGGCCTTCTTCGCCGCGCGCGCGTTGCGGCCGATCAGCACGTCGACGTAGAGGTAGCCGTCCAGATGGCCCACCTCGTGCTGGAGCATCCGCGCGAAGAAGCCCTTGCCCTCGATCTCGACCGGCTCGCCGCGCTCGTCGGTGCCGGTGACGCGGGCCCAGTCCGCGCGGCCGGTGGGGAACTGCTCACCGGGAACCGACAGGCAGCCCTCCTCGTCGTCGTCGGGATCGGGCATGGTCTCGGGGATCTCGGAGGTCTCCAGGACCGGGTTGACCACCACGCCGCGGCGGCGGCTGACCTTGCCGTCCGAGCCGACGTCGGGGCAGTCGTAGACGAACAGCCGCAGCGGCACGCCGACCTGATTGGCCGCCAGCCCCACCCCGCGCGCCGCGTCGAGCGTGTCGAACATGTCGCCGATCAACTCGGCGAGCTCCTCCGGCGACTTCGTCACCTGTTCGGTCGGGTTGTGCAGGACCGGGTCACCGACGATGCGGATCGGGAGAATCGCCATGGTCACACACTGTACTGGGGGCCGCCTGGACCCCCGCGCCGCGCTGCTGCCGCTCCCCGCCGACACGCCGTACGACGCACCTGACAACCCGGGCATCCGTGGTTCAATGAGCGACGACGTATACGAGCACCTCAGTGTTGACCTCTGGCGAGGGAGCGATATGGACAGCGCAGCGGCCCGGCACCTATCCGCAAGCGAGGACAGCACTTCCGACGCCGCCCGCACGACTCCGGCGGACACCGCCGGACTCTCCCGGCGCGAACTCGACATCCTCGATTTCGAACGCAAGTGGTGGAAGTACGCGGGCGCCAAGGAAGACGCCATCCGCGAACTGTTCGACATGTCCGCGACCCGCTACTACCAGGTACTCAACGCCGTCGTCGACAAGCCCGAGGCGCTGGCCGCGGATCCCATGCTGGTGAAACGACTTCGGCGGCTGCGGGCCAGCCGGCAGAAGGCGCGGGCGGCGCGCCGGCTGGGCTTCAACGTGTGACTAGGCTCGACGAGGTGAGCAATCCGAATCCGCCCTCCGGCGGACCGCCGCTGCGCGCGCTCGCGATGGTGCTGATCGCGCTGGCCATCGTCTTCGCCGGGCTGGGCGCGATGTCGCTGTCGAATTCCCACTCGGAGAGTTCGGGTTCCACCCCGCAGGCGCAGGCGACGACGACGGCCGCTCCCAAGCCGACCACGGCGGCGGCACCGGCGGCCACCTCGGTCGCCACGCCCGCGACCACCACCACGACGGCTCCCGCCACCACCACGACCACAACCCCTACGACCCCGCCCCCACCCCCACCGCCCGCGGGGCCGGACAAGACGATCCCGGTGCGCGTGCTGAACAACAGCACCGTCGCCGGGCTGGCCGCGCGCACCGGCGGCCAATTGACCTCGCAGGGTTGGAATGTCACCGAGACGGGCAACTACGCCAACGGTGTCATCCCGAAAACGACTGTGTACTACGGGGATTCGCCGCAGGAACAGGCGGCGGCCCGGGAGATCGCCACGCAGCTCGGTGTCGCGGCCGAACCCCGATTCGCCGGACTCGCGGACGCACCGCCCGGAATCATCGTCATCGTCACAGGTAACTGAGCCCCACCGCCGATCTGTACACCGGCTCTGGCATCATCGTGTCCGGTAACGAATCCGCCCACCGTGCATTACTCGTAAACTCGGTACTCGTAAAGGAGTTCCCCGATGGCCCCGTCCACAATTCGTCGCCCGTCCTGGCGGACTGTGACCCCGGTGCTGGCGCTCGCGGTCTTCGGCCTCGCGGGCTGCACCAACAGCCAGGAGTCGAGTGACGTCAAGGGGACCAACCCGCCGGTGTGGACGGGCGCGGCGGCGCCGAGCACCGGGAGCGAGCACGCCTCCACCGAACACGGCGGCGCGCCCGCCGGGGACTCGGTGTCGGTGCAGCTCAAGGATCCCGCGGGCGCTCAGGTCGGGACCGCGACCATCGCCAAGTCGGGCAACCACCTGGAGCTGACCGTCGACGTGCACGGTATCAAGCCGGGCTTCCACGGGCTGCACTTCCATCAGTTCGGCAAGTGCGAGGCCAATTCCACCGCCCCCACGGGCGGCCCGGCGGGCGACTTCCTGTCCGCGGGCGGGCATCTGCAGGTCGGCGATCAGAACGCGCATCCCTCCAGCGGCGACCTGTCCTCGTTGCAGGTCCGGCAGGACGGCACCGCGCACCTGGTGACCACCACCGATTCGGTCACCCTCGACGATCTGAAGGGCAAGGCCCTGATGATCCACGCCGGGGCGGACAACTTCGGCAACATTCCCAGTCGGTACACCCAGGCCAACGGCACCGCCGGGCCGGACGCCGAGACCCTGGCGACCGGTGACGCGGGCGGCCGCATCGCCTGCGGCGTGGTCGGATAAGGCGGACAGCCATGGGTGGGGCAAGCACTCGGAACGTCCACTGGAACAGCTCGCCCCGCCCGACACTGGGCGTGGAATGGGAGATCGCGCTGGTCGACAAGCAGACCCGCGATCTGTCCAGCAAGGCCGCCGAGGTCTTCGACGCGGCCGGTGATCTGCGCGCCCACGACGGCACGCCGCAGATCACCAAGGAGCTGCTGCGCAACACCGTCGAGATCGTCAGCGGCGTGCACACCACGGTCGGCGAGATCGTCGACGATCTGCGCGGCACCATGAACGCGGTCCGGCGCGCGGCCGATTCGGTCGGGGTCGATCTGTTCTGCGCGGGCACTCATCCGTTCGCCCAGTGGTCGACCCAACAGCTCACGCGCACAGCACATTACGACGAGCTGATCGAGCGCACCCAGTGGTGGGGGCGGCAGATGCTGATCTGGGGCGTGCACGTGCACGTGGGAATCTCGCACCCGGAGAAGGTCTTTCCGATCCTGAACACGATGCTGCTGTCGTATCCGCATCTGCTCGCGCTGTCGGCGTCCTCGCCGATGTGGGCGGGCATCGACACCGGGTACGCCAGCAACCGCTCGCTGATGTTCCAGCAGTTGCCGACCGCCGGGCTGCCGTTCCAGTTCGAGAACTGGACGCAGTTCGAGGCGTTCGTGCACGACCAGATGAAGACCGGGGTCTTCGAACAGCTCGGCGGAATGCACTGGGACATCCGCCCCGCGCCCAAGTGGGGAACCATCGAGGTCCGGGTGTGCGACGGAATCCCTTCCTGGCCGGAGCTTTCCGCGATGGTGGCGCTCATCCACTGCCTGATCGTGGATCTGGATCGGCGCGTGGAGGCGGGGGAGACCCTGCCCACGATTCCGCCGTGGCACGTGCAGGAGAACAAGTGGCGCGCGGCCCGCTACGGCCTCGACGCCATCGTCATCACCGACGCCGACAGCAACGAGCGTCTGGTCACCGACGATCTGACCGATCTGCTGAACCGGCTCGAGCCCACCGCGAAACTGCTCGGCTGCGAGAACGAACTCGCGCTGGTGGCCGAGATCCCGGAGCGCGGGGCGTCCTATCAGCGGCAGCGCCGGGTCGCGGCCGCGGCGCAGGGCGATCTGGTGGCCGTCGTCGACGCCCTGGTGAAGGAGCTCGAGGGCTGACTACCACAGCCGTTCGGTAGCCTGCGGTTCAGCTGGTCAGCGGGGTGGCGTTCACGGTCTGTTTACTATGGTCGTCGTGCTGCTCGACGATCCGCGCTCCGGTTACGACGATGAGGACCGCCTGCGGTCGCGGACATCGATGCGCCGGGCCGCGGTGTGGGCGGGCGTCGCGGCCGTGCCGGTGTTGTTGGTGGCCTTACAGATCGTGGCCTGGCGCAATGGTTTCGAGGGTCCGCTGCGCAGCCTGTGGAACGACTACGCGGGCACGCCGAAGTCGGTGTCGGTGCCGTGGGCCGGGCTGGCGCTGGCATTGGTGGGAGTGTCGTGGCGGCGGCGGTTCGTCACGCTGGGGGTCGCGATCGGCATCGATGCGATCGTCTCCGTCGTCCGGGTACTGGGCGGCGGCGCGCCCGCGCTGGGCAACGGCGCGGTCCTCGCGCTGACCGGGCTGGCGCTGGTGGCCTGGCTGGGCTGGGAGGGCCGGGTCCGGCGCGACGCCCTGCACGCGGCCGCGCTCGGCGCGCTGCTGATCCTCGCGACCAAGGTCGGCGACGTGTGGTTGCACGTCACCGTCATGGCGGGGCCGAGCGTGCTCGACCGGTACGTGCTGCTCGCCGATCACGCGCTCGGCGAACCGTCCTGGCTGCTGGGGCGGGCGCTGGCGGCGCTCGGTCCGGTCCCGAGCGGGATCCTGCACTGGGTGTACATCGAATTGCCGGTCGCCGCAATGGTTGTCGCGGTCTGGCAGCTGCGCCGGGTGGTGTCGTCGGGGGTGTGGCCGAGGCACTATCTGGTGCGGACGTTCCTGCTGCTCGGCGTGGTCGGTCCCGTGGTGTACGTGCTGTTCCCGGTGGTGGGACCGATGTTCGCCTTCGGGCCGGACGGGCACGGATTGCAGATCGGGAACTACTGGCCGCACACGATTCCGCCGCTGGATCACGTTCCGGCCGCGCTGCCGTTCGACGGGGGGACGCCGCGCAACTGCATGCCCTCCATGCACACCGCCTGGGCCACAGCGGTTTTCCTGCATTCGCGCCGGGCGGCGGACGGGTCGCCCGCGCCGCGCTGGCTGCGCTGGGGCGGCGCCTTCTGGGTGCTCGCGACCGTCACGGCCACACTGGGTTTCGGCTATCACTACGGCGCGGATCTGCTCGCGGGCGCGGTGCTGTGCCTGACCGTCGAGTCGGCGCTGCGCGACCCCGAACGTGGTTGGGACACATCGCGAATCGGCCTGGTCGCGGGCGGCGCGACGCTGCTCGCGGGACTGCTGCTGTCCTACCGCTTCCTGGCGGTGTGGTTCTCGGCCCATCCGTTCCCGGCGGGGGTGCTGCTGCTCGGGCTGTGCGGCGCCTACGCGTACGCGTTCGCCACCACCTGGTTCCCGAATCAGTCCACGTCGTCGCCCAATTCGTTGATCACCAGCAGTCCGTCGCGGTGACGCTGTTCGCGGTAGGCGGTGCGGCCGATCAGATGCGCGATGGCCGGTGCGGTGAGCAGGGTGAACAGGCCCACCAGCGGCAGCAGCCAGATGTTCGGATGGCCCCGCAGCGGGATCGCGGCCCCGCTGAGCACCAGAACCAGGCCGACCACTTGGGGTTTGGTGGCGGCGTGCATCCGGGTGAGGGTGTCGGGGAAGCGCACCATCGCGATCGCGGCGGTCAGATTGAGCCCCGCGCCGAAGAGGATGCTCACGTAGGAGATCCAGTTCAATACGGTGTTCATCGGTCGTCCCGAACGCGGAAGCGGGTGACGGCGGCCGATCCCAGGAAGCTGACCAGGGCCAGCACCACGATGGCGGGCAGGACCATGGTGTCGTCGCTGTAGGCGGCCCACACGGCCAGCCCGGCGGCGGCGATGGCGACCAGCGAATCGATGCCGACCACCCGGTCCAAGGTGTCGGGCCCGGCCAGGATTCGATAGCTCGTCAACAGGGCCGCGCCGCCCAGCAGGGCCGCGGCGACGATCGCGACGACGGTCATCTGTCCTCCTCGTGCCATTCGGCGGGACGCTCGAACGAACGGATCAGCAGCCCCTCGAGGCGCCGGGTGGTGCGATAGAACTTGTCCACCGCCGCCTCGCTGCCGACGTCGAGCACGTGCACCCACGCGGTGTGGGTCTGCCGATCCAGCTCCAGCACCATCGTGCCGGGAATCAAATTGAGCACGTTGGCGCACAACACGAGCACCAGATCGGAGCGGATCGCCAGGCGCACCCGCAGCACGCCCGACACGGGCGCGCCCGCCGGACGCACCGCGAACCAGGCGATCTGTAGGCTCGACTCGATCGCGTAATAGCCTGTGACCGCGATCAATTCGAGCAGCGACAGCGGATGCAGCCGCCCGTGGATGGGCACCCGGGGCAGCGGCAGGGCGACCATGATCAGCGCGCCGATCAGCAGTCCGGCGAGCACGTTGCCGACCGACAGATCGCCCCACAGCGCGGTGTAGACGACCGTCAGCCACAGCAGTACCCCGACGCGGACGAGCCGTTCGCGGTTCATCGGGTCGCACCCGTTCGCGAATCCGGCGGTCCCAGCACGGTTTCCAGATACGCCGACCGGTCGCGCAGTTCGGTGGCCGCGCGCCCGGCGATGCCGAGGATGGGCCCGGCGAACACGGTCATCGCCAGGCCCACCGCGAGCAGGGCGACGGTCGGGGCGAGCATGAGCCGCGGCATCCGGCCGACGTCGGCCCGCTCGTCGAACAGGACGTCGGTGGACTCGTCGATCAGCGCCGAGGGCGCGGCGTCGGACAGATCGCCCTGCGGCGCCTGCACGCGCGGGCGCCAGAACGCCTTGCTCCACACCCGCGCCATCGCGTACAGCGTGAGCAGGCTGGTCAGCACCGCGCCCGCGACCAGCACCCAGGCCGTCACGCTGCCGTCGGCCACCCCGGCCTGCAACAGCGTCACCTTGCCGATGAACCCCGAAAGCGGCGGTATGCCACCGAGATTCAGCGCCGGGATGCCGAACAGCACCGCCAGCGCCGGACTCGCGGCCAGCAGCCCGCCCAGCCGACTCAGCGACGCCGACCCGGCCTGTCGTTCGATCAGGCCCACCACCAGGAACAACGTGGTCTGCACCAGGATGTGGTGGGCCACGTAGTAGACGGTCCCAGTGAGCCCGGCGGTGGAGTTCAGACCCACCCCGAACATCAGATACCCGATATGACTGACGAGGGTGAACGACAGCAGCCGCTTGATATCGCTCTGCGCGATCGCGCCGAGGATGCCGATCAGCATGGTCAGCAGCCCGCAGATGAGCAGAACGCGGTCGAAGCGCCCGGACGGGAACAGCAGCGTGTGCATCCGGATGATCGCGTACACACCGACTTTCGTCAGCAACCCGGCGAACACCGCCGTCACGGGCGCGGGCGCGGTCGGATACGAGTCGGGCAGCCAGTTCGACAGCGGGAACACCGCCGCCTTGATGCCGAACGCCACCAGCAGCATCGCGTAGATCCCGCCGCGAGTTCCGGTGGGCACCGTGCCCATGCGCTCCGCCATCTGCGCGAGGTTCAGGGTGCCGGTCGCCGCGTAGGCCAGCGCGATGCCGATGAGGAAGATCATCGACGACACCATGGAGACCATCACGTAGGACACCCCGGCCCGCACCCGTTCGGCGCTCGCGCCGAGGGTCAGCAGCACGAACGACGCGGTCAGCAGCACCTCGAAGCCGACGAACAGATTGAACAGGTCGCCCGCCAGGAAGGCGATCGAAACCCCCGCGGAGAGCACCAGATACGTGGGCTGGAAGATCGAGGTGGGCTGGCGTTCGCTGCCGTCGCTGATGCCCTGCCCGACGGCGAAGACGAGCACGGCCAGCAGCACGATCGCCGACACCAGCAGCATCGCGGCCGAGAGCCGGTCCACCACGAGCGTGATGCCGATCGGGGTGCCCCACCCGCCGACCTGCACCGCGGCCATGGCGTGCCGGTCGGCCTGATGCAGCAGCAGACCCGCCACGACCACCACCGCGGTCAGCGCCGCGATCGAAATGCCCTGCTGGACACGGGGTCTGCGGCCCGCGATCAGGGTCGCGGCCGCGGTGAGCAGCGGGATCAGCACCGGCAGCGGGGTGAGGGCGGGGAAGAGGGTCATTGTTCGGGGTCCTCGCCCTCGCGGCGGGTGGCGACCTTCACGTCCTCGGGATCGTTCTCGACCTGTTCGGTCAGGGTCAGGATGTAGGCGCGGTAGGCGAGCGCGAGGATGAACGCGGCCATGCCCATGGTGATCACGATGGAGGTGAGCACCATGGCCTGGGCGAGCGGATCGGCGGTGTCGTGGTGCACCCGATCGGATTCGCCGAGGATCGGCGCGCGCCCGTCCGGTCCGGCGACGGTGAGGATGAGCAGATTCACCGCGTTGCTGAACAGCAGCAGGCCCAGCAGCATCTTCGACACGGTCCGCTCCAGCACGAGGTACACCCCGCAGGCCACCAGGACGGCGATGAGGATCAGCAGCGTCAGGTTCGCGGTCATCGTGTCTCCCTTGCCTTCTCGCCGCGCGGCGGCAGGCTCTCCGCGTCGTCGAGCCGCGCGCCGAGGCTGCGCAGCACGTCGAGGACCAGGCCGACCACGATGAGATACACGCCCAGGTCGAACAGCAGGGCGGTGACGAATTTGACGTGCCCGAGCACCGGCAGCGTGACCTCGATGACGGCCGAGGACAGCGGCGGCGCGCCGAGCAGCAGCGAGCCGGTGGCCGTGCCCGCGGACAGCGTGAGCCCCGCGCCGAGCACATGGCCCGCGTCCACCGGCAGCGCCTCGGCCAGTTCGTAGCGCCCGCCCGCGAGGTAGCGCAGCACCAGGGCCAATCCGGCGGTGAGCCCGCCCGCGAAGCCGCCGCCGGGCGCGTTGTGCCCGGCGAAGAAGAGGTAGACCGACAGCATCATGATGGTCGGGAACAGCAGGCGGGTGGTCATGGCCAGCACCATGGACCGTTCGCGCGGCGGGAGCAGCGGCGCGGCGGGCAGCCAGTAGGACCGATCCGGATCGGGCGTGTAGCCGGGCGCGTCGGCCACCCGGGGCAGGGTGCCGAAGCGGCGGCTGCGGAACACCAGCGAGGCCACCCCGGTCGCGGCGACGACGAGGACCGAGATCTCGCCGAGGGTGTCCCAGGCGCGGATGTCGACCAGCAGGACGTTCACCGCGTTCTTGCCGCCGCCGAACTCGTAGGCGGCCTGCGGGATTCGCCGCCAGATCGGGTCGCTGTTCCGCGCGGCGGCGGCGAACGCGGCCAGCACCGCGACCGTCGCGCCCACGGCGGTGGCCAGCAGCGCGCGGCGCACCTTGAACGCCGCGCGCCGCCCGGGTTCGATCTCGGCGGGGAACTTGCGCAGCACGAGCACGAAGATCACCAGCGTGAGCGTCTCCACCAGGAACTGGGTGAGCGCCAGATCGGGCGCGCCGTGCAGGGCGAAGATCACGCCGCAGCCGTAGCCGGTCACCCCGACCAGCAGCACCCCGGCCAGCCGGTTGCGCATCACGGTCGCGCCGAACGCCATCGCGATCATGATCACCCCGATCAGCGCCTGCAACGGCGAATCCCACAGGCGCAGGCGGGCATTGGTGCGCGCACCGGTCAGCAGCATGGCCAGCGGCAGCACGATCGTGGTGATCAGGATGAGCGCCTGGTTGAGCGGCAGCGACCCGCGCTGGATGGCGCCGGTCATGCGCAGCGACAGCTGGTCCATCGCGCGCAGGGTCGCGTCGTAGACCCGGTCGGCGTTGCCCAGCCGGGGATGGGCGGATTCGCCGATCCGGTCGCGGATCTCGAACAGCGCCACACCCGCGGCGATCACCAGCAGGGTCAGCGTCAATGGCGTGCCCCAGCCGTGCCACAGCGCCAGATGCGAGAGATGCTGTCCCGCAACGGTTTCCGCGTAGGGCCGGAGCAGTCCGTCCACCAGCGGCGCGCCGAATCCCGCGACCAGGCCGGCCAGCGCGAGCAGCGCGGGCGGGGCGACGAACAGCGGATCGGGGCGATGCCAGGGCGTATCGGGTTCGGGCGCGCCGACCCGCACGGCGTTCGAACCGAATGCGCCCCAGACGAATCGGATGCTGTACCCGACGGTCAGCATGGAGCCGAGCACCACGCCCGCGGTGACGGCCGCCTTGACCGGGGCCGTGAGATTGTCCGCGTCCAGCACCGCGCCGAGCGCGGTCTCCTTGCCGACGAAGCCGAGCAGCGGCGGAATCCCGGCCATGCTCGCCGCGGCCAGGGTCGCGATCGCGCAGAGCACGGGCGCGCGGCGGCCGACGCCGGAGAGCCTGCGCAGATCCCGGGTGCCCGCGCTGTGATCGATGACCCCGACCACCATGAACAGGCACGCCTTGAACATGGCGTGCGCGACCAGCAGCGTCTCCCCGGCCAGGGTGGCGTCGGGGGTGCCGAGGCCGAGCAGGGTCACCAGGAAGCCGAGCTGGCTCACCGTGCCGAAGGCCAGCACCAGTTTCAGGTCGTAGACCTGCAAGGCGCGCAGCCCGGCCAGCAGCATCGACAACAGCCCGAGGGTGAGCACGATCGGATGCCAGGGCGCGGCCACCGCGAAGGCCGGGGACAGCCGGGCCACCAGGTACACACCGGCTTTCACCATCGCCGCCGCGTGCAGGTAGGCGCTCACCGGTGTCGGGGCGGCCATCGCGCCGGGCAGCCAGAAGTGCAGCGGCACGATCGCCGATTTGCTCAACGCGCCCACCAGGATCAGCACGATCGCCACCCCGGTCCACCAGCTGTGCGGATCGGCCCGCCGCATCGCCTCCGACAGCAGATAGCTGCCGCCGCTCTGCCCGAGCATGATCAACCCGACCAGCATGGTCAGCCCGCCCGCGCCGGTCACCAGCAGCGCCTGCAATGCCGCGCGACGGCCCTCGATCCGGTCGGCGTGGTGGCCGACCAGCAGGAACGACAGGACGGTCGTGATCTCCCAGAAGGTGTACAGCAACAGCATGTTGTCGCTGACGACCAGACCGAACATGGCCCCGGCGAAGCCGACGAGATATCCGGCGAAGATGCCGAGCCGCTGCCGGTCGTCGTCGTCGAAGTAGCGCGCGCAGTAGACGAGGATCAGCGCGCCGATGCCGAGCACCAGCGCGGCCATGATCGAGGCGAGCGAATCGAAGCGCAGATCCACGTTCATGTGGATGCCGGGCGCCCAGGCGATGCGCAGTTGCCGCCCGCTGTCCCATTCGGCGATCACCCAGCACAGTCCGGCCAGGGGCACGAGCGCGAGTCCGAGGAAGGCCCGCCTGCCCATCGTCCGCACGCACGCCGGCGCGATGAGGGCGGCGATGGCGTGGGCGAACAGGATTGCGAGCAAACGTCACTCCGTCGGGTCGGCGGGGTGTTGCGGTGTCGATCCTACTTGCGGCGCGCCCGATTCCCTGTTCGGCGGCGCTATGGCGTCCGTCATGCCGGGGTCGCCGCTACGTCGGCGCAATCATCGGTCGGCGAGGGCCTGGCCCGTCGCGGGAATCGTCGGGGACCGCCAGCGGCGCAACGCCAGCAGCCCGAGCAGGCAGCCGACGGTGATCGCCAGGGCGGTCCAGTACGGCGTCGAGGTGTCCGGCGCCGGGATCGGCCCGTAGGACCAGCGGCCGTCCTGCACGGTCACGGTCCGGTAGTCGCTGTGCTCGGCGCGGTCGCGCAGCGAGGCGACCACCGACGGCATGAACACGATGGCCAGGCCCAGCACCCGGCTCGGGTTGTAGCGCGGCGCGGCACTGCTGAAGCTGAAGCCGGTCAGCGCGGCCAGCGCGGTCGCGAACGCCGCGGTGTGCAGGGGCGTGTGGATGTAGGCCGTGGTCTCGGCCCCGGCCAGCGCGACCGCGCACAGCGCGATCAGCCCGATCACCGGCGCGGGGTGCCGGAACCCCAGCAGGATGCCCGCCCCGATCGCGGCGATCAGCGGTATCGCCGACCAGCTCGGGATGTGGGTCGGAATCAGGGCCGCGCCGACCGCGGCCAGCGCGATGGCCGACAGCGCGAGCGTCCCGTCCCGGCGCGGCAGCAGCGCGGTGGCGACGAGCCCGGCCGCGATCGTCGCCGCGACGGCCAGCCCGATCTGGAGCAGCCCCGCCTCGTGCCGCCCGAGCCACTCGTTGCCGAACAGGGTGACCCCGACGAACAGCGTCCCGGCCAGGATCGGGGCCATCGGCAGTTCGAAGGTCCGGCGTTCGATGCCGGTGCGGTGCCGGTTGACGAAAGTGCCGACGGCGATGGCGAACAGCGTCACCACGATCAGCCACATCGGCGGGGTGTCCGAGGCCGGGGAGTACACCGGCAGCCCGGAGTCGGTCGCGCGGGTCTCGCCGTGCGGTCCGGGCAGGGCCGCGCCGAGCACGATGCTGCACAGCGCGCCCAGGGTCCAGCCGAACACCTGCGGCCGGGTGTGCAGGATCGCGGCCGCGGTGCCGCCGATCAGGATTCCGGCCCCGATGGCGTCGATGAAGTTGAGCGTCGACAGCGAGGTCGACGGTCCGACGTGGCGGCCCATCACATGGTTGACGAAGGTGATGGCGATGCCGAACAGGGCCGAACCCCACGCCGCCAGACCGTGATTCACCGTCGTCGCGAAGACCGCCACGATCAGGGCGATGATCACGCCCGCCGCGATCGACCGCGGCAGGTTGTAGGACATCATGTTCAGTTGCAGCGCAGACGATTCCGAGGTCCAGGCGAAGTTGATCGGCAACGTCAGCGACATCCCCGCAACCAGCGTCGACAGGAATGCCGTGCCCGTTTCGGCCACTTCGCGGAGGTTCCGCACCCGGCCAAAGGTACCCGGGAAAGTGATCACGCTCGCGCTCGACGTGCCGTTTACCGGATATTTGCCCGATTCTCGGCGAACCGCCGCAGCGACTCGACCTGCCCGGCTTCCAGCGACGGCCGGACGGCCGCGCGGGCCGCGGCCACGTCGGCGACGGTGATGTCGGCGGCCTCGACGTCGCGGCGCATCGCCGCCAGCGCGGCCTCGCGCAGCAGCGCCGCGCAGTCCGCTGCCGAATAGCCGTCGAGCCCGTCGGCCAGCTCCGCGAGGTTCACATCGGCCGCCAGCGGCACCGAGCGGGCCGCGGTGCGCAGGATCTCCGCGCGGGCGGGTCCGTCCGGCGGCGGCACGAACACCAGCCGATCCAGCCGGCCGGGCCGGGTGAGGGCGGGGTCGATGAGGTCGGGGCGGTTGGTCGCGCCGACCACGACCACGTCGCGCAGCGGTTCCACGCCGTCGAGTTCGGTGAGCAGCGCGGCCACCACCCGATCGCCCACGCCGGAGTCGGTGCTCTGCCCGCGGCGCGGGGCCAGGGCGTCGATCTCGTCGAGGAAGATGAGCGAGGGCGCGGAATCGCGTGCGCGCTGGAACAATTCGCGCACCGCGCGCTCGGAGGAGCCGACCCACTTGTCCAGCAGTTCGGCGCCCTTGACCGCGTGCACGCTCAACTGCCCGCTCCCGGCGAGGGCGCGCACGAGGAAGGTCTTCCCGCAGCCGGGCGGTCCGTAGAGCAGCACGCCGCGCGGCGGATCGATGCCGAGGCGGGCGAAGGAGTCGGGATGGCGCAGCGGCCACAGCACCGCCTCGGTGAGGGCCTGTTTGGTCTCGACCATATCGCCGACGTCGTCGAGGCTGAGGCTGCCGATCGCCAATTCCTCTGTGCCCGAACGCGACAGCGGCCGGATGACGCCGAGCGCGCCGATCAGATCGGCCTGCGTGAGCACCGGGTCGGTGTGTTCGCGGCTGGCGCGCGAGGCCGCTCGCAGCGCCGCCTCCCGGCACAGCGCCGCCAGGTCCGACACCACGAAACCCGGTGTGCGCGAGGCGATCTCGTCGAGCGCGAGCCGCTCGGTCGGCACCTTGCGCAGCAGCTGTTCGAGCAGATCCTTGCGCACGGCCGCGGTGGGCAGGGTGAGCGCGACCTCGCGGTCGCACAGATCCGGGGCGCGCACGCGGCTGTCCACGGCGGTGGGATGGGCGGTCGTCGCCAGGAAGGCCACCCCGGGCGTGGCGACCGCCGCGCGCAGCTGATCGAGGATCAGCGCCGCCACCGGTTCCGGCTCTGCGGGCAGCAGCGCGTCGATATCGGTGATCAGCAGCACTCCGCCCGCGCCGGAACAGATCTCGCCGACCGCGAGGCTCACCTCGCGCAGCCGGGTGCCGCTCTCGGTGGCGCCCACGGTCGGGCCGTCGAGTTCGACGATGCGCCGCGGGGTGGCCACCGCGCGCGCCAGCGTGGCCTTGCCCGCCCCGGCGGGCCCGGTGATCAGCACGCCGAGATGCGGTGGGGCGCCGAGGGTTCGGAGCAGTTCGGGTTCGTCGAGCGCGAGGCTCAGCCACTCCGACAGCTTCGCGGCGGGGGCGCGCACCCCGGCGAGTTCGGCGACCGGCACCGCCGACGGCCGCTCCCGCACCCGCATCCGCGTCCCGGGCAGACCCGTCGCGGTCGCGGATCCGGCGCCCGGATCGTGCGAGGAGTCCACGTCGGGCACCCCGGCGCCCCAGATCACCGCGCTGTTGGGTTGCACGCTCACCGGATCGCCCAGCGGATCGGTCGCGGTGACGGTGAGCAGTTCCGAGGTCCACGCGATGCCGAACGCCCGCGACAGCGCCTGCGAGGCCGCGGCGGTGCTGGTGCCGGGGCCGAGGTCGCGGGGCAGCAGCGAGACCGTGTCGCCCACGGTGACCACCTTGCCCAGCAACGCCTGGCGCAGCGTCTGTTCCGGAATCGTCCGCATCGCCTGCCGCGATCCGGTGACCGACAGTTGCCGCGCCCCGTACACCGTCGCGGCGGTGATCACGACCGTCGCGTTCTCCTTGACCCCGGCGTTGGACAGCGTCACGTCGTCGAGCAGGGCCGTCCCGGCCGGGATCTCCGCCGACAGGCCGACCACCGCGGCGGTCCGGCGCGAACCGATCAGCGCGATCCCATCCCATTCGCGTAAACCCAACGCCGCCAACGCTTCCGGATGCAATCGCACCACCCCCCGCCGGGCATCGGCGGCGGACGGATTCAGGCGCGCGGTCAGGGACAGCTGGGACACGTCTGCCATTCTGCCGCGCGGCGGTCAGCGACCCGGTCGGCGCAGCCGCAACCGCGCCGAGTTCACCGACACGCGTAGGGCGGGACGCCGCCGCGCGGCGCGGCGCTGGGCCCGGCGCTCGGCGGGCTTGTGATGCCAGACCTCCGGCCGCGCCGCCACCCAGCGCTGCGAGCGCCACGCGAACGGGATGTGGCCCAGATACAGCGCCACCAGCACCATCAGCAGGATCAGCGGATAGGTCACCAGCGCGGCGGCCGCCAGGGCGACCAGCACCAGCAGCAGCGCCGCGGCCTGCGGGGCCACCGACACCGACTTCATCGCCAGCGTCGGGATCGTGCTCACCGCCAGCAGCGCGGCCAGCACGGTCCAGGCCGCCACCATCGGGAAGCCGGTCCACCATCCGTCGCCGAACTGTTCGAGCAGCGCGACCGGCAGCAGCGCGATCAACGCCGCCGCGGGCGCGGGGACGCCGACGAAGTACTCACGCTGCCAGTCCGGCCGGGTGTCGTCGTCGATCAGCGTGTTGAACCGGGCCAGCCGCAGCACCACGCTCACGGTGAAGATGAGCGCGATGATCCAGCCCGCGCTGTCGGACTTCAGGAAGCCGATGTAGAGCACCAGCGCGGGCGCGACGCCGAAGGAGATGGCGTCGGACAGCGAATCGAGCTCCGCCCCGATCTTGGTGGTGGCGGACAACATTCGGGCCAGCCGCCCGTCCAGGGTGTCGAGCACCGCGGCCGCGCCGACCATCGCCAGGGCCACGTCGAGCTGATTGTCCAGGGTGAACTTGACCGCGGACAGCCCCGCGCACAGCGCGAGGATCGTCACGATGCTGGGCAGCAGGCGGACCGTCCGGCGGCGCCGGCCCGTGCCGGGCACGGTTTCCTCGATCATGACAGTTCGGCCAGCACCGTCTCTCCGCCGATCGTGCGCTGCCCGGGTTCGACGAGCAGCCGCGTCCCGGCGGGAAAGTAGGTGTCGACGCGGGAACCGAAGCGGATCAGGCCGTAGGTGTCGCCGATCGTCAGCTTGTCGCCGACCGCGGCGTCGCAGACGATGCGCCGCGCCAGCAGTCCGGCGATCTGCACGACGGTGACCAGCTGCCCGGCGTCGGTCTCGAGCACCATCGAGTTGCGCTCGTTGGCGTCGCTCGCCTCGGGCAGGTCGGCGGAGCGGAATTGCCCACGGCGATAAGCGATCTCACGCACGGCGCCGGAGACGGGCGTGCGCTGCACGTGCACGTCGAGCACCGACAGGAAGATGCTGACCCGGGGCAGTTCCGCCGGGCCGAGGTTCAGCTCGGCGGGCGGGGCGGCCGTGTCCACGAGCGCGATCCGCCCGTCCGCGGCGGCCACCACGACACCGGGCCGGTTCGGCGGCACGCGGTCCGGGTGCCGGAAGAACGCCGCCGACGCCGCCGCGGCCGTCAATCCGGCGCGACGCACCCAGGCGCGTTTGCGGCCCGCCACGGCGACCGCCAGGGGCGCCGCGACGAACGGCAGACCGGCGGGGTGCAGCGGCGGAATCGCGTCGCGGACCAGGTCGGCGACATGACCGAGCCCGGTGCGGTCGGGCGTGCCGGGCGGGGTGGGACGGCGGGCCACAAGCTCCTCTTTCGTGCGCTGGGGTGTGCTGAAGCGGTTGTCGGACCGCGCTCACACCTTACGGGAAGCGCACGCGGAGAGGGTGGGCCGAGATCGGGGCCGGACGTGACGATGGCCCGTCACCGGGACGGGCCATCGCGATCCGGCACGTGATCAGCCGACTTTTCGGCGACCGGTGACCAGACCCACCAGGAACAGCAGGATCACCGCGCCGCCCAGGCAGGTGAGGAAGCTGAAGATCAGGCCACCGCCCTCGACGTCGACACCGAACAGCTTCAGCAGGAAACCTCCGATCAGGCCGCCGACGACGCCGACGACGATGTTGAGGAAGATGCCCTGCTGCGCATCAGTTCCCATGAACTTGCTGGCGATCCATCCGGCGAGGCCGCCGATGATGATCCAGCCGATAATCCCGAGACCGAGCATTGTGTGTCCTCGAATCACTCGTTGGAACAGTGGTTGGCACCGGCCACGCGAGCGCGTCGAGCAACCGGCTTGCAGACCGGCAATACCCGAAACGATTGTGCTAATACCCGCCCATACGATTAACCTTCCGAGCTAATATGAGGGGGCCTCATGTCTGCGGCTCGCGGAGCCGGTGAGGGCCCGATGAAGGTTCGTTCAGTGCTTGGCAGGTACCTAGGAGAAGCACGATGGTAGGTCGACTCGCCCAGGTCACAGGGGCAGAGCACACCGCAATGCTCGGGCTCGGCGTGTACCGCCCCGCTCGGGTCGTCACCAACGAGGAGGTCGCGGGTCCGATCGATTCCAGCGACGAGTGGATTCGCACCCGCTCGGGCATCCGGACCAGGAGATTCGCCTCGGACTCGGAGACCATCCTGGCGATGGGCGCGGCGGCCGCGCGCGACGCGCTCGACGCCGCGGGCGTGAGCGCCGATCAGATCGGCTGCGTCATCGTCGCGACCTCGACATGGCTGCTGCTCACGCCCGCCGCCGCCCCCCAGATCGCCACCGAACTGGGCATGAAGTCCCCGGCGGCGTTCGACATCTCGGCCGGATGCGCGGGCTTCTGTCACGCGGTCGCCCTGGCCTCGGATCTCGTCAAGGGGGGTACGGCCGGGCACGTGCTGGTGATCGGGGTGGAACGCCTCACCGACACGTTCAACCCGGCGGATCGCGGCACGGCGTTCCTGTTCGCCGACGGCGCGGGCGCGGTCGTGATCGGCCCGTCGGACGAGCCGGGCATCGGGCCCACGGTGTGGGGTTCGGAGGGCGATCAGCACCACGCCATCCGGCAGGACAAGGACTGGATGGAGTTCTTCCGCGAGATCGACGAGCGGGGCACCGACGCGGTCCGGCCGTATCTGGCCATGGAGGGCACCACCGTGTTCCGCTGGGCCGCGCACTCGCTGAAGAAGGTGTGCCTGGACGCCATCGAACGCGCCGGGCTCACCCCCGCCGAGATCGACGCCTTCGTCCCTCATCAGGCCAACGGCCGCATCCTCGACATCATGGCCCGGGAGCTGAAACTCGCCGAATCCTGTGCCCTGGCCAACGACATCGAGGAGACCGGCAACACCTCCGCCGCCTCGGTGCCGCTGGCCATGGAGGCGCTGTTACGCCGGGGCGACACCAAACCCGGCGCGGACGCGCTGCTGGTCGCGTTCGGGGCCGGGCTGTCCTACGCCGCGCAGGTCGTGAAACTGCCCAACTGGCAATGACATTCAGCCCAGCGACCAGGTAACGGTGACCGTGAAGCCCACGGTCTGGGTGCCCGGTTCCAGTGGAACGTCCGAGGCCGGGGCCTGGTTGTAGCGGGGCGCGGGCTTCGGCGTTGCGCCACTGGAGGTTTCGTCGACGGTCTTGACCGCGCCCAGTTTCACTCCGGCCAGCTTCGCGTACTGCTCGGCGCGGGCCTTGGCGTCGTCGAAGGCCCGGGCGCGGGCGTCGGCGAGCAGCTTCGAATTGTCGTCGAGCGCGAAGGACACGCCCTGGACCCGGGTTTCGTTGCCGCCCGCCTGCGCCGCCGCGGCCAGGACCGCCGACGCCTTGGGCAGATCGCGCACCGCCACGTGCAGGGAGTTGGTGGCCTGATAGCCGGAGATCGTGCGGCCGGGGCCGTATTGCGGCTGCACCGTCACATCGGTGGTCTGCACGTCCTCGCGCTTCGCCCCGGCCCCGACCACCGCGTCGGTCACGGCCCGGACGCGGGTGTTCGCGGTATCGATCGCGGTCGAGACGTCGCTCGCGGTCACCGCGACCCCGAGATCGGCGTTCAGGGTGTCGGGCGCGCCGCGCACCTCACCGGTTCCGACGACCGTGACCTCGCGGTCGGTGTCGGAGCCGGAGTTCCCGCACCCGGTCAGCAGGGCGGCCGCACCCGCGAAAACCGTTGCGGCCGCGACGATCCGGTGCGTCACGCTTCCGCCGCGGCCTTGATCTTCGCCAGCGTGGCGTGCATGCCGTCGACCAGATTCTGTTCGAAGGCCGCCTCGCCGCCGAGGAAGGCCTCGACCATCATGCGGACCGGTTTGCGCACGCCGTTGGGCACGTCCCGGCGTTCCACCAGGCGGGTGCCGGTGGGGGTCGCCTCCAGGGTGTAGCTCCAGATGGTGGCGTTCTCGTTCATCCGGAACGCGAACTCGCGGCCCGGCTCGAAACGGACGATGCGCGAGGTGGTCGGGTAGTACTTGCGGCCGTCGCGATTGAGGTTGACCGTCCAGGTGCCCGCGCGCGGCGTGCCCAGCGGGACCATGCGCACGGTGTTGGGGCTGAACTCCGGCATCCGCTTCAGATCCGACAGCACCGCCCAGACCCGGTCCGGGGGCGCGGCGATATCGATACTGGCTTCCAAGGGCTGCGGCACACTGCCTCCGAGAGATGTGACGGTCGGTACCGGGAATCCTAGCCGCCGTCCCCGCGCGGAGCGGGTGTGACGCAGATCTCGATTTCCCGAGGTTCGTCCCGATCATCGCACGATGTGATCCCGGTCGTTACCCTGTAATACGGGGTGTGAAAGCGGTGATAGATCAGGCAGGTTCGGCAACTGGAGTCCACTGCGAGGTGATCGATCGTGAATTTGCGCTCACTCCTCCCTCGGCGGCACGCGCACGACGTTCCGCGACTGCCGCTCATCGAGCGGAACGACCGCGACGAGCGGCTCGAACGCCTGCCGACCCCGGGCGAGCTCGAACTGCTGGAACGGCATCGACTGTGACGGCTCGGCGCGAACCGACCATACTTTCGATGTGAGTTCCCCAGCCCCCGCCAAACCGGCGATCCTGAGCGTCGACGACGATCCCGGCGTCTCCCGAGCGGTCGTGCGTGACCTCCGCCGCCGCTACGGCGCGGACTACCGCATCCTGCGGGCCGAATCGGGTCCCTCGGCGCTGGACGCCCTGCGCGAGATGAAACTGCGCGGCCAGCCGGTCGCGGTGCTGATCGCCGACTACCGCATGCCGGGCATGGACGGCATCGAATTCCTCGAACAGGCGATGGACCTGCACCCCTACGCGCGCCGGGTGCTGCTGACCGCCTACGCCGACACCAACGCGGCCATCGAGGCCATCAACGTGGTCGACCTCGACCACTACCTGCTCAAACCGTGGGATCCGCCGGAGGAGAAGCTGTATCCGGTGGTCGACGCGCTGCTCGAGGCGTGGCGCGGGGACGAGCACCGCCCGGTGCACGAGACCAAGGTGATCGGCCACCGCTGGTCGGCCCGCTGCTCGCAGGTCCGAGAGTTCTTGGCGCGCAACCAATTACCGTATCGCTGGTATCTCGCCGACGAGCCCGAGGGCGCGCGGCTGCTGGCGGCGGCCGGGGCGGCCGAGGATCAGTGCCCGGTCGTGATCGATCCGACGGGCCAGGCCCTGCTCTCCCCGACCGACAGCGAACTGGCCGGGAGCGTGGGCCTGAACACCGACCCCACCGGCGACTTCTACGACCTCATCGTGGTCGGCGGCGGCCCGGCCGGGCTGGGCGCGGCGGTCTACGGCGCGTCGGAGGGCCTGCGCACGGTGCTGGTGGAGCGGACCGCGACCGGTGGGCAGGCCGGGCAGAGTTCGCGCATCGAGAACTACCTCGGCTTCCCCGACGGACTGTCCGGGGCGCAGCTGGCCGACCGGGCGCGGCGGCAGGCGATCAAGTTCGGCGCCGAGCTGATCACCGCGCGCGAGGTGGTCGGGCTCGAGGTGTGCGGATCGGCGCGGCTGGTGCGCTTCGACGACGGCAGCGCGGTCTCGGCCCATTCGGTGCTGATCGCGACCGGCGTGAACTATCGCCACCATCCGGCACCGGGCGTGGACGAGTTCACCGGCCGCGGCGTCTACTACGGCTCGGCGATGACCGAGGCGGCCGACTGCGCGGGCCGCGAGGTCTACATCGTCGGCGGCGCGAACTCGGCCGGGCAGGCGGCGGTGTTCCTCTCGCGCAACGCGAAGGCCGTACACATTCTGGTGCGGTCGGATTCGCTGGAGAACTCCATGTCGCACTACCTGGTCCGGCAGATCGAGGAGATCCCCAACATCCGGGTGCACACCTGCACCGAGGTGACGGCCGCCGACGGCGACGACCACCTCGAACGGATCGTGCTCCGCAACAATGCCACCGGCGTGGAAGAAAAGGTGGACGCCGAGCGTTTGTTCCTGTTCATCGGGGCCGCCCCGGAGACGGAGTGGCTGGACGGACTGGTCGAGCGCGACGAGGCGGGTTACGTGCTCGCCGGGCCCGACCTCATGGTCGACCGCAGCCGCCCGGCGGGCTGGGAACTGCCGCGGCCCCCGCATCATCTGGAGACGAGCGTGCCGGGCGTCTTCGTGGCCGGCGACGTGCGCTCGGAGTCGGCGAAACGGGTCGCGTCCGCCGTGGGCGAGGGCGCGATGGCCGTCATGCTCGTCCACCGATACCTCGCCAAGCAGTAGGAGGTGTGCCGATGGGCACCCGATTGGTCTGTGACCCCGACGAATTGCGCACGCTGTTCCTGTTCGAGAAGCTCGACGACGAACAGCTCGCCTGGCTGTGCCGCGACGGCCGCGTCGAGGAGTTCGAACCCGGCCTGGTCTACCGCGAGGGCGACCCGGCCACCTGCTTCTACGTCCTGCTCGACGGCGAGGTGGTGCTCACCAAGCGGTCCGGCGGCGAGGAGATCGAGCTGGTCCGCACCAGCCATCGCGGCTCCTACGCCGGGGCGTGGACGGCCTACATGGGCGATCGCGGGGACCAGAACTACACCGGCTCGTTCCACGTCACCCAGCCGTCGCGGTTCTTCGTCCTCGACGCGGGCACCTTCTCGCGCATGATGCAGGAATGGTTCCCGATGGCCCTGCATCTGCTGGAGGGCATCTTCTTCGGCAACCGCAACGCCAACGAGATCATCGGCCAGCGCGAGCGGCTGCTGGCGCTGGGCTCGCTGTCGGCGGGCCTGACCCACGAACTCAACAATCCGGCCGCGGCCGCCGTGCGGGCCACCTCGTCGTTGCGCGATCGGGTCGCCGGAATGCGGCACAAGCTGAAGATGATCGCGCACGGCAAATTCGATCCGGCCTCGCTCGAATCGCTGGTCCAGCTCCAGGAGGAGGCGGCCACCCAGGTCGCCAAGGCCCCGGACCTGACCCCGCTCGAGGCCGCCGACCGCGAGGACGAGCTCGGCGAGTGGCTGTCCGGGCACGGCATCGCCAACGGCTGGGACATCGCGCCGACCTTCGTGCAGGCGGGTTTCGACATCGACTGGCTGGAGAAGGTCGCGGCCACGCTGGAGGGCGCGGAGACTTCGGTGTTCGAGGGCGCGATCCGCTGGCTCAACTACACGGTCGAGACCGAGCTGCTGATGAACGAGATCACCGACTCGACCGCGCGCATCTCGAAACTGGTGAATGCAGCCAAGCAGTACTCGCAGATGGACCGGGCCCCCTTCCAGGTGGTCGACATCCACGAACTGCTCGGCTCCACGCTGGTGATGCTGGCCCGCAAGATCGGCGACGGCATCACGGTGGTCAAGGAGTTCGACCGCACACTGCCCCCGGTGCCGTGCTACGCGGCCGAGCTGAACCAGGTGTGGACCAACCTGATCGACAACGCGGTCGCCGCGATGGACGGCCACGGCACCCTCACCGTCCGCACCTACCGCGAGAACGACTGCGTCGCGGTGGAGATCTGCGACACCGGGCCCGGCGTCCCGGAAGATCTGCGGCACCGCATCTTCGAGCCGTTCTTCACCACCAAGCCGGTCGGCGAGGGCACCGGCCTGGGCCTGGACATCTCGTTCCGGATCGTGGCCAACAAGCACGGCGGCGACATCCGGGTGGAATCGGTACCGGGCGACACCAGGTTCATCGTCCGGCTGCCCCTGAAAAACGAAGCGGCGCAAGCGGTTACCGATACCGGAGGTGAGTAATGTCCGAAGCGATCGAGGGCATCGATCCGGCCGTCCCGCCGAGCGGGCCCGGCTGTGTGGAATGCGAAGCGGCACAAGGCTGGTGGGTGCATCTGCGGCGCTGCGCGCAGTGCGGGCACGTGGGCTGCTGCGACAGCTCGCCCGCCCAGCACGCCTCCCGGCACTTCGCCGCGACCGGGCACCCGTTCATCCAGAGCTACGAGCCGGGTGAGGACTGGTTCTGGGACTTCCGTCGCGAGGAGACCCTCACCGGCGGCCCGGAACTCGCTCCGCCGCACCATCATCCGCGTGAGCAGTCGGTGCCGGGACCGCGCGAGCGGGTACCGGCGGATTGGCGCGAGCACATCCACTGAGACCGCCCGGGTCTGCTGCACGAACGTGGTGTCGTCGAACGTGCAGCAGACTGTCAGTACCGGAACATCTGCCAGGATCGTTCCCGGTTCTTGGACCATACGGCCCGACGGTGACCCACAATGGGCTGTGCGTGCACGTCTGTGGACCGTCCGTGCACCGCGACCGCCAGCGAACCTCGAGTACGGGTGTTTCCACCGGAGGGTGCGATGACCGTTGTTCTCGATACCGACACGCTCGACCCCGGGGACCGGGTGGACGCCCTGGTCACGCTCACCGAGGAGAGTTCCGCACCCTCGCACGTCCGGTTCGACAATCCCGAATCGGTGCGCGGGCGGTACGAGATCTGGCAACTCGGGGACGCCACCGTCTATCGCTCGCAGCTGCGCGACATGCACATCGTGCGGACGGCCCGGCAGGTCAAGGACTCTCCGGCCGCGGTCCTGACCCTGATCCTGCAACAGGGGGGCCGCGGCTTCTACGAACAGCACGGCAATCCGAGCGTGGGCGATCCCGGCCGGTTCGTGGTCGTGGACCTCAACAACCCTTACCAGATTCATTGGGGCGGTGACTGTCGCGCGCTGGCGTTGCAGGTTCCGGTGGAACCGCTGTGCCTGCCGTCGGACACATTGCGCCGGGCACTGCTGTGCGTGCCGTCCTCGCCGCTGCATTCGGTGGTCGCCGATTACCTTGCGGCCCTGGTGGATTCGCTGGACGACATGCCCGTGGGCCCCGCGCAGGCCGCCCTCGGCGACGCCTGTACGGAAATGGTGCGGGCCCTGCTGCTGTCCGCGATCGGATCCGAACCGGACGGGGCGTCGCTGCCCGACACGGTCCTGCTCACCCGGATCCGCCGCTATGTCCTCGAGCATCTCTCCGATGCCGAGCTGAGTCCCGAGCGCATCGCCCGCGCCCAGCACATCTCGGTGCGGCATCTCTACAAGCTGTGCAGCCGAAGCGGATTCAGCCTCGAGCAGTGGATCATCGGTAAGCGGTTGGAACGCGCCCGCGCCGAATTGGCCCGGCTCGACATCGGACACCGCTCGATCGCCACGGTCGGGCGGATCTGCGGCTTCCGCGATCCCTCGCATTTCGCCCGGCGCTTCCGCGCCGCGTACGGCCTGTCACCCAGCGAATGGCGGCGATCCGCGCTCACCGAGCCCTGAGGTACTCTGCGACGCGCGCCGGACACGCCGGGCGCTCGAGACCATGGGGAATCGACGGTGATGAAACGACTTTCGGCGACCGCCGCCGTTGTGGCCGCGCTGGCCCTGCCGCTGAGCGCCTGCGGCGGCAACGACTCGTCCGGTCACGACGGCCACGACCATCAGCACGGGACCACCACGGCCGCCGCGCCGACCTCCGCCGCGCCCACCACCACGTTCACGGTGATCGAGCCGCCGAGCGAGGCGCCGAAGGACAGCGCCCAGGGCCTCGGCTCGCAGACGACCTGCGCGCAGTTCAAGACCCTCGACGCCGAATCGGAGAAGGCCGTGATCGATCAGGTCCTCGCCGACAACCCGGGTTCCAAACTGGACGGCAACCCCAGCCTCGCCCTCGGCACCGCGAAGCTGGTGTGTTTGGCGTCGAGTCAGGCCGACAAGCCGGTCGCCGTCGCCATCGGGGTCGCCACGCGGTAGGGCTCGACTCGCCGTCAACTTCTCGTTGACGCAGCCCTGTTCGTCAACTTAGAGTTGACGCATGACGCAGAACATCCGCCTCGACGATCTGATCGATGGCATCAAGAAGGCCCGTCCCGACAATGTGCTCGAGCAGCTGTCCGACGCCGTGGTCGTCGCCGGACATCTGGGTGATGTGGCCGATCACCTGATCGGCCACTTCGTCGACCAGGCCCGCCGCTCCGGCGCGTCCTGGACCGATATCGGCAGCAGCATGGGCGTCAGCAAGCAGGCCGCGCAGAAACGCTTCGTGCCCAAGGCCGATGCGGCCATGGACCCCAGCGCCGGATTCGCGCGCTTCACCACCCGCGCCCGCAAGGTGGTGGTCCTCTCCCAGGAGGAGGCCCGCGACCGGCAGCACGCCGAAATCCATCCCGAACACCTGATCCTCGGCCTGATCGCCGACCCGGAATCCCTCGCCGCGCACGCGATCGTCGCCCACGGGGTGGGCCTGGACGCGGTGCGCCGCGTCGCCACCGCGGCCCTGCCGCCCGCCAGCACCGAGAAGCTGCCCGCGCTCATTCCCTACAGCGCGCAGTCCCGCAAGGCCCTCGAACTCACCTTCCGCGAGGCACTTCGCTTGGGGCACAACTACATCGGGACCGAACACATCCTGCTGGCCCTGCTCGAACTGGAGAACGGCACCGGCCCGCTGTCCGGTCTGGGCCTGGTGCGCGACACTCTCGAACGGGACATCGCCGCGCAATTGCGGTCGCTCGTCGCCGATCAGTCGCCCGCCGGATCGGCGGACTAGTCGGCGGTTCGGGCGACCGCGAACACCCGGCGGAACGGCAGCCAGGTCGTCCCGTCGGGCTGTTGCGGGTAGGCGGCCCGCAGCATGGCACCCAGCTCCCCGGTGAACCGCTCCCACTCGGTGTCGTCGAGCACGGCCCGCACCGGACGCAGCGCGGTGCCCGAAACCCATTTCAGCACCGGGTCGGGACCGGTCAGGCGCTGCAAATACGTTGTCTCCCAAGCGTCTACGGCACATCCCGCGGCGGCGAGCACGCTCGCGTACCCCTCCGGATCCAGCACATTGCGCGCCTGGGTCACCCCGGTCGGTTCGAGCCGTTCCCGCCAGGCGTCCGCGCCCGCCAGCTCCCGGATGCACCGGTGCGACGCCGCGTCGAAGTTGCCCGGCACCTGGATCGCCAGCCAGGCGCCCGCGGGCAACGCCCGCGCCCACTCGGTGAGCAGCGCGGTATGTCCGGTCACCCATTGCAGGACCGCGTTGCAGACCACGACGTCGGTATCCGGTTCGGGCCGCCAGTCGCGCACGTCCAGCAATTCCGCGGTGATCCCGCGCGCCCGGGCGGCGGCCACCATCTGCGGCGAGGAGTCCGACGCCTCCACCACCGCGTCCGGCCAGCGCTCACGCAGCGCCACGGTGAGGTGGCCGGGGCCGCAGCCCAGGTCCGCGACACGCCGAGGGTGCTCGGCGCGTACCCGGGCGAGCAACTCGAAGAAGGGGCGGGAACGGTGGTCGTCGAAGGCCAGATACTGCTGGGGATCCCACATCGGAGGCTCCAAAGGGTCGCATTCACCAAACCGTACGTACGTACTGTATTGCCCGGATGCGAGATTGCAAGCGTTGTCCGGATACGATGTCGCTATGGCGGATGATCGCGATTCCGACCTAATAGCAGGGGAATTACGCTCCGACCTGCTGCGGGCGCTCACATATGTCCAGACCGAGACCGGTCCGGACGGTAGCTACATCGTCAACGGCGACCTCCCGCCCGAGGTGGCGCCGCCCTTCATCCGTGCCATCATGCGCATCGAGGCCGAGCTGCTGCTCAACGACGCCGAGCAGGTCACCATCGACCGCGGCGAACCGCGCTCGCCGGAGGAACGCCGCACCGACGCGTTTCTGGCACTCGCCCTGCGCGTCACCGATACGTGAGATCCTGGACCAACCTTGCACTCGGTACACGCGAGTGCTAAAAAGGGAGCTGGCACTCTCGACCTGTGAGTGCCAGGTCGGGATGGTGAGAGCGGGATCCACGACACCCTGCTCGTCCGTCGCGGGCACCGAACCTGGCCAGATCGTGTCAAATCCCCTGATCTGGAGGATCTCAACGCAATGGCCAAGACGATTGCGTACGACGAAGAGGCCCGCCGCGGCCTCGAGCGGGGCCTGAACAGCCTCGCCGACGCTGTCAAGGTGACGCTGGGCCCGAAGGGGCGCAACGTCGTTCTGGAGAAGAAGTGGGGCGCGCCCACGATCACCAACGATGGCGTGTCCATCGCCAAGGAGATCGAGCTCGAGGACCCCTACGAGAAGATCGGCGCCGAGCTGGTCAAGGAAGTCGCCAAGAAGACCGACGACGTCGCGGGCGACGGCACCACCACCGCGACCGTGCTCGCCCAGGCGCTGGTGCGCGAGGGCCTGCGCAACGTGGCCGCGGGCGCGAACCCGCTGGGCCTGAAGCGCGGCATCGAGAAGGCCGTCGAGGCCGTCACCGCGCGCCTGCTCGACTCGGCCAAGGAGGTCGAGACCAAGGAGCAGATCGCCGCCACCGCCGCGATCTCCGCGGGCGACCCGTCCATCGGTGAGCTGATCGCCGAGGCCATGGACAAGGTCGGCAAGGAAGGCGTCATCACCGTCGAGGAGAGCAACACCTTCGGCCTCCAGCTGGAGCTGACCGAGGGCATGCGCTTCGACAAGGGCTACATCTCGGGTTACTTCGTCACCGACCCGGAGCGTCAGGAAGCGGTCCTCGAGGATCCGTACATCCTGCTGGTCGGCTCGAAGATCTCGACCGTCAAGGATCTGCTGCCGCTGCTGGAGAAAGTCATCCAGGCCGGTAAGCCGCTGCTGATCATCGCCGAGGACGTCGAGGGCGAGGCCCTGTCGACCCTGGTGGTCAACAAGATTCGCGGCACCTTCAAGTCCGTCGCCGTCAAGGCCCCGGGCTTCGGCGACCGCCGCAAGGCGCAGCTGGCCGACATCGCCATCCTCACCGGCGGCGAGGTCATCAGCGAGGAGCTGGGCCTGTCGCTGGAGACCGCCACCGTGGACCTGCTGGGCCAGGCCCGCAAGGTGGTCGTCACCAAGGACGAGACCACGATCGTCGACGGCGCGGGCGATGCCGACGCCATCCAGGGTCGCGTGGCGCAGATCCGCACCGAGATCGAGAACTCGGATTCGGACTACGACCGCGAGAAGCTGCAGGAGCGCCTGGCCAAGCTGGCCGGCGGTGTCGCGGTCATCAAGGCCGGCGCCGCCACCGAGGTGGAGCTCAAGGAGCGCAAGCACCGCATCGAGGACGCGGTGCGCAACGCCAAGGCCGCCGTCGAGGAGGGCATCGTCCCCGGTGGCGGTGTGGCCCTGCTGCAGGCCGGCCCCGCGCTCGAGGATCTGAAGCTCGAGGGTGACGAGGCCACCGGCGCGAACATCGTCAAGGTCGCGCTGGCCGCCCCGCTGAAGCAGATCGCCTTCAACGCGGGCCTGGAGCCCGGCGTGGTGGCCGAGAAGGTCGCGGGCCTGCCCGCCGGCCAGGGCCTCAACGCCGACTCGGGCGTCTACGAGGACCTGCTGGCCGCCGGCGTCGCCGACCCGGTCAAGGTCACCCGTTCCGCTCTGCAGAACGCGGCGTCCATCGCGGCCCTGTTCCTCACCACCGAGGCCGTCGTCGCCGACAAGCCGGAGAAGACCGCCGCTCCCGCGGGCGATCCCACCGGCGGCATGGGCGGCATGGACTTCTGAGTCCTGCCACCCGGCAACCCTTTTCGACCCGGAGGCCGGTCCACTCGTTCGAGTGGACCGGCCTCCGGTGTTTACCTCCCCGAAATGATTGGGCGAGAACACATCTGGACAACGCGTACGCGGTCGGAGATGATCATCCGTCGGCCTCGATCCCGGTGGGCCGTCGACAGGGGAGATGAATCGTGCCGAACACGTTCGCGCGCTTGGTTTTCGGAGCCGCCCGATGATCGCGCGCCGAGTCGCGGCGGTGAGTGTGCTCGCGGCGCTCGCGATCGGCGGCGGGCACATCGAACCCGCGTTCGCCGACAGCGCGCTGCTGTGCGGCGCGGACGCGCTGGCGTGCCGCCTACCGGCGACGCGGGCCACGCCGTTGGCCGACCCGGTCGGTCCGCACGCGGTAGGACGGGTCGATGTCGAGGTGGGGGACGAGAGCCGAGCGCTGATGGTGTCGGTCTGGTATCCAGCGGCCGGCGGTTCCGGAGCGGACGACACGCCCGCGGCCTACGTCCCGGCGACCACCTCGGACGTGCAGCTGCGGGTCGTGACCCGAGCGGCCGACTGGCTGCACACGCCCACGGCGGTCGCGGCCATGCTGGGCGCCCGCTCCGCCGCGATCGAGGCCGCCGCCGTGGACAGCGGCGCGAATCGCCTTCCGGTCGTGCTCATTTCGCCGGGCCTCGGCGCACCGCGGTGGATCATGTCGGGGCTCGCCGCGGATCTGGCCTCCCGTGGGTACGCCGCGATCGTCATGGACCACACGGGGGAGTCTCCCGCCGTGGCCTTCCCCGACGGCCGGGTGGTGACGGGCACCGCCCCCGATATCGACAACGACGACTACATGGCGGCCGAACTCGACACCCGCGTCGCGGACGCGCGGTTGGTCCTGGATCGCCTCGCCACGCTGCCTGTCGTCGGAGACCATCTCGACCTCGGGCGGGTGGCGATGGCCGGACACTCCTACGGCGGCTACACCACCCTCGCAACCATGGTGGCGGACAACCGAATTCGCGCCGGTGTGGTGTTGGACGGCTCGGCGGGCTGGCACGACGGTTCGACGGTCGAGCAGGCGGGGGTTGATCGGCCCGTCGAGGTCGTCGCCTACGGCGATATGGTCCACGCCTCCTGGATCGGCTTCCGCGCTCGCACCACCGGCCCGTTCCGCCTGGCGACCGTGCGCGGGGGCGGCCACTACTCACCCACGGACCTGTGCGCCTTCGGCGGCCAGTCCGACCTGTGCGGCACGCTCCCCGCGCCCCGGGCCGCCCAGATCACGTGCGCGCTGGTAGCGGAGTTCCTCGCGGGCGCCCTGCTCGGTCAGTCGGTTCCGAGCGGGCAGTGGCCGGAGGTGGCCTGGCGCACCGGGTGAGCCCGAGATGCCTTGGGGGGTGGACATTTTCGGCCGTGTCCTGCATGATTGCCGGTTGGCCTCAATCGGGGGCCATCGTTAGGGGTTTTCACGATGTTTTCGATGGGCAGGATTGCCCTGGGAGTGGTCGCGTGCGCGGGTGCTCTCGTTTCCGTCGCCGCGCCGGCTCAGGCGGAGCGGGGACCGGACGGTCACCTGTACGGCGCCATGGCGTTGTCGGGGGCGATGGAGGACGGCTGGAGTATCGGCACCGCCTTCAATTACCCGGATCAGGCCAGTGCGGACGCGGACGCGCGGGACGAGTGCGCGAAGGAGGGCGCGCCGCGCTGTGTGGTCGTGGTGCGGGCGGTCGACGGCTGCGCCGCCATTTCCCGGCGCGACGATATTCACGCCGTGGGAACGGGCGCGACCCGAGCGGAGGCCGAGCGGAACGCGATCGCGGCGCTCGGACCGGGCCACCCGCCGTCGCTGAGTTCCGAGGGATCGGGGCCCGCCGTGATCAGCCATTCGGACTGTAACGGCTGATCCGAATCCGAAGCCGGTTCGCCCGCGGGCGGACCGGCTTTCGCCATTCTCGGCCATGATCGCGATTGGGCGTGTGACCAGGCGATTTGACATCGAAAGTGGTTGGCACGTAACTTATTCCAGGTCAGAGCGACACGGACACCGACCCGGGCCGAAAGGCCGGGGACACGAGGATGTACGATAGGCGCCTGACGATCACACTGGCTCGACCGAGACCCCGATTTGGATCGGAGTCCAGGGCTGAGCTAAGCTGGAAAAGTTGCCTCACGATCGAGCGGGTGAAGAGCCTGGGAGATTGTGTGTGCGTGTGTTCTTTGAGAACTCAATAGTGTGTCGATGAATGTCAGTGCCAAATATTTTTGGTTCTGTTCCTCATACCCCCGTGTGAGGGACAGGCATTTTTGTCAGCTAATTTCCGGCTGGCGTTTTTAGTTAGGTTTTCGGACTCTGGTTCGAGTTACTTCCGATTGCGCCCTTGGGGCGTGGTTGAGAGTCTTCAACGGAGAGTTTGATCCTGGCTCAGGACGAACGCTGGCGGCGTGCTTAACACATGCAAGTCGAGCGGTAAGGCCC
>NZ_JBSFPI010000008.1:0-313250 GCF_053588115.1 Nocardia sp. NPDC003482
TTTTGAAGGATCACGCGGTGACCACCCTCTACTCGGCTACGACACGCCACCACTTCGCTGGCGTCCGGTCGTACACCATCCTGCTGGACACAACCTGTTTAACCCCCACCTACCCTGGATACACTCCCCATCAAACCGCGCACCCGCCCGAAGGCAGACCGCGGTCCGAGACGTGCCCCCGGCAGGAATCGAACCTGCGACCTAGGGATTAGAAGTTCCTCACCCTCCAACGCTGTGCTGACCTGCGAAAACGCCGGTACGGCAGCTGCATAACGTTACAATCCCTAGGTGCGACGACCGAGCGCAAATGATCTTGCTCGCTGTGTTCGACCCCCTAGCTCTAGAGCAGCGGAGGAGATCTCCCCCCGGATTGTGTTCCTGACTCAGTAGCGTGGGAGCGGTGTGTAACTCTGGCCTTGTCTCCTCGGCGCAGGATCTGGCTCGCCGACACCTCGAAGAGGCCCTGCCACGCCGCTGGAAGCACGTCTCTGGCGTCGCCCGCCAGGGCAGTAGCATTGCCCACGCGTTCAAGGGCGAATGCGATCTTCTGGTCGCGGCCTGCTGGCTGCATGACATCGGATACGCCCCGACGATCGCAACGACCGGGTTCCATCCCCTTGACGGTGCGGTCTTCCTAGGCAGTCAGGGTTGGGATGCACGTATCTGTGCCCTGGTGGCTCATCACTCGTGCGCAATCCGGGAGGCGCGACTACGGCACCTTGAGGATCAGCTGGCGCAGTTCGCCGATGAAGGCTCAGCGATCCGGGACGCTCTCTGGTATTGCGACATGACGACCAATCCCGATGGCGACGAGGTCTCGGTCGACCGGCGCCTCTCTGAGATCTTGGATCGATACGGCGAGGGCAGCATCGTCTATAGGTTCATCCAGGACGCGAAGCCCGACCTCCTGCAGTCGGTTGTCGCTACCGAACGTCGGCTGCGGAGAGTCGGTTAGCCGATGTAGGGCTGGTCGAGATTCGCGAAACCATGGTCGATCCGAAGACGAATCGAAGGATGGATCTCGAAGGAGTCGAGATCCTGCTGACTTACCCACCGTACCGATGGCGATTCTGGACTGGTGTGCAGCTGCCCGCCGATCGGCTCAGCGCGGAAGCATATCGAGAACTGTTGCCGCACTTCGCCATTCGTATAAGCCATCAGATGGTGCGGATCCGTGTACAGGCCGACGAGGCCCGTTACGCGGATCTCGATTCCTGTTTCCTCGCGCGTCTCTCTGACCGCGGTTTCCGCAATGTACTCGCCGAAGTCCTGGCCGCCACCGGGTATGGCCCAGAGCCCGTTGTCACTGCGCTGGATGAGCAAGACTTGGTTCCGATCGTTGCGGACGAAAGCCGTGGCCGCGACGACAATGCTGTTCGGTTTCGGCGCGTTCGGGTCGTTGTAGTACTCGGTTCGTGCCATCTGGCAGTCACGCATCCAGTTCGTTTCGTGTTCGGTCGACGTAGGGCTTCGCGGTGCGCCACACGTCGTTGAAGCTCTGGGTGTAGACGTCGAAGAGGCTACCTTCGGAGAGTTGCCGGATATGCATCGCGGGAGCGTGCGGTGCCATTCGCCCGTGGACGTGCATGTTGACGATCATCTGGTTGTCGAAACGGAAGATCGAGTTGTACAGCGTGGTGGCATGGAGCCGGAACTCGATGCCGGGTTCCCCCAGGACTGGCCCGAAGAACGCCAACACGTTGCGGATCTTTGCCGCGATGGCGCCCTTGCCGATCTGTTCCTCCTCCGTGCGGCGCCTCACCGCTGCGGAGGCCGGATCACCCAGCATCATCCGAATGCTGGTGCCTCGCTGCGCTTTCTGCTGAAGCTGCTTCAGCAGTGCGGTGTCGTCAGTCAGGAACATCCCCGCATAGACGAGGATGTCCAGTTGCTCGGTGGCGCCGTCGAACAGTTCGAGCCACAGGTCCCGGGGAATCTCGTGCCGGTGAGGGTAGACGGCTACAACTTCCGAACGGGCGACTTCCGCCGACCGTCCAGGTGTTGAAGCCTCCGGCCATAGGAATGACTCGGACTCCTTGACCAGGGCCGCGATCTCGTAGCGATGCCGGGGGTAGGGGATCCGGCCATTTCGCACCCATCGCTCGACAGTCTTGGTGCTGACCTGAAGCTTCTCCGCCGCCAGTTGGGGAGTAATCCCGTTCCGGAGCAACGCGTCACGCAGTCGATCGTTGGGCATGTGTTCCCCTCTCGGGACGTCTATGCACATCTTAGGTCGATGAAGACGTCCTTACAAGTACTGCTGTGTCGTGATGTCGTCCCATCCATTGCGGTGAATCTACCTGTGTCCCAACGAGTTCTGATGTTGCACAGGAAGGTGGCTCATGGAGGCATACGGCGGATTGAAAGCGGAGAGGTCGCTTCCGTGCGATTTGATCCCGCTGCGGGAGGCTGCGGCGCTCGGCGGTGTTCACCCGAAGACCATCAGGCGCTGGATCAGTTCCGATCTCCTGAATGGATATCGCCGCGGACCGCGGCTCATCTACGTCAGTCGTAGCGAGCTGCTGGATTTGGCGCAGCCCTTGGACGCCGGCGGTGTGGCATGAGTACCCCCTCGGAAAGGGCCTTGCAGGCGCGGATTGCGGCGCATGAGTCGTGGGCGAAGACGCCCGATCGCGCCGAGCGGACGGCGAAGGCTCGCGCGGCGATGGCGAGCAAGTTCGAGCGTCTGGTCGATCCGGACGGGCTGCTGAGCCCGGAGGAGCGCGCGTACCGCGCCGAGCAGTTGCGGAAGGCGCACTTCACGCGGTTGGCGTTGAGGTCGGCTCAGGCCCGGCGGAAGCGGTGCCGCAATCCCCGCAAGGGGGTGGCGTGATGAGCGCGGACGAGTCGTTGCACGATCCCGCGGACTTGTTGGACGAGTTGGACGCGATCATTCGCGAGCAGGAGTTGTTGCGGCAGAGGGCGATCGCGTTGGCGGCCCGGTATCGGGCTCTGAAGCCGCACGGCGAGCGGTTCGACAAGCCGGGGCCGGTGGTGGGGGTGCCCGAGGAGTTCGGTCGCGTGAATGTCGATTTCGCGGCGCAGGACGTTCAGGAGGCCGCGAAGGAGATGGTCTACGTATCGCGGTGGTTCGGCCTTGCACACAACTACGCCGCATTGGTGCGGGAGTACCCGCGGCCCGAGCGTGAGCAGGCCGACCGGGCGCAGGTGGAAGAGCGGGTGCGTGCGGGGTATCAGCGGATCGCCCGGTCCAATGCTCTGGCCGACTACCGGCCGGACCGCGGTCAGGTCGATCGGGGCGAGGCCGATCGGGGTGAGCGGTGATGCGGCTCGCGACGGAGATCCTGGCGATTCCGCTGATTCTGGCGGTGCTGCTGTGCATCTGGTCGCCCAGTACCGGGCTGGCGGTGGTGTTCCTGATGGTGGGGTGGGCGGCGTGGCGTCGGCGCCCGCGGCGATCGGGGGCGCGGCGATGAGCGAGGTCGAGCACTTCTACTTCACCTACCACCCCCAGACCGGGGAGCCGATCGGCGTGTTCGACGCCTGGCGGCAGCCGCCGCGGCGCACGGACGGGTTCGGGCCGGTGATACCGAGTCCGCTGGCCGTGCAGATCCCCTTCGGGACACAACAGCCGCGTCAGCGTCCGGTCGCGGTGGCGTCGGGCACGTCGGCACGGGCGTATCTGTGGCTCGCCGCCGCGGTGTTCGCCGCGGGGCTGTTCGCGGGCTGCGTCCTGTTCGGCAGCCGCAACCCGGAGGCGCCGACGGTGGTGGTCTGCCAGGCCCCGAACTCGTACCCGTTCGCGCCGCAGTCCAACAGTGCGCCCGCCAATTGCGCACCGGTGCACACGGTTTCGGTGCCTTCCAGGCAGGAAGTGGGCCGGTGAGCGAAGGGATTCCGACCTATCGGTGGCGGATGGCGCCGCAGCATCTGCGGACACGTCGCCAGCTCGCCGCGGAGGGGTTGCGGCCGAACGGTCAGGACATCGCGGGCCGGTTGCCGTACCGGCGGTGGGGTCGTGAGTACGTGGCGTTCCTGTTCGACCGCGGCTTGAGCGCGCCGAAACGGCCCCCGACCCAGGCTCAGTTGGAGGCGCTGGCGAAGGCCACCCGGGAGCGGCAGCTCCGGGCCGCCGAGCGTCAAGGAATCGACCGCAGCGAATTCGAGCAGACCGTCGAAGAGCACGAATCGCACTGGGGCGCATCGTCTGTCGCTGCCCTGGTGGGTCACGTGAGCACCGGCAACGCCGTGGCTGACGCGCTCGCACGCGGCCGAGAACGGGAGGGGTGGGAGCGATGAGGACTCGCCGGATTCTGATTACCGGGTCTCGGAACTGGGATGACCCTGCTGTGATCCGGACGGCGCTGGCAACCGTATGGGCGCCGGATGCGGTGCTGGTGAGCGGCGCGAATCCGCACGGCGCGGATGCGTTGTGCGAGGCGTGCTGGTCGCATTGGGGTGGGCACGTCGAGCGGCATCTGGCCGACTGGGACCGTTTCGGCACGTCGGCAGGGCTTCGCCGGAACGCCCAAATGGTGCAGCTGGGAGCGGATGCGTGCCTGGCCTTCATCCGAGACAACTCCCGCGGCGCCACCCATACCGCCGATCTCGCCGAAGAGGCAGGCATTCCCACCCAGCGGATTCACTGGACGCGAGATATCGCCTCCGGTCGCAATCCGGCCCATCAGGAAAGCAGCATCGTGCGGCCGCCGATACCTACGCCGATGTTGCGGATTCCGCATCTGGCCGAGGCCGCTAAACGGCATGGGACCGAGGAACGAGTGATCTGGGTCGACGCTCCCACGCCCGAGGTGAAGACCCCGGGCCGCACGGTGGGGCAGTGGCTCAGGTCCGGTGAACGACTCGCCGATTTCACCGCGGGTGCAAGCAACGCCGTCGCCGACGCGATGGCCCGCGACACCGAACGGGAGGGGGCCGAGCGATGAGCGTGCGGTTTTCGGCGCGGGACATGACCGTGTTGACGATCCTGGCCGAGATGTACGGCGCGCCTTTGGATTTGGTGGCATCGATGCTGGGTGTGAGCCGGTCACGGGCGTATCGGATCGTGGCGAAGTGGCAGCGGGCGCACATGATCAGCGGCAACCGTGTGCGGCCGGTGCCCGGGGCGATGTGGGTGTACCCGACCAGATCGGCGTGCGAGGCCCTGCTGGATCGACCGGTGCGGCACTGGGTGCCCACCCCGAAGATGGCCGCGCACACCCTGGCCGTGCTGCAACTGCGGCTGGCGCTGACCGGCCTGGACCTCGAACGCTGGATCTCCGAACGGACACTGCGCAGCGAGTCCGGCCTCACCAAGGCGGGCGAGCCGCGCCCGCACATCCACGACGGCCGCTACCTCACCAGCGCCGGTGACCTGTGGGCGGTCGAGGTCGAACTGACTGCGAAAAGCATTGCCGCCGCCCGGAATTCGGTCGCGCAGGCTTTGCACGTCGCGAGGCAGGCCGGATGCGCCGGGTTGACCTACTACTGCCGCGGTGACGCGGTGAAGACCGTGATCCGCGCCGCGGCGGCGGATGTGGATCTGACAGCCGGGCCGCCGATGCGGTTGGCCGATCTGGACGAGGTGCTGGCCGAGCGGCACTCCGAAACGTCCTCTCCCGCTTCGCGTCCCGGTCTTCGGGTGATCGCGGGCGGCGCCGCCGATCACGGCAACTCCTTGGACTCGGATTCGCGCGATGGAAAGGCGCTCAGCTCATGACCTGCTCCCCGATGATCACCCCCGACGACTGCACCACCACCACGACTACACCGCCTGTGCCGCCTCCGCCGACGGTGACCGAGCAGCCCGGCATCGTCGTGCATCGGGAGATGCCGCCGATCGGGATCAAGCACGACCCGCTCGGATGGTTGCCGGACTTCAGCGCGTGGTCGTGGGACAGCATCGGCCACGGCGCGCTGTTGGGGGCGGCGTGTCTGGTCGCGGTCGGGTTCGGTGTGGTCGCGATCCTGACCCCCTCCACCCTGTTGGGCTGGAAACCGGCCCGGCTGCGGAACTGGTTGTTCGCGTCGGTGTTGGCGATGCCGGGCGCGGCGGCGTTGTGGGCGTGGGACGTTCTGACCCCGGTCCGTGACTTCGCCGAGGCCGCCCACGAATTCGTCACCGGACAGTTCGTGGCCGGGCTGTTCGGGATGGCGCCAATGTTGATTCCGGCCGCGTGGGTGACCGCGACCCTGATCCACACCCGTTGGCGGGTGCAGTTGGCGACGGTCGGCGCACGCAACCCGGTCCGCACCGAACGCGCGTTGTGGGTGCAGGCGCAGCGTGAGCAGCGGGCCGCGGCGCGGCTGTCGCGGCGACGGCTGCCCTACACCACCGGCGGGCTGTCCCCGGAATTGGTGATCGGCCGGTTGGCGGTGGAGACCGACCAGGCCCCGCCGAAGTCGATGACCCGGATGTTGTTGGGGCGCACGGAGACTCGGCTGATTTTGCCGTGGATCAACGTCGCCGAGCACATGACCTCGGTGGCGTCGTCCGGGTCGGGCAAGACCACGCTCATGCTGCGGGTTTTGGTGTCGTGGTTCGTGACGACCTGGACGCGGCATCGGCAGTGGTGGCGCCGCGACCGGCCCGGCCGGCCGTTGGTCGTGGTCGTGGACTGCAACGGTGGCCCGGAGTCCCGCAAGACCGCGGCGCGGATGCGGAAGTGGTTCTCGGCGTTGGGTGTTCGTCCGGAGCGGATCGGGGTCTTCCCCGACGATGTGGCGCTGGACATGTGGAACGCGCCGGTCGACGATCTGCGGTCGATCCTGTCGGCGATGGTGTCCGGCGGCTCCACCCCGACCACCGACACCGAGCGGTACTTCCACGAGATCCGCGAAACCCTCATCCACCTCATCGTCGACGCCCCCGAACGCGTCGACCGGATCAACGGCGTGGCGACCCCGATCGGCGCCAACCCGCCCCGGTCGTGGCTGGAATTCCTGTCCCGGTTCGACGTGGCGAAGCTGTCGCGGCTGTGGGGCGGTGAGCCGGGGGTGACCCCGTGGACCGGTGTCATGGGCGCGGACATGGAGATCGCGTCCACCATCGACGGCAAACAACCCGTCATGAACTCCGCGCGGGCGGAGTTCGCGAACCTGTACCGGTCGCTCGGGTCGGCGTTCGACGGCGAGCGGGAACTCACCGACTTCGACCTGATCTACATCGTGCTCGAAGGCGTGAAGACCCCCGACCGGGCGCGCGCCCAATTCGGGGCGCTGGGAACGATGTTCGAGCAGCTCGCCGACAAGCAGCACGGCCGCGCCTCGCTGATGGTCGTCGACGAATTCAGCGCGGTGTCGGACGGGCGGACCCGCGCGGTGAAGTGGGTGGAGCGGCTGCGCAAGGCCGGGATCGGGTCGTGGTGGATCGCCCAGTCCTGGCAGGGCCTCGGCCACGACGACGACAACCGGGCCGCCCTGGTGGCCGCGGCGTCGGGCGGGAGCCTGCTCGGGCGGTCCACCGACCCGGAGACCCTGGCCAAGGTCTACGGCACCCGCCCCAAATTCGAGCTGTCCCGCAAGCTGATCAGCGGCACCGCCAGCGGCGACGAAGGCAACATCCAACCCTCCGACCAGTTCCTCGTCCCACCGAACCGGCTGCGCGCCATGCAGAAAGGCGACGTGGTCCAGGTCGCCGGAGGCCGCGCCCGCTGGGGCCGAGTCTCCCCCCTCGACGACACCGAACTCGACCGCGTCCGGCCCCTGCCGGGCCTGAGCGAACTCACCGGCCCCGCCAACACCGAGAACACGGATCTGGCGTCGGTGATCGAACTGTCCAAACGCCGTCCGGCGTGAAACCCACTGTGCGACAAGGAGATATCAGTATGGCTTTCCCGAACCCGATCGACCCCGAAGACCACGGCGAGGAGCTGGGCGGGCGCAGCGCCGCCGAGCAGGCCCACGAACAACAGGTGCTCGACGCGTTCACCGCCGACCTCGCCGACACCCCCGCCGCGGCGCTGGCCGCCCAGTTGGTGCCGGTCGTCCCGGACGGCGGCGTGGTCGGCCGCGCCGTCGCCCCGCACGTGTCCCGGATCACGAAAACCCGTGACACCCTGCGCATCTGGGGTCCGGCCGTCGCCACCACCGCCGGAGCGGCCGCCGCGGTCGCGATGCTGCCCCTGCCGGGTGAGGTGGTGCTGTACGTGCTCGCGCTGGCCGCATTCGCGTGGTGGCACTGCGCCGGACGACCCGGCGTCGTCGACACCGCCCGCATGGCCGCCTACAGCGCCACCAACACCTACACCCGGCTGCGTGCCCAGGTGACGCGCCTCGCTGAACGCCGCGGCGCCTACGAGGCGCGCCGCACCGACCCCGGATCGCAGTAGACCCGGTTATGTAACCGCCATCCATCCGAAAGGAACGAAACATGTTGCCGGAGAATCAAATACGAGCATCGGAGAAGCCCGACTTCCTGGTCTCTCCGTGTCGACGAGGGCTGCCGCAGGCACCGACGCCCGCGCAGGTCGACACCGCGCGCGGCTACCTGCGGGCCTGTGTCGAACAGCACCCGGACTGGATCCAGGAACACACCGCCTGGGTGGACACCCTGTCCGACGGTGACGTCGTCGCCTACGCGCTGCGGTTCTGGCCGCAGGGCTGGAACGACTTCTGCAACTACTTCGCCCACGACATCCGCAACACCGAAACCGTCACCGCGGTCAGCGGCGGCGACACCACCGAAAGCGAGCTCTGATCATGTCCGATCGCAGTGTCGAAGACGAAATCCTCACCGAGGCAAGCCGATTCGGTTCGGCGATGGTGGCCGCGGTCCAACGCCACGCCCAGGCCGCGAACTGGCTGGAGCGGCGCCGCGCCCGCCGCGACATCTCCCGGCTGGTCCGGGACGAACGTCGGCGGGAGGAGCGGTTACGCGCTCAGCACCTGACCTGGACGAATCAGGCGGTCGACCGGTATCGCGCCCACGCCGACGTCGTCGCCCGCCGGGCCACCGATCCGGCCATCGACGGCGAGCAGCGCGCCCGAGACGCCCGCTCGTTGGCCGCCCACCGCGATGACCTGGCAGAGATGTTCGTCGGGAACGAGCGTCTGACCCGCACCGAGCAGGGCATCGCCCTGGACGGGCTGGACGCGGCCACGATGTTCCCCGAGTACAAGACCGGCAACCTGTTCGCCCGCGCGCACAAGGTCAAAGGCATCGAAGCACTGCACTACCGCGCCCGGGTGGCCCGCGAGATCGCCGCGATCCGCGAACGCACCCAAGCCCACCAGCAGCACAGCACCGGCCACGCCCCGCACGTCCCGCGCGAGCAGTATGCTCGCACCGCCGCCGCGCACAACGATCTGGTGATCCGCAACGGCGCACTGGCCGACGAGAACGCCCGACTGACCCGGCAGCTGGCCGAAGTGACCGCCGAGCGTGACGACGAACGCGACGCCAGCGAGGGCTACTGGCAGGACGTGCAGGACCTCGCCGCCGAGCGCAACCGGCTGCAAGCCAAGCTGCAAACCGTCGTGGGCGAATTACGGGCCGAGCTGGCCGCGGAGCGGGCTCGTGGTGATGTCGTCCAGTCCGAAGCCGGGCAAGCCGACAACGAGCTGGAGCGGATGCGCCAGCAGCTCGACGAGGTGACCGCCGAGCGTGACCGGTTGCGCGGCGAACGCGACGAAGCGGTCGCCAAACTCGTCGAGCGCACCCCGCCCCCGCAGCGGTTCGGAAGCCGCGAACGGATCGCCGCCGACGAACGACTCGGCAACACCCAGCCGATCCCCCGCGACCTGATGGCCCGCCTCGACAACGAGTTCGCCCACCGCCTGGCCGAAAAGCGGCGTGCGGGGCGCGAGGAGTCGAACCGGGATTGGAACGAGTTGGTTGGCGAGAACATCTCCAGAGCGCCTGTCCTGCAAGACCTTCCCGAATCGCACATCGCCCGCCGCCAGCTTGGCGAGGTCGAGTGGGCCCAGATGGGCCTCAAGGGCGGCGAGGACGGGAACGAGATCGCCAGCAAGTGGGTCAACGGCGGCGCCGCGAAGTACTGGGCCGAACGCGACGCCGCGCCCGAGCAAGGCGCGCGGCCCGCGCATCGGTCCGCACTCGCCGATCACCAGCCCGGCCGGTCGCCGTTGGCCGACGCGGTCTCCCGCAACGAAGCCGGGCGCAGCGCCGTCGATCGCGATGAGGTCGAACGGTGAGCGCCGCCGAACCGGGTCGGGCGAGCTTCGACGTGGTGGAGGAAGCGCGGATCCTCGCCGAGAAGCTGTCGTTCTACCAGAACGCCGTCGATCAGGCCCCCACGGACCGCGCGTGCGACTTCGCCGCCTATATGCACGACCCCTCCGCCCGGGAAGAGCAGTTCAACATCGAGTACGACCGGTACGAGGCGGAGATGGAATCCGGTCTTCAGAGGGCGCGAAAAGAGTTGCGCGAGTTCACAACTCGGTATCGCGCCGAGTTGGGCGAGGGATATCTGCCCTCCGAAGACTCCGGGCCGACCATGCCGGGCGTGCCAGCGCCCGGCATGGCCCCGACCGCGGAACACGGCCGATGGCCCGACACCCCCACAACAACCGATCGAGAAGGAGCCGAACCGATGACCGACACTACCCGCGACGACAACGACGCCACCGAGTCGTGGCCCGAACAGCAGATGCGCGCTGACTTCATGCACGCCCAAGCGTCCTACGGCCGCGACCCGGAGGACTACGACCCCGCCGACGGCGTCGACTACGCCGACTACGCCAGTCGCTGGGTCAACAGCCAGGAGTGGGCCACCGAGTGGCTGTACCTCGAATGCGCCACGGCCGGAGAGCTTTCCGAGCAGCAGGAGCACGAGCTGGGCATCGCGGCCGACCCGCAGTCGCCGGTGCGGGCGCGCAGCCGTGAGCAGGTCCGGTATATCGCCGAGCACGGCATCGAGCGCGACGCGGACGGGTTTTTGACCTCGCACTACGTCACCCGCGTCGATGAGCGCGAGGCCGAACTCGCGGCGGCGCCGCTGGCGGACTACCGGCCCGGCCGCACTCTGGCCGATTCGCTGGCCCGCACCGACACCGAGCGGGACGGGGCCGAGCGATGAACGTTCACGAGATCACGTCCACCTGCACGACCTGTGAGGGTGCGATCAGCTGGATCCCGTGCCCGACCGGCGGATGGTGGGCACACGAGGAACACCCCGCCGACGATCACGACGCCACTTCGTCGACCCACGTCATCGAGGAAATCGACGATCACGGCCACTGGATCACCACCGGAATCGAGAACGAGCCTTCGGCGACGGTGTCGGTCACCGCGGCGTCGGTCACTGAATCGGCGTCCCGTTTGCCGGATTGGGCGCCGATGTATGAAGACCCGCGGCTGAGCAGGCTCCATGCGGACCGCGTCGCCGAGGCGGGAGCGCCGGATCTCACCGATCCGCAGCACTATCTGGACCAGGGCGCGTCCATCGAGGAAGCCGAGATGCGCGCCGACTACGCCTTGGCCTTCCAGATGCGCGAAGACGCCGCACGAGCTGAAAGTTCTTCGGAGAGGGCCAGATTCGCGGCATCCGCAGCTCGAATGCGGCGGCTGGCAATTGCTCCTGAAATCCGGGCCGAGTGGGCGCGGCTCGACGCCGCGGTGACCGGCTGGACCCAGGACCCGCGGGCGATGCGGCGGCAGGACCGCATCGACGCCGGGCACGCCGACCACGAGGCACCGATGCTGCCCATCGACGAACGCACCGACATCCAGGCCCGCGAACTCACCGGACACGCACCCTGGCTCACCCGCGACCAGAGCACGGACCGCAGGCCGAACCGAGAGGACGCCGCCGCGTCCCCGTTGGCGGACCACGCTGCGGGCAACGCGGTGGCTTCGTCGCTGGCGAACGTCGAGCGTGAGGAGGTGGAGCGGTGAACACCCGCGCTGTCGAGACGACGATGCCCGCCGCGCCACCGGCCTACGACCCCGACAACGATCTCAGCGCCCCGATGTCGGTGGCCGCGCGCCTGCGGATCATCGGCACCGAGGCCGAGGGCCGGGAGTTCCTGCGTGCCCAGCAGCTCGACCTCGACGGGCTGCGGGAGGTCGCCGACGACCTCCTGCTGACCCGCGTGGACAAGCTGAGCCAGGCCGAACTCGAACGCCGCGTACTCAAGCAGGCGATCGGCGCCCGCCGCAAATTCGAGGGACTGCGCACCGGTTGGCGAGCCGACCTCATCGAGCGGCCCGCGAACCCGGCACCCGAACAGGGTGAGTCGTCCGGCGGGCTGGAGGAGCGGTTGACCGCGGCGCATCAGCGGATCGCCGAACTGGAGGAACAGCTCGCTGCCGTGACCGCCGAGCGAGACGCCGCCCAGTACGAGGCCGCGCAGCTGGAGGACCGTAACCGGGAGATGGCCAGCGACCTGGACGACGCGCTGGATCAGCTGTCCGGGCACGCCCTGCACGCCGAGCAGGAACGCCTCGTGCACCCGTCGACGTGGAGCCCGTGGACCGCCTCCGCCGACCGGGAGGGGTTCCACCGATGAACCCGTCCACTCGTGTCAACCCGCTGTCCACCGGTGTCAACCGGGTGTCAAGCGGGCGGTTCGATCTCGCGGAACTGACCGCGATGCTGATGACGATCGTCATCGGCGCGGGCGCGTTCGCGTGGTCGTTCGCCGCGCTGACCGAGCTGTCCGCGATGGCCGGGATCACGCCGCGGCTGGCGTGGGCCGGGCCGATCTTCGTCGACGGCGCGATCGTCCAGTCCGCCGTCGCGCTGGTCTCGCTGCAACGCCGCGCCCGCCAGAACATCGTCATCCCGGCCGGAACCCGCTGGTTCTTCTGGGGCGAGTTGTTCGCCGCCGAGCTGATCAGCGTCGTCGGAAACGGCCTGCACGCTGCGGAATCCGGGCAACGCGTGCTGCCCGCGACGATCGCGGCGTGCGTGGCCGGAGCGGCGCCGCTGTTCGGGTTGGCCGCCACCCACGGCCTCACCGCGCTCATCGAGATCCCCCGCCAGCCGCACCCCGACCCCGCGCAGGAGTTGACACCGGTTTACGCCGCCTCCACACGGGTGGACAGCGGTTCGACACCGGTAGACAGCGAGTTGACAGCGCTGGACACCGGGTGGACAGGCGACCGCGCACCGGTTGACAGCGACCCGGTGGCCGACCGGGACACCGAAATCCTTCGCCGCCACGCGGCCGGGGAATCGACCCGCGCGATCGGTGCCGCGGTCGGGTTGTCCCACGCCCGGGTCGCGCAGATCATCGCCGCCGCCAACACCGACGACGACGGAGACGAGGAGGTACTCAGCCTGGTTCGCTGACCGATAGCCCGGTGGCGCGGGAAGGGTGTGGAGCGGTCCCTCCCGCGTCAAGGACACACCGTGTCGCCGAAGGCGATGACCCTACCGGGCCACCCTGGACACGCGAGCCTCTACCGCCCCACGGGCACAGGCACTTCGAAGGGCAGGCAGTGAGCCTGCCCCCCGATTCCCTTCCACCTCGAAACCCCTTGGGAGACACCATGACCAACGCCCTGACCGACCTGGACCAGATCAACGCCGAACTGATGGGCGCCGGAGCCCGCAACCCGTTCGGCAAGGACGTGCAACCCGGCACCGACGTGTCCGGCGAAATCGTCGCGGTCGTGCGCCGCCACCGTCACAACAGCCAGGGCCAGCCCCTCTACTGGGTCAACCGCAAACCGATGCCCGCGGCCAGCGGAGACCCGGTGATCGATTCGCAGCTCATCCTGGAAACCGGCGCCCGCGACGACGACCAGGACGACGGCCTGCGCGCGGTCACCCTCGACCGCGACGTGATGCGCGCCATCAGCACCGGCATCCGCCGCGCCCGCGTCAACGGGGTCGCCCTCGGCGGCCGGATCGAGGGCCTGCTGTACGTCGGCCCCGCCGAGACCGGCTACGGCCGCGTCTACGACCTCGGCGCCTACATCCCGCCCGCGGCGTAGCGGGCCGCACACCCTGCCGAAGCCCTCAACCCGTTACTCGGGTGGGGGGCTTTGTCGTGTTCGCGGTCCGGGCTTCGCGGCACTCGTCGGGTATGGATCAGTCCGCCGGGAGAAGGTCTCGAACGCACATGCTGAAGGGGTACCGGCCAGGCGCATCGTCAACGGATTGGATGAGCACGCGCTCGTCGTCTTCGCCGAGTTCGACCACTTCGAACACCGATACGCCGTGCGGTCTGATGCGTACCCGCGAACCGATTTCCAGCACACGTCAACAATAACCGCCTGCCGAGCTACCATTCGAATATGTGTTCGAACCCGGGGGTTGTGTCGGGGGAGGGCAAGCCGGTACCGCGCACCGAAGGTACCGCGCCGCGTCCGCGGTATCCGGACGGGCTGGGTTACTACCACCGCACCCTGACCGAGGACCCCTCACCGGTGTGGGTGCGGTTGGACGCGCTGTGCCTGCGCGATCCCGGCACACCACGGCACGTGAACGGGGCTGGGGTGGACATGACCGGGGAGCGGCCGGGCCGCCTCACCCACTGGATCCCCGCCGAAAGCGGGGAATGGATGGGGCTAGTCAGCTACTCGATTGCCTACGGTGACGGCCGTCCGCCCTTGCACCTGACCGGTCAACTCGTGCCCGCGTATGCGCTGCGCCCGCGCGCTGTTCCACCGCGGCGATCGAGAACGGGATAGGGCCAGCCCCCGTTGCGACCGTGGAAGCGCGATCGACGTGTCGTGCTCTCGGCTGGGCTACGTCCGGCTCTTCGGCATCATCTCGCCCAACCTTTCCCCGGCCCTTCCTCCGAAGGCTTGTTCTGCCAGGACGGCGGGTTGCTCAAGGGTGGCCGTAGGCCATCGCCGAAGGCGACGCGACGTAGGAGCGCCCTTGAACAACCCGCTGGCCGGGGCACACAATGTCCGGCCGAGGAAGGGCCTCTCTCGCGGTTCGGCATTGTTGATCAGTGTTCGCCTTGTCGGCTCTCGCAGGCGCGAAAAGCGGACCAAAATGTAGCGAATAAGTAGCACACGGGTGTGCTACTTATTCGCGTTCTCGACCACCACCCCAACCCGCCCGTGACCTGCGGTGAAGGGCATGATTTCTGCTCACTCCCCACCCCCGCCCCGTCCGACATCTCATACCCACTTCGTGTGCACGAGATGTCGGACGGGGCGGGGGTGGGGAGCAATCAGAAATCAAAAAGATCAAGAAGAGAGGGTTGGGGTGGTGGTCGAGAAAAAGAGAAGTGGTTGTGTTGGGTGGGCAGCGGAAAGTTTGCGAGTGAGTTACTTTGGGGAACGGTGGCGGTGGTGTCGTTGCCTGCGTCGGCTGCGGTCTACTGCACGCGGCTTTGCGTGGTGAATGGTCTGGCGTAGTGCGTGCTGCGTGAGTTCGGGGGAAGCGCGGTCCGAGCCCGCGGAAGAACTTCCACGGCCTTCGGCCGTGTGCCCCTGGGTGGTGGCGCCTGCATTGTGATCGCGCGCCCCTCCAGCCTCAAGGGCGCCTACGGCGTCGCCTTCGGCGATGGCCTGGCGGCCACCCTTGACCCTGGAGCCTCTACGCGCGAAGAGCAGGCGCTAAGGGGCAGGCCGGTGGCCTGCCCGGTGAATGGCGCACGCGCCACCACCCAGGGGCAAAAGAACCCGCCGACCCGGCGGTTGGTCTGGGCGCAGGCGGGGAGAAGCAGAGCCGCAGCTGTGCGCGCGTTCCCAGTTGCGGCAACCCGACGGAATCGGAAACAGCAACCGAACAGCAAAGCTGGAGCGTCATCGCTCGGATCGGCTGCGGAGCGTCCTGTATACTTGTTCGTAATACGGCGGTTGCGGGTTCGAGTCCCGTCAGCTCCACTTCGAGGGGCTGAAGCTCAAAGGCAGAGCAGCCGTACTGATCGGAAGGACAAGGAGGAGGCGTGCGCGCCTCCTCCTTCTTTGTTCTCATAGGTTCGGGGCGACCCTGCATCAAGATCACAACAATCCGGCCCAGACGAAGAGGCGGCCAGCAATTCGCGGCAAAAAAGCCGCGACTCTGAAACGTCAAACTCGCTGTTAGACGGGTGGATCCGACCGTACTTGTCAGTCGTCCGGCGATGCTTCGACACAGCGTGAACGAGCCTGTACAGGCTGGGGGCGAGTGTCGAGTGTGTTCTCGTGCCGATTCGCCCGTCGACCAGCAGGCAAGTCGATATCCTCGACGGGTGCGATCGCGAAGTATGGGGTGATGGTGCGGCGCGGACAACCTGATAAGGCATCCAAGGCGTGCCATGGCGGCTGCTCGTGGGTCAAGCTTCCAGCGTTCGTCGAGGAGTTGCGCCAGCTCGACGAGGACGATGTCGTGGCAGGCCAGTACTTCAGTCGGCTGATGATACGTGCCACACGCGGAGGGATCGGGCCGGAGGATTACCGGGCGCCGGAAGGACTCAGCCTGCGTCAGGTCAACAAGCCGTGGATCGCAGCCTTCGCCACCGATGGACCAACCATGCAGCATCGCCTGTACTGGGGGGAAGCGCCGGAAGACCAGCCATCGCTGGTGGCGTGCGGCGTGGGATCGAAGCCCTTCGGTTCCCGCGTTCCCCGGCACATCTGGAGAAGCGCGCAGGACAGCCACATCAACACGGCTATCAGCCGCCTGCGCTCATGGTGTAGGCGCAACGGCTACACCTACCGTAAGCTGCGAGAATGACGAAACGGTTGCAGCTGCCGCAACCGCGATGGGAGCATTGAGCATGGGGTTTCCACGCAAGCGCCGACACAAGAAGACCGACCGCGCTTTGGCTGCAGCGCTGGCTGACGCAGAGTTCCAGTTGAAGGACGACCTGGTCGCGGCTCGTAAAGCTGCGGGCTTGGATCAGAAGGACGTCGCCGAGATCATGGGCGTCGACAAGAGCACCGTCTCACGGTTCGAGCGCCTAGACTCCAACCCTACTCTTTCGATGATCCGGTACTACGCCCACGCGGTAGGCGTTCTCGTCCATTACAAGGTCGATCCCGGTACCACAGCTGAGACTCCTGAACCGGCGGCAACTCCCCCAAGTCTCGGGCAGTGGTACGTGACTCATATGTCGGAGGTTATTCCGGTGCTGCACGAGCAGTTCTCTGAAGGCGTCCCCGTCAGGGAGATTGTCGCAGAATTTGGGTCAGGGTTCTCACGCCCTGCGCTAGGCACGCAAGCATCCGGTGATGCTCGCACCCTTGTCCCCGTGGTAATACAGGCCCTCCAGTGAAGCTTACCGTTCTCGTCGCAGACAGTGCACAAGCGGATCCGTCGAGCGGAAAAGTCCATACTCTGGGCTTGGGCTGGGACCTTGTTTCGACGCCGACCCCGCCGATGTCTCTTGTGATCTTCTTTACCCCCGACTCTCCTAATCAAGAGCGACTGCCGCGGCAGCTAGAAATCACAGGTAGATTGCTGGACGCAGACGGCACGCCCGCCGAAATCCAGTCGGGCACCCATGTGGGTTTTACTGGGCAATTCGAGACGGAAGAAGAACGTGCCCGCGCAGCAGTGGTGATCAACCTTCCTCAAGGATTCCCGCTGAAGCCCGGCGTGTATAGCTGGGAGATTTGTGTCGAGGAACTAAGCCTTCGTGATGGATGGTGGTTCACGGTGACCGAGCCGCCGAACCCGACCTCCGGTGCTGGAGTATCCTCTGAACCTTCGCGTGGTGCATGAGTTCGCCCGACCGCACGAACCACTCGGTGCCGGGCCGACGCGGACTACTTGTCGTCGGCGTCAGTCACTGACCAGTCGTTGAGGGCGGTCAGCACAGGATTCCGGTCAGTCGGGTCCGAGCAGTACACCTACTACGCGTCTGATGTGCGGTGAAGATTTCAACCGGTGCCGCGGTAGCAATCGAGACGGAATCACGGGACAGACCGCCGCTCTCGGCAAGACGATCCGACAGAGTCGAGATGGCCGTCGGGTTTTGCGTACTTTCTCCTGTTATGCTGGCCGTTTTCCGCGAGGTTGCATCACCTGCGCCCGGTTCTGCCCTCTATGTAAGAGTAGGTCTGTACGAAATTGAGGGCGCTGAGGAAGGTTCGGATGAGTTCGCTCGTTGCTGCGGTCGTTGTGACATTGATTTGCAACGTTGTTGCTTTCACCGAGTGGGATCTATCTCTACGGCTGCGCAGTCGCACATCTCTCAAACCGCGAGGTCGTGAACTTACTACCCACCCGCAGGGCGTATTGGATGACGCGGTGTCGGGAGAAGCACCATGAACCTTGGCGATCCCGGCAGTCCGGCGGCCAGGGAACGGACCAGTCCTGTTGATTCCGCAACATTCAGCGCGTTTTATCGGGAGCAGCTTTCCAAGTTGGTACGTTATTTGATTAGCGCCGGAGCTCGCCAGGTTGACGCGGTGGAGATAGCGCAGGAGGCTATGGGTGAAGCGTGGCGGCGGTGGGCGAATATTGAATACCCAAAGACGTGGGTGTGGTTTGTAGCTCGCCGAAAGCTGGCAGATAGGGCACGTTGCCAGACAAATGAGCAACTTGTCTCAGATATCTCTGAACAATCACCACTGCGCTCGGAGAATTTAACCGAGCTTATAATGTGGGAACAGCATCAGGACTTGTTGAGAGAGCTTCAGGCACTGTCAGTAGTTCAGCGCGAGATTATGATTATGACCCTTGAAGGGTTCACTCCAGCAGAAATTGCGGAAGAACTCCGAATGCCGATAGCGACCGTACGCTCATATGCCGTACGTGCTCGGCAGAAACTTGTGAAAAACCGGAACGACCCGCGTAGCGAGGAGTCATGACCGAGGGACCAATTTCGGATCGAAATGACAGCGACAACTTTGATGATGGTTTGACGGAGCAATACGATAGACTGCTAAGGGATATTGAGGAAGGGCTTGATATTGAAGCTGGCCTGCGTGCCATTCTTCTCTCGGGCAAATACGATGCCATGGCGAAAGACCTCGACTCCATTCTCGATGTCGAGTCGGGACTGGCGGCGATACTTTCGGATTCGCCGCATTTCTTCGCGTCTCGTATGCCATCCACTGATGAGGTTTTGGGTCTTAATCAGGAACTGCAATTGCTGTCATGGATGGATCGACTCCGTCTTAATGCTAGCTGTAGAGAGCCGCTTCTTCGGGCCATGGTGGGAGTGCATCGTCTCGCGGACGGGTTCGATTCTCTGCTACGTCGGGAGGGGCTGCTTGCGGATGGCGTAGAGCGCCGACGTGTAATTTCCGAAGTCAGCAGCTACGAACTGTTGCAAGCCGTCGAGAGACTTAACGACGGTCTCGATGACAATGTATTTGATGCTTTTCGCGAAGCTGTGGAATTGACAGAGCAACGCGCGAACATAGAGTTTGATCTCGGCGTTGCCTGGATTAATAACACCCATGAGGTGCTTTGGAGATCCGGGCGCAAAATTATTAGTCGTCTCGGTTGTTTGCGATCTTTGGCGGGAGGAAGGCAAAATGTATCCCACTGGTTCGATGAAGTTAAACATCACTGTCGATATTTGCGAGCGCAGCTATATGACTATTCGCGTGATCTCCAGTTTCTTGCCGAGATTCTAACCGACTTTACCCATGCCGATTTTACGGAAGCTAACCTCCATGATGTTGAACTCGACGGAGTGCGATGGTCAGATGACACTCTTTGGCCCGATAGCTGGCGTGATCATGTAAGCCAGAGGTCGTTTGTCGCAAGTCCTGGTGTTTTTGAAGTAAGTATCCTACGGGCTGCTGGGCGAAACTCGAATGGGCACTACAGGCGACTGAACGTTTCCACGTTCTCGCCAACAATGATTAGGCCATCGGTAGGGCTTTGGGGGTAGTAGGCTGTGGAAAAGTAGACGATGGTTAGACCCGTCCCCGTTACTCCGGTATTCCCGATCCTGAGAACGTGACAGACGAGCCCCCACCGGGGAATCAAATTCTCGCGCCAACCGAAGCAGTTGAATGCGGAGCGGAAGGCCAGTGGGGTGTCGCTCCGGATCGGATGAGACGGTTTGGTCGAATCCGCCACTGGCGTAAGGTGATTGGCACCTCCGGCCGAGGGGCGGTGGACTTGGTCCACACACCGCGCCCAGGAAGGAGGTGGTGGGGAATGGCGAAACATCGCCGGGCGAAGAGCAAGGCCCCGGTCAATTACGGCATCCTGCTTGCGGGCTGTGCCGTGATCGCCGGGGCGCTCGTGCTGGTCCGCTGGAAGTGGACTAGGTGACCCACCAGGTGGGGCGTCGTGTCCGCGGCGTCCCACCGCCAGCATCACTTGCGTGACAGCCCCATCCTACTTAATGTACGTCTTGTCGCACAGACGGCCACGGCGTTTCCTTGCCGATCACATCTCGGTATGCGCGGCAGCCGCAGGCGCGGCCATCTACGGTGTGGCTTGTTGTTACAGCTGATCACCGAGTCGTGCGCGTCTGTGTGCGTCGCGGGCGCGCTCGGCGGCGACCGAGGCTCCGTAGCGGCCGATCATTTGGCGCGAGCGCCAGCCCGCCAGCATCATCAGATCCTGTTCTTGGCCTCCGTTCGCCAGCCAGTTGTGGGCGAAGAAGTGCCGAAGTTGATGGGGATGCAGGTGGTCGATCCCCGCTTCGACGGCTCGCCGTTCGAGCATCTGCTGAATACCAGACGCGGTCATCTGGCCTTGGCTGCCCAACCATAGGGCTGTCGGGTGTTCCGCGGCTTTCGGATGTATGGCACGTACTCGGAGGTAGCGTCGGAGAGCTGTCCTGGTCTTGTCGCTGAAGGGCACGAGCCGCGGCCGGCGCCCCTTGCCCAGCACCAAGACGGTGTTCTCGGTGAAGTCCAGCGCGTCGAGTTCCAAGGGTGCGAGTTCGCCGATCCGCACGCCCGAGTCGCTGAGCAGTCGGATGATCCCAGTATCGCGGCGATGCTCGAAGTTGGTGCCCTCGCAGACCGCCAGCAGCTGCCGGAGTGCCTCAAGCTTGGGGACGGCGATAGGCTTCTCCGGCACGTGCGGCGGCGTCATCTTGAGGAACGGGTTCTCGGAGAGAATGTCCTCGCTCACGAGGTACTTGGCGAACTGCTGGAGACTGCGGTACTGCCGGTGGGCGAACTCCGGTGTCACCGGCCGTCCGGTCCGCCGATTCGGCCGCGTCAGTGTGTCCTCGATGTAGGCGCCGAGGTTGTCCTTGGTGAACTGCGCCGCGGTGGTCGGGAGCTGTCGACCGCGCAGGAACTTGAGGAAATAGCGGATGTCGCGGAGGTAGGTGTCGATCGTGCCCGCCGACTTGTTCTGTTGCCGCAGCTCACTGGCGAAGTCGTTGGCAAGCTCGAATAGGTCGTCGAAGTCGCTCCCCATGGCGAGAGTCTACGGGAAAATCCCCTGGTGTTTGAGCGCTGTGCGAGATGGGTAACTATTCGGTGACCCGGCATCCGTGCAGGTCACCGAGTCTGTGTGCCCCCGGCAGGAATCGAACCTGCGACCTAGGGATTAGAAGGCCCTTGCTCTATCCAACTGAGCTACGGAGGCGAGGCAGCACCACACACCATGCCGGGTTCTGGGCACGGTGTCCAGCGTGTTGATTATAGCGACCGTCCAGCTCAATCCTGGCTCTCGGCGAGCTAACGGTGCGGGTGTCGGGAGGATCACAGGGTTGTGGTAGAGGAGCAGGGTGGGGCGTAGGGGGGTGGGGGGTCGAACTACGCTGGGAGACATGTCGTCACCGCAGGACCCGTCCGTCGAAGTTGGCAGCCAGGCCATCCGGGCGGAGTCGAGGACGACGTTCGCCGTACTGGCCGTGTTCGCGTCGGCCGTGGCGGCTCTGGTCGCGCCGCTCGTGGTCGGGTTGTCGGCCGCGCGGGCCCTGACCTTGCTGGGCATTCCCGATCCGGGGGCGCTGACGACCTACGGGTTGCCCGCGGTGCGGGCCGTGGCCGATCTGTCGGGGGCGCTGGCCGTCGGGTCGTTGTTGTTCGCGGCGTTCCTCACGCCGCCGCAGCGGGACGGGCTGTTGGATCTCGGGGGGTATCGGGCCGTGCGGCGCGCGGGGATCGCGGCGTTCGTGTGGGCGGTCGCGGCGACGCTGCTGGTTCCGCTGACGCTCTCCGACACCACCGGGCAACCGGTCGGCAGCATTCTGCGGCCGGAGCAGATCTGGGACGCGATCCCCAAGGTGGAGGTCGCCGGGTCTTGGCGGACAACGGCTTTCATGGCCGTGGCGCTCGCGGTGGCCTGCCGGTTGGTCCTGCGGTGGGGCTGGACGCCGGTGTTGCTCGGATGGTCGGTGCTGTGTCTGCTGCCCGTCGCGCTCACCGGCCATTCGTCGGCGGGCGGCGCGCACGACATCGCCACCAACAGCCTGATCCTGCATCTGGTCGCGATGGCGTTCTGGGTGGGCGGGCTGTTCGCGGTGCTGGCCTACGCCGTGCGCGGGGGTGCGCACACCGCGTTGGCGACCGCGCGGTTCTCGACCGTGGCCACGTGCGCCTTCGTGATCGTAGCGATCAGCGGTGTGCTCAACGCCTGGGTGCGCGTGCCGTGGGACGACCTGTTCACCACCACCTATGGCCGCCTGGTGATCGCCAAGACCGCGGCCCTGTGCGTGCTCGGCGTGATCGGATTCTTCCAGCGGCGCAAGGCGATTCCCGCGCTCGCGGCCGACCCCACCGATCGGGGCGCGCTGATCCGCTACGCCGGAGTCGAGGCGCTCGTATTCGCCGCGACCGTGGGACTCGCCGTCGGACTCGGCCGGACGCCGCCGCCGGAGCTGGGTCGGGTGCCCTCGCCCACCGAGGTCGAACTCGGCTACAACCTGGCCGGGCCGCCGACGCTCACGCGAGTGCTGTTCGACTGGCGCTTCGACTTGATCTTCGGAACGCTGTCCCTCGTGCTCGCGGTGTTGTATCTGGCCGGTGTGCGCCGGCTCCGGGCGCGCGGCGACGCGTGGCCGATCGGGCGCACGGTCGCCTGGCTGTGCGGCTGCGCGGTCGTGCTGTTCGCGACCAGTTCCGGGGTGGGCCGCTATGCCCCGGCCATGTTCAGCCTGCACATGGCCCAGCACATGTTGTTGTCGATGCTGGCGCCGATCCTGTTCGCGCTCGGCGGCCCGGTGCTGCTGGCCCTGCGCGCGCTGCCGGCCGCCGGTCGGGACGCGCCGCCCGGGCCGCGCGAGTGGATCCTGGCCGCCGTGCACAATCCGGTGTCGCGCGTGCTGACCCAGCCGGTGGTCGCGTCGGTGCTGTTCGTCGCCGGGTTCTACGGGCTGTACCTGGGCGGGATCTTCGATCACGTCGTCGATCAGCACGGCGCGCACCTGGCGATGAATCTGCACTTCCTGGTGTCGGGCTACCTGTTCTACTGGGTGGTGCTGGGCATCGATCCGAAACCCCGTCCGGTGCAACCGCTCACGCGGGTCGGAATGGTGTTCGGCTCCTTGCCGTTCCACGCCTTCTTCGGGGTCGCGCTGATGAGCATGACCACGGTGATGGGCGGCTGGTTCTACCGTTCGCTCGGACTGAGCTGGAACACCGATCTGCTCGACGATCAGCACACCGGCGGCAGCCTGGCCTGGGCCAGCGGTGAGATCCCGCTCGTGGTCGTGATGCTCGCGCTGCTGGTGCAGTGGTCGCGCAGCGACTCCCGCCTGGCGCAGCGGCTCGACCGGGCGGCCGACCGCGATCACGACGCGGCGCTGGCCGCGCACAACGCCATGTTCGCGGAGCTGGCCAAGCGGGACCGGGAGGTCCGTCGGTGACCGATGCGAACGCATCGCGAAAAGTGAAGCGGCTCTACCGTTCCGACGTGCGCGAGGCCCGGCTGCGGCTGGGCCGCCGGACCCGGGTCACCCCGGTCTTCCACACCGATGTGAGCGGCCCGAACGGTCCGGTCCCGGTGACGTTCAAACTCGAATACCTCCAGCACGGCGGCACTTTCAAGGTGCGCGGCAGCCTGAACGCGCTGCTCGAGTGCCGCGGCGACGAGCGTCCGGTGATCATCGCCTCGGGCGGCAACGCCGGGATCGCCGCGGCTCTCGCGTGCGCGCTGGAGGGCCGGTCGTGCACGGTGGTCGTGCCCGAATCCGCGCCGCACACCAAGGTCGCCGCCATGTGGGCTTACGGCGCGGAGGTGCTCTGGCACGGCACGACCTACGCCGAGGCGCACCGCTACGCCGACGAGATCAGCGACGAACGCGGCGCGGTCCAGTTGCACGCCTACGATCTCCCCGCCGTCGTGGCCGGCGCCGGGGTCGTGGGACTCGAGATCGAACGTCAGGTGCGCGGGCGTCCGCCCGTGCTCGTCGCCGTCGGCGGCGGCGGGCTGGCCGCCGGGATCGCGGCCGCGCTGGGCGCCCGCGGTCACGTCGTGGGTGTCGAACCGAAGGGCGCGCCGACCCTGCACTCGGCCCTGGCCGCCGGGCGCGCCGTGGACGTGCACATCAACAGCATCGCCGCGGATGCCTTGGGCGCCACCAGGATCGGTGCCATCCCCTTCGAGATCGCGCAGCGCTACGACATGGGTTCGGTGCTGGTCAGCGACGACGCCATCGCCATGGCCCGCGAGTATCTGTGGCGCGAATTCCGCATCGTGGTCGAGCCCGCGGGCGCGACCGCGCTGGCAGCCATCCAGAGCGGCGCCTACGTACCCGAACCGGGGGAGCGGCCGGTGGTGGTGTTGTGCGGGGCGAATACGGATCCGGCGACATTGTGACTCATTGCGCCGACGGCAGATGCCAGTCGAAGTGTCCGCCCGCGTGGGCGTTGATGGTGTCGCGCAGGTAGTTCGCCGACTCGACCACGATGCCGCCGCCGTCCTTGGTGCCGATCAGGATGCCGAGGAAGTCGGCGGTGTCCCGGCCGCTGCGGCGGTAGACGATGCCGCCGGAATCGCCCTTCTCCGAAGGGAAGTCGGCCACGAAGTAGCCGTTCTGCAGCGCGGTCACCGTCCCGCAGGTGATGCCGGTGGTGGAGCCGACGTGACAGACCTCGTCGCCGACCGCGGCCGTGCCGTCGGCGGTGGTGATCGTCAGCCGGTTCGACAGTGTGCTGGCCGCGGTGACCGACGACGCGTAGCGGACCAGCGCGAAACCGAGGTCGCCCACGGTGTCGTCGGTGCCGAAGCCCTGGTCGTACACGCCCACTCGCGATCCGTCGTGCGCGAAGACGTCCTTACCGCCCTCGAAGCAGTGGCCCGCCGTGACCCCGTACTCGACCCCGCCCAGGAAACCGCTCAGCCCCAGGCTGCACCGTTTGTCGTCGGTGTTCAGCGCCATCCCCGGCGACGCGGTGCCCATCGCGGCCCGCGCCTGGGACGGTATCGCGACGGCCAGGGCCAGGGCGGCCGCCAGGGCCAGCAGCAGTCGCGGAAGGCGGAAGGGATGATGCATGGGTCGTCGTGCTCTCTGCTCGCGTGCGCGGGTCAGCGCAAGTGCTGGATGCCAACGGCCGCAACGCGGATCGACCGCCGCCACGCGCAGAACCGTATCACCGCCGGGGGACATGCGCGATGCCGAGAGTTCGGGGGGCGCAACGGTTCCGGCGCAGGTCGGCGGGTGTCGGCGGGGTGGTCCGAAACACGCGGAATCCACAACCGGAAATCCATCCACAAATCTCGATTCGACCTTTCGCCGAGGCCGATCGCCGAGGAGAGTTGGACGTGTTCCACCGGCCGAGGGGTTGCGGCCGGAAGCGCGATCCGCGAACTGTCGAAACGTCGAAAAGGCAAGGGGTGGAATCATGTACGAGGCGAACACGGCCGTCGTCGGCAACGTCATCACCCATCCGGTGCGGCGCAGCCTGCCGGGCGGCGATCAGGTGGTGACGTTCCGCATGGCCAGCAATTCCCGCCGGTTCGACCGCGAGAGCGGCGGCTGGGTGGACAACGGCACGCTGTATCTCACCGTCAACTGCTGGCGCCGATTGGTCGAGGGGGTGGACGCCTCGATCCGACGCGGCGACCCGATCATCGTCTACGGACAACTGCGCTCCACCGAGTACGCGACCAAGGACGGCGTGCAGCGCCGCGATCTGGAGATGCGCGCCACCGCGGTCGGGCCGGATCTGGCGCGATGTTCGGCCGAGGTGGTCCGCCGCGGCTCCGGGAACTCGTCGAACGGCTCGGTCGTTGCCGAACGAGGGGGCGAGGAACAGACCGAGCGGCCGCCGTCGCCGCCCGAAACTTTCGATAGTGTCGAGGCGACCCGCGAGGACCTCCGGACGGCCTGATCCGGCCCGTCCGCACCAGCCCGAGCGTCCGCCGCCCGAGGGGTCGTGCCCAGCGGGGCGGTGGGCGGAATCAGACAACCACTTACCGATAGGCTTTCGCACATGGCTGAGTTCATCTATCAGATGAGGAAAGTTCGGAAGGCACACGGCGACAAGGTCGTGCTCGACGATGTGACCCTGAACTTCCTTCCCGGCGCCAAGATCGGCGTCGTCGGTCCGAACGGCGCCGGTAAATCGAGCGTGCTGAAGATCATGGCCGGACTGGACCAGCCGAACAACGGCGAGGCGTGGCTCGCCCCCGGCGCGACCGTCGGCATCCTGCAGCAGGAGCCGCCGCTGAACGAGGAGAAGACCGTTCGCGGCAATGTCGAGGAGGGCCTCGGCGAGATCAAGGTGAAGCTGGACCGCTTCAACGAGATCGCCGAACTCATGGCCACCGACTACTCCGACGAGCTCATGGACGAGATGGGCAAGCTGCAGGAGGACCTCGACCACGCCGACGCCTGGGATCTCGACTCCCAGCTCGAGCAGGCGATGGACGCGCTGCGCTGCCCGCCGCCGGACGAGCCGGTCACCAACCTCTCCGGTGGTGAGCGTCGTCGCGTCGCGCTGTGCAAGCTGCTGCTGAGCAAGCCCGACCTGTTGCTGCTCGACGAGCCCACCAACCACCTCGACGCCGAGAGCGTGCAGTGGCTCGAACAGCACCTGGCCCAGTACCAGGGCGCGGTGCTGGCCGTCACCCACGACCGGTACTTCCTCGACAACGTGGCCGGGTGGATCCTCGAGCTCGACCGCGGCCGCGCCTACCCGTACGAGGGCAACTACTCCACCTACCTGGAGAAGAAGGCCGAGCGCCTCGAGGTGCAGGGCAAGAAGGACCAGAAGCTGCAGAAGCGCCTCAAGGACGAACTCGCCTGGGTGCGTTCGGGCGCCAAGGCCCGCCAGGCCAAGAACAAGGCCCGCCTCGACCGGTACGAGGAGATGGCCGCCGAGGCCGAGAAGATGCGGAAGCTGGACTTCGAGGAGATCCAGATCCCCGCGGGTCCGCGCCTGGGCAGCGTCGTGGTGGAGGTCGAGCACCTGGACAAGGGCTTCGGCGACCGCCAGCTGATCAAGGATCTGTCGTTCACGTTGCCGCGCAACGGCATCGTCGGCGTCATCGGTCCCAACGGTGTCGGTAAGACGACGCTGTTCAAGACCATCGTCGGCCTGGAGCAGCCCGACAGCGGCACGGTGAAGGTCGGCGACACGGTCAAGTTGAGCTACGTCGACCAGAACCGCGGCGGCATCGATCCGAAGAAGACGGTGTGGCAGGTGGTCTCCGACGGCCTCGACTACATCGAGGTCGGCACCCAGGAAATGCCTTCGCGCGCATACGTTTCCGCGTTCGGGTTCAAGGGCCCGGATCAGCAGAAGCCCGCGGGTGTGCTCTCCGGTGGTGAGCGCAACCGGCTGAACCTGGCGCTGACGCTCAAGCAGGGCGGCAACCTGATCCTGCTCGACGAGCCGACCAACGACCTCGACGTGGAGACCCTGGGCTCGCTGGAGAACGCGCTCGAGCAGTTCCCCGGCTGCGCCGTGGTCATCTCCCACGACCGCTGGTTCCTCGACCGCACCTGTACCCACATCCTCGCCTGGGAGGGTGACGACACCAACCCGGCCAAGTGGTTCTGGTTCGAGGGGAACTTCGAGGCGTACGAGGCGAACAAGGTGGAGCGGCTGGGTCCGGACGCGGCGCGTCCGCACCGGGTCACCCACCGCAAGCTCACCCGCGACTGATCCAGCCCGGGGGCTCCCCGTGCCGGGGCGCCCCTCCCGGGTGATGGCCCATCACCCGAATCCCTGATCGTCGCGGCTCGTTGCACCCTGTGTCATACAGCAAGGAGCTGGCTACTGCTCGGTTACTTATAGGCGAATAGTGTCAACCGGCCACGGCGGCCGGGCGCCCAAAACCCTGTCGGCGCAACGTGCTAGGCGTACCATCAGCGTGTTCGGCTGGTACGCGGGCGAATTCGTCTTCGAGCAACCGGTCGGGCGTTCGGACTTTGCCGTGGCTTTGGAAAGATTCCCTCCCGGCTGCTCCGGCACCCAGCTACTCTCGACCCCGGCGTCACTTTGTTACGGAACCGAATCCGAGGGAGTTGGCGAAGAAAATGACGGTCTCGTCCGAATTGTCCAGCGCGGCGTGGGTCGCGGGTTTGCCGGAGCAGTTGCGCGGCGAACTCGCCGCCCTCGAGGAGGCATACTTCCGCCACGTGGACGCCGGCGACGTCGACTGTGCGATCACGGGGAGTTCGCTCCAGGTGTTCCGCAGGCACATCGAACTGGGCATGCATCGACCACCGGGCGCGTCCCGGGTGCGCGTGTACCAGCCCGACGACGGCTCCGGTCTCGGGGCCGCCGTGCAGATGGTCACCGACGACATGCCCCTGCTGGTGGAGTCGGTGACCTCCTCGCTGAGCCGGATGGGCGTCAGCATCAGCGAGATCATCCATCCGATCTTCGAAGTGACGCGCGACGATTCGGGTCGGCTCGAATCCGCCGAACCGCACGGGGTGGACGGCAACGGCAACACCGGCCTGCGGGAGTCGTGGATGCACGTGCAGCTGCATCCGGCCACCAGCCCGGAACTGCTCGACCGCGTCGAGGCCTCGATTCCCGACGTCCTCACCGACGTGCGGCAGGTCATCGGCGACACCGAGGCGATGGACACCGTGCAGGAGCGGCTGGCCGCCGACCTCGAGGCCGCCGCCGACTCGGACACGGCGCCGTTCAGCCGGACCGATCTCGTCGACTGCGCGCGGCTGCTGCGCTGGCTCGCCGCGGGCCACTTCACGGTGCTCGGCTACGCCCGCTACCGGCGCGACGACGCGAAATCCGTTGTGGTGCCGGACAGTTGCCTCGGTGTGCTGCGGCCGAATGTGGGCACCGACTTCGAGGTTCCGGTCAACGGCGGCAACCGGCCGCTGCTGATGCTGACCCAGGGCCTGGTCCCGGCCACCGTGCACCGCTCGGTGTATCCGTACTTCGTCGGCGTCGCCGAATTCGACGGCGCGGGCGCGGTCACCGGTGAACATCTGTTCATCGGCGTGTTCACCGTGGCGGCCATGCACGAGAACGTCCTCGACATCCCCGTCGTGGAGCGGCGGGTGCGGACGGTGATCGAGCAGAGCGGATTCGATCTGGACTCGTTCTCCGGGCAGGCCATGCTCGAGGTGATCCAGTCCTTCCCGCGCACCGAGCTGTTCTCCTCCGATATCGAGACCATGCGGCGCACCGCGAGCGCGGTGCTCAATGTGGGCATGCGGCGGCAGGTGCGGTTGTTCCTGCGCTCGGATTCCTACGGCAGATTCGTGGCCTGCATGGTCTATCTGCCGCGGGACCGCTACACCACCCGGGTGCGGCTGGAGATCCAGGACATCCTCGTGCGCGAACTCGGCGGCGTGTCGATCGACTACTCGGCGCGCGTCTCCGAAAGCGAGCTGGCGAGCGTGTATTTCACCGTCCGCCTGCCCGAACCGGGCACCCGGGTGGACACCTCCGAGGCCAATCGGCAGCGCATCCAGGCGCTGCTCGCCGAGGCCAGCCGCACCTGGGCCGACCACCTGCGCGACGAGTCGGCGGCCTCGGCGCTGCTGGATCCCGCTGTGGTGCAACGGTATTCGGCCGCGCTGCCGGACGCCTACAAGGAGGACTTCGAGCCAAGCCGGGCGATGGCCGACATCATCCGGCTGGAGCGGCTCGCGGCCGACCGGATCGATCACCATCTGTACCGACGGCCCGAATCCCAGCCCGGCTCCTGGCGTTTCACGCTCTACGTCGGCGCGGGGATCTCGCTGAGCCAGGTGCTGCCGCTGTTGCAGAGCCTGGGCGTGGAGGTCGTGGACGAGCGGCCCTATCACGTGGAATTCGAGGACGGCCGCGGCGCGTGGATCTACGACTTCGGCCTGCAGGCGCGGCCGGATCTGCTGCGCAAATCGCTGGACCGCAATATGGACGCCGAACTGGTCGAGACCTCCGAGCGGCTCGACGCGCTCGACGCCCAGGAGCGCGGTCTGCGGGAGCGGTTCACCGACGCGTTCGACGCGCTGTGGTACGGGCGCGCCGAGGCCGACGGCCTCAACGAGCTGGTGCTGCGCGCCGGTCTGCACTGGCGTTCGGTATCGATCCTGCGCGCCTACTCGAAGTATCTGCAGCAGGCCGACTTCCCCTACAGCCAGGCCAATATCGCCCGCGTGCTGCTGGCCTCGCCGGATATCGCGCGGTTGTTCGTGGAGCTGTTCGCGGCGCTGTTCGATCCCGACGCCGCCTCGGCGGAGCGGGCCGCGGAACTCGAGACGGCCGTGCGCGAGCGGATCAACGAGGTGGTCAGCCTCGACGCCGACCGGATCCTGCGCGCGATCCTGGCGCTGGTGAAGGCGACGCTGCGCACCAACTACTACCGCGTCGACGAGCTGGGCCAGCCCCGGCCGTATCTGTCGATCAAGGTGGAGCCCCGCGAGATCAGCGAATTGCCCAAGCCGCGACCGCAATTCGAGATCTTCGTGTACTCGCCGCGGGTCGAGGGCGTGCACCTGCGGTTCGGGCCGGTGGCGCGCGGCGGGTTGCGCTGGTCGGACCGGTTGGAGGATTTCCGCACCGAGATTCTGGGCCTGGTCAAGGCGCAGGCGGTGAAGAACGCGGTCATCGTGCCGGTCGGCGCCAAGGGTGGCTTCGTGGTCAAGCATCCGCCCGCGGGCACGGGCGATCCGGCCGCGGATCGCCAGGCGTTGCAGGCCGAGGGCGTGGCCTGCTACCGCACCTTCATCTCCGGCCTGCTGGACGTCACCGACAACGTGGACCACGCCACCGGCAAGGTGCTGCCGCCCGCGCGGGTGGTGCGCCGCGACGGCGACGACACCTATCTGGTGGTGGCCGCCGACAAGGGCACCGCGACGTTCTCCGATATCGCCAACGAGGTGGCGCAGTCCTATGGGTTCTGGTTGGGTGACGCGTTCGCCTCGGGTGGTTCGGCGGGATACGACCACAAGGCGATGGGCATCACGGCCAAGGGTGCGTGGGAGAGCGTGAAGCGGCACTTCGCCGAGATGGACATCGACACGCAGACAACGGATTTCACGGTGGTCGGCGTCGGCGACATGTCCGGTGACGTGTTCGGCAACGGCATGCTGCTGTCGCGGCACATCCGGCTGGTGGCCGCGTTCGACCACCGGCACATCTTCCTGGATCCGAATCCCGACGCGGAGCGGTCGTTCGCCGAACGGGAGCGGATGTTCGCGCTGCCGCGCTCGTCGTGGGCCGACTACGACACCTCCCTCATCAGCGAGGGCGGCGGGGTGTGGGACCGCACCGTGAAGGCCATTCCGATCAGCCCGCAGGCGCGCGCGGCGCTGGGCCTGGCCGACGACGTCACGACGCTGTCGCCGCCCGAGCTGATCCGCGCGATCCTGAAGTCGCCGGCGCAGCTGCTGTGGAACGGCGGTATCGGCACCTACATCAAGGCGTCCACCGAATCGAACGGCGACGTCGGCGACAAGTCCAACGACGCGGTCCGGGTGAACGCGAACGAGTTGCGCGTCAAGGTGATCGGCGAGGGCGGCAACCTCGGCGTCACCGCGCTCGGTCGTATCGAGTTCTGCCGCAACGGCGGCAAGTGCAACACCGACGCGCTGGACAACTCGGCGGGTGTGGACTGCTCCGACCACGAGGTCAACATCAAGGTCCTGTTGGACGGGGTGGTCTCCAGTGGTGAACTGGCCGCCGCCGACCGCAATCCGCTGCTGGCGTCGATGACCGACCAGGTCGCCGACATGGTGCTGTTCGACAATGTGTCGCAGAACTTCCTCATGGGCTCCTCCCGCACCGAGGCCCCGCGGATGCTGAACGTGCACATGCGCCTGATCGAGGAGCTGGAGGCGCGCCGCGGACTCGATCGGGCGCTCGAGGCGCTGCCCTCGAACGCCGATATGACCCAGCGGCTCGAACAGGGGCGCGGGCTCACCTCGCCGGAGTTGGCGAATCTGCTTGCGCACGTGAAGCTTTCGTTGAAGGCCGATCTGCTCGAGGGTGAACTGCCGGACAGCGCGCATTTCTCGGCGCGGTTGCCGAAGTACTTCCCGACCCCGCTGCGGGAACGGTTCGGCGCGGCGATCAAACGGCATCGGCTGCGCCGCGAGATCGTCACCACGATGATGGTCAACGAGATGGTCGACCTCGGCGGCATCACCTACGCCTTCCGGCTGTCGGAGGAGATCGGCGCGACCGCCGGGGACGCCATGCGCGCGTTCGCCGCGGCCAGCCAGATCTTCGACCTGCACTCGGTGTGGAGCCGGATTCGGGCCGCCGACACCGCGACCGCGGTCAAGGACGAGTTGGAACTCGAGACCAAGCGCACCCTCGATCGCGCGTCGCGCTGGCTGCTCAGCAACCGGCCGCAGCCGATCGCGGTCGGCGCCGAGATCCATCGCTACGCCGGTAAGGTGCACGAACTCGCGCCGAAGGTGCCGGGCTGGTTGCGCGGGCATCACATCGACACCCTCGAGCAGGAGTCGGCCAAGCTGATCAGCCGGGGCGCGCCGAAGGAGTTGGCGGCCGAGGTCTTCGGACTGCTCAACCTCTTCCCGCTGTTGGACGTCATCGATATCGCCGATATCACCGACCGCGGCGGCGAGGAGGTCGGCGCGCTGTACTACGCGCTGAACGAGCACCTCAAGATCGACTGGCTGCTGCAGGCGGTCAGCCACCTCGAACGCGGAGACCGCTGGCACGCGTTGGCCCGGCTCGCCTTGCGCGACGACATGTACAGTTCGCTGCGCTCGCTGACCCTCGACGTGCTCTCCGCCGGTGACCCGGAGGAGACCGCCGAGGAGAAGATCGCGTACTGGGAGTCGAAGAACCAGTCCCGGCTGGGTCGCGCCCGCGCGGCGTTGTCGGAGCTGTTCGAGTCCGGCACGCACGATCTGGCGACCCTGTCGGTGGCGGCCCGGCAGGTGCGCAGCATGGTCAGCGGCGTCGGCGCGCAGTCGGAGGTGCCGAGGTAATCCGATCCGGCCGTGCCCGCCGCCCCGCTCGACGGGGGCGGCGGCGCGGGCCGGGACGGGACCGAGCGGACAGAGGCGGCATACTGGGAGCTGCCGACCGATCGGAGGTAATGCGTTGACTAGTGGTGATTCGCGGTCCGGGAACGGGTCGGGAGACGGGACTCTCGTGCTGCCCAGGCGGTTTCATACCAAGGTCGAGGTGCGCTGGTCCGATATGGACGCCTTCCAGCACATCAACCACGCCCGCATGGTCACCTTGCTGGAAGAGGCCCGGATTCCGTGGCTGTTCGACGACCGGCCGACCTCGGGTCTGCGGTCGGGCTGCGTGATGGTCGATCTGCACGTCCGCTACAAGGCGCAGTTGCGGCACGAGGACACGCCGCTGGATGTGGCGATGTGGATCGAGCAGTTGCGGACCGTGGACTTCACGATCGGCTACGAGGTGCGCGCCAACGGCGTCGCCACGGGTTCCGCGCCCGCGGTCGTCGCGAGCACCCAGCTGGCCGCCTTCGACATCGAGTCCCAGCGCCTGCGGCGACTGTCCCCGCTGGAACGCGAATACCTCAGCCAGTGGAAGGCCGACTGAGGCACCCGCCGACGAGATGACCTTCGACTACAGCGATCAGCGGGTGCTGCGCGTCCCGGACCCCGCCGAACGGGAGAATTTGGCGACCTTCGTCGCCCGCGCGACCCGTCTGGACCCCGCGGCCGTCATCCGCTTGCGCCGGCGCGGCGGCGATTACGTCGCGGCCTGGGCCGCAACGGGTTTCGAGGCGCTCGCGGTCCGGACGGTGGTCGCCGAGCTGGGTGTCGACGACGTCACCGTCAGCGGCGATGTGATCCTGTCCGGGCTGAGCGGCATCGACGCGAGCGGCCCGATCGACCTCGGCTACTCGATGGACTCCGCCTGGCGCGGCGCGCTCCCGCCGGCCGACGGCTTCACCCACGTCGACGACGTTCCCGCGCGCGCCCTGGTCGAATTGGCCGAGCGCGGCGCGGAATTGGCCAACGAACACGGCGGCGGCCACGGCCCCCCGGCGTCGCTGCTCGACCAGACCGTCGTCACCGTCACCGCGGCCGCCGAACAGGTCGAGGTCCCCATGCGTGTCGTCTTCGCCCTGACCGCAATGGATTTCATCCCGCACTCCGGCGACAAGGCCGACTCCCGCCGCATCTCGGCGAACGAGATAGTCCGGGTCCGTGCCACCCGCACCTGGCTCCGGCTGGACGCCCGCTACGGTTCGGTCGCCCGCCGTCGCGGACCGGGCATGCCGCTCACCCCGGCGTAGTCGCGCACCCCACGAGCGTCGCTAACCGACCCCGACGAGCCGCAACAGGGCGGTCGCGCCGACCGCGGTCAGGGCCACCACGATCAAGGGCGCTCGCCGCCAAGCCAGCACGAGGGCCACCGCGACACCGGCGATCAGCGCGAAGCTCACCGCGTGGCCCGAGGGAATCAGCTCGGTGACCGCCAGGGCGACCAGCAGGACCACCGAACCGGTCTCCAACAGCTCGGTGACGCGGGGCGGGACATCGAGCCGACGGCGCAGCAAGGGGCCGACGAAACGGATGGCGTAGGTCCCGGCCGCGAGGGCGACCGCTCCGGCCAGGAGGGTGATATTCACGTGCTTCCCCTCGTCTCTCGGAAGTCGTTGTGCGGGAGCGTCGTCGGCGGATTCACTCGACGGCTCGAGCCGGGCACGAGGTCGACGCGCCCGCCAGGGAACGAACGGCGGCCCTGCCGTCGGGCATCCCGTCCCCAGCGTCACCACGCTCGCGGCCTTCGGCGAGATCGGAGCCCTCGTTCACCCGTCGATCGCGGTGCGGAGGAGCCAGATCCGAAGTACCGCAAGCACTTTCGTCGGACCCGCCCTTCCGATCCCACGCCAGGAACGCCGCCGGAAGCGCCAACAACACCGGCAACCCCGCGGTGAGGAACGGGCTCGTCACCGCCGCGATGACCGCACCGGCGAGCACCGCCCGCCGAGTCCGCTTGCCGCGCAACGCCGGAAGCGACAGCGCGAGCAGGACCGCCGGGAAGACCGCGTCCAACCCGAAGCGCGAGGGATCGGGGACGGCGGCTCCGATCACCACGCCGAGCAGGGCGCCCACCGGCCAGGCGAGGACGACACCGACACCGCACAGCCAGTACCGGGCGCGGCGGCGGGCGGGTTCGGATTCGGCGAGGGCCATGGCGACGGACTCGTCGTTCATGACATGGGTACCGATCAGGCGACGCCAGCCGGTGCCGACGACGTCGGGGACCGACAGTCCGTACGGTAGATGGCGAGCGTTGACGAGCAGGCCGACCAGCACCGCCGCGACCACGCTGCCGCCCGCGCCGACAATGCCGATGAACAGGAACTCCGAGCCGCCCGCCACGACGAGCAGGCTCATGAGCAGCGGCAACCAGGCCGGCAGGCCCGTGGTCACCGCCGTCGCGCCGTAGGACACGCCGATGACGCCGACCGCGACGGTCACGGCCGCGATTCCGGTCAGGTCGGTGCGATCCAATGTTCGCCATATCGAACGCATGACTTCTATAATGAACATGCCGCGGGGGTTCGTCAACGAGGCCGACGCCTCGCACGGGTACTGTCTGATTTCACTATGACCGAGCACGACGGCGCGCGGTCCGCGCCACCGCAGGAGGCCATCGCGGCCGCGTTGCGCCGGGAGCGCACGCGTTCAGGGCTGTCGCTGACCGAGGTCGCCAAGCGCGCCGGGGTGGCGAAATCCACACTGTCGCAACTGGAATCGGGCACCGGCAATCCGAGTATCGAAACCCTGTGGGCCTTGTGTGTGGCGCTGGGCATTCCGTTCTCGCGACTGCTGGATCCGCCGCGTCCGCAGGTGCAGGTGATCCGGGCGGGGGAGGGGCCGGTGCTGGCCTCGGCGCAGGCGAACTATCACGCGACGCTGCTGGCCGCCTGCCCGCCCAATGTGCGGCGGGACATCTATCTGGTCGCCGCCGAACCCGGCCAGCCCCGGCAGTCCGATCCGCATCTGCGCGGTGAGATCGAGCACGTCATTCTCGCCGCGGGCCGCGCGCTGGTCGGACCGTCCGACGATCCGGTCGAATTGCGTCCCGGCGACTACATTCGTTATCCGGGCGACCAGCCGCACACGTTCAAGGCCCTGGAGCCGGGCACGTGGGGAATTCAGGCCAGCGAGTACGGCTGACCGGAGATCGGTTCCGTCTGCGCGACAACGGATTTCCACCAGGCCACGGTCTGAGCGGCCACCTCGGGAATCGGCGTCGGACGCAGGCCCAGCCGCGCCTCGCTCGCGGTCGAGTCGAGGATGAAGGGGCGCTCGAACTGGTAGTTCATCTCGGCCAGTTCGCGCATCATCTCGTTCATCAGACCGGCCGCGCGCAGTGTCCACGTCGGCAGGGCGAGCACGCGCGGGCTCGGCACACCGGCGGCGGCGGACAGGGCGGCGACCAGGTCCCGGATCGTCACCGCGGGGGCGGTCGGGGCGTGCAGGAACGAATTCCACAGCGTCGGGTCGGCGGCGGCCTTGATCATCGCCGCGGCGAGGTCCGGCATGAACGTGAACGAATGCGGCACATCGGAACGGCCGAAGACCTGAACCGCCTTGCCGCGCAGGATGTTCGGGATCATGCGCTCGCCCGCGTGCGACATCCGCACGTGCGGCCCGATGAAGTCGGAGGCTGCCACGCTCACGGTCGGGGTCGACGACTCGTCGCGGGCGCGCAGCAGCGCCACGCGGACGGCGGGCTTACCGAAATCGGCTGTGCGGGGCGTGTTCTCGGTCATCGGGCCGTCGACCGGACCGTAGGAATACAGGCTCTCGGGGAAGACCACCACCGCGCCGACCCGATTCGCTACCGCGAGCACGTTCTGCTCGGTCGCGGGCAGCTCCGCCCACCACGCCTTCGCCGCGTAGCGCGAGCCGTGCGTGCAGTGATAGATCGCCACCGCGCCCTCGGCGGCCGAGGTCAATTGATCGGCGCGGGTGACATCCACGCGACGGCGCTCGATCAGCGGATGGTCGGGACCGCTGCCCGAGCGGGTCAGGATCCGAACCTGCTTGCCCGCGGCGGCCAACTGCTCGGCGACGGTCGTTCCGACGGGACCGGCTCCGGTGACGACGTGCAACTCGGACATCTGGGTGACTCCTTCTGCTTTGAGAGCACTGCTCTCGGTGTGCTCAAAGCATGCGTCAGCGACCCACCCCTTGTCAAGAGCAGTGCTCTCTTTCGAGATCGCTGAGCACCGCGGCGATCGTTCCCGGTTCCGCGGCGGAGTGAGAATCGTTGCCGCGCAGCGTCTTTCGGGAAACCTACGCGGCACCCTCACCCAGATACTGCAACCACACCGGATCCAGATCCGCCGTCGTCGACAGCAACCGCCAATGCGGCCCCTTCGGCGAGACCAAGGGCTGCCGCAGCGTCCACCCGATCTCGCTGAGCAGCTTGTCGGCCTTGCGATGGTTGCAGGGGGCGCAGGAGGCGACGCAGTTCTCCCACGAATGCGCGCCGCCGCGGCTGCGCGGGATCACATGATCGATGGTCTCGGCCTTGCCGCCGCAGTACGCGCAGCGATATCGGTCCCGGTGCATCAGCGCGGCGCGGGTCATGGGCACGCGGGCGCGGTAGGGGACGCGGACGTAGTTGCGCAGGCGGATCACCGACGGCAGGGCGACCGACGCACCGGCCGAGTGGACCACGGGACCCTCGGGATTGTGGTGGACGGGATCGGCCTTGTCGCAGATCAGCAGGATGACGGCGCGACGCGCGGACAGGGCGGTCAGCGGCTCGTAGGTGGCGTTCAGAAGCAACACCCGGCGCTTGACCCAGGGGGCGGAGCTCGGCGGGGTTTCGGTGGTTCGGTGCGCGGGCGCACCCGGATAACTGTGATTCTCTGTTACGACATGCAGCGGAGTAGCCCCCGACCCACGATTGTGGACGTCGGCGGGCTGGAGTTGTCGGTGTGTTCTCGCCTCGTGTGGCCGGGCGCCGTGCCGCTGCTTCATGGGAACCCCGAATTCGTATGGTCCGGTTCGTGTGGTATCTGGGCAGACACTGCCACTCAGTTGACCATGGAACCGTCGCCTTTGCCAGCTGATTTGACACATTCCGTCTGTGGTGTTCGTGAACGAGTGGTTACACCCGGGGGTGGTATGTGTTCCGCCCGCGCACATCGCTCCCATCCGCCCCGGCGGGCGGGAGAATGAGGTCGCCCGAGCACGCCGGGCACAATGGAGCGGGATGAGCGGACGAGCGGAAGATTCGAGGGTCGATGAGTTCGGGTGAGCAGGCGGTGACGTCGTTCTACGAGGCGGTCGGCGGGGCGGAGACGTTCCGGCGGCTGGTGAGCGCCTTCTACCGGGAGGTGGCGAACGACGAGGTGCTGCGGCCGCTGTATCCGGAGGAGGATCTGGGGCCCGCGGAGCGACGGCTGCGCATGTTCCTCGAGCAGTACTGGGGTGGGCCGCGGACGTACTCGGACGAGCGGGGGCATCCGCGGTTGCGGATGCGGCACATGCCGTTCACCATCGGGCCGATCGAGCGGGACGCGTGGTTGCGCTGCATGCGCATCGCGGTGGCCGAGCTCGAGCCGGAGGTGCTCGACGACGAGCATCGCAAGGCGTTGCTGGATTATCTGGAGATGGCGGCCAACTCACTCATGAACGCTCCGTTCTGAGGTTGTCGAACCGATTCGCTTGCGGCGCAGGCCGTTTCGAACTCATCCGCGTTCCGCGACCGGTTGTCCGCACACCGCTACGCCCGCTCGCTCGGCGGGAAGCCCGCGGAAATCTTTGGCACTATGGGATTTCGTGACACCTTCCTCCGGCGGCTCTCCCGTCGACCCGTGGTGGCGATCGGCGGTCTTCTATCAGGTGTATCCCCGATCCTTCGCCGACTCCGACGGTGACGGCGTGGGCGATCTCGGCGGTCTGCGCGATCGGCTCGGTTATCTCGAGGCGCTCGGCGTGGACGCGCTGTGGATCTGCCCGATCACGCGGTCCCCGATGGCCGACGGCGGTTACGACGTCAGCGATCCGCGCGACATCGATCCCCTCTTCGGTGACATCGACACCCTGCGCGAGGTGATCGCCGAGGCGCATCGGCGCGGCATCCGGGTCACGATGGATCTGGTGCCCAACCACACCAGCGACCAGCACCCGTGGTTCGCCGCGGCGCTGGCCGCGGGGCCGGGCAGCGCCGAGCGGGCGCGCTACTTCTTCCGCGACGGGCGCGGGCCGGACGGTTCGGAGCCGCCGAACAATTGGCCCAGCATCTTCGGCGGCCCGGCGTGGACCCGCGTCACCGAATCCGACGGCCGCCCCGGGCAGTGGTACCTGCACACCTTCGCCCGCGAACAACCCGATCTGAACTGGGACAATCCGGAGGTCGCCGCGGATTTCGAGCGGACGCTGCGGTTCTGGCTCGAGCGCGGCATCGACGGTTTCCGCATCGACGTCGCGCACGGCATGGCCAAACCGCCCGGCCTGCCGGATATGGATCCCGTGCCGACCGGCATGTTCCATCTCGAGGACGACGACTACCGCTTCAACAATCCCGGCGTGCACGACATCCACCGGCGGATCCGCAAGGTGATGGACGAGTATCCCGAGGCGGTGACGATCGGGGAGGTGTGGGTCAACGACAACGTGCGGTTCGGCGAATACGTGCGGCCCGACGAACTGCATCTGGCCTTCAACTTCAAACTCGCCGAGACCGGCTTCGACGCGGCCGAGATCCGTTCCGCCATAGACAATTCCATTCAGGCGGTGACCTGGGTGGGGGCGAGCGCGACCTGGACCCTGTCCAATCACGACGTCGAACGCGAGGTCACCCGCTACGGCGGCGGCCCGGTCGGCGTGGCGCGGGCGCGGGCGATGATCCTGCTGGAGCTGGCGCTGCCCGGCGCGGTGTTCCTCTACAACGGGTCGGAGCTGGGTCTGCCGAATGTCGACGATCTGCCCGAGGAGGTGCTGCGGGATCCGGTGTGGGAGCGGTCCGGGCACACCGAGCGCGGGCGCGACGGCTGCCGGGTGCCGATTCCGTGGGAGGGGGACCGGCCGCCGTTCGGGTTCACGACCGGGCGATCGTGGCTGCCGATTCCGCCGGAGTGGGCCGAGTTGACCGTGCGGGCCCAGTCGGAGCGACCGGATTCGACGTTGTCGCTGTATCGTTCCGCGCTCGTATTGCGTTCGCGGCGAAGCGAATTCGCGGTCCAGGATTTGGTGTGGCGGGACGGTCCGGCGGACTGCCTGGTCTTCGAGCGGGGTGGGCTGGTGTGCGTTCTCAACGCGAGCGCCGAGCCGGTTCCGCTGCCGTCGGGTGAGCTGTTGCTGGCGAGCGCGCCCCTCGCGGACGGGCGGCTGCCCGCGAACGCCGCGGCCTGGCTGGTGTGATCGAAACCCACCCGTGATCGCGGTGGGCTCACCGGTGGATTGCGCCGTCGGACGCATCGTCTACCGTTGGGTCGTGAGCATTCTCGAGACAGTGCTGATCTTTGTCGGCATCCCGCTGGTGATCTACGCGGTGATCGCCGGATTGTCGTTTCTCGGCAAGCCGCTGCCCGGCGAGAAGCCGGTCCACTACAACCTCGGTGACAAGTGGACCTCCGAGCCGGTGCTGTGGAGTGCGACCGACGAGGTGACCGCGACGGGTCACGGGCATACCTCGCACGGCAGTCATGCCGCAATCGAATCCGCCGAGGCGAATCTGATCGGAGGCCGGGCAAGTGGCAAGTTCTAATTGGCCCGCGGTGGTCGAGGCCGACCTGCCGCACGGATACGCGGTGACCAGCAGCGGTCGCGTCTCCGGCGTGCACGAGGCGGGCGACGTGTTCAAGGAGGCGCCGTTCAACGACCGCGAACGCCTGCTGATGGACAACACGCTCACCGAGGCCACCCGCAGCACCAAGGTCCGCTTCAACATCTACATCGGCGACCTGGGCGCGGACCCCGCCGCCGGCGTCGACGCCCTGTTCCCCTCGACCCCCGAGGCCGCCCACTCGGTCCTCATCGCCGTCTCCCCCAACGAGCACGCCGTCGAGGTCCGCTCGGGCCGCGACGTCGCCGACCGGGTCAACGACCGCGTCTGCCAACTCGGCGTCACAGCGGCACTCGCCTCCCTGCGCCAGGGAGAACTCATCGACGGCCTCGTCTCCGCGGTACGAGTAATGGCCGCAGCCATCGGCCGCCCCAACTGACGCTCGGCTCTGGCGTTCGACGCAGCCGCTTCGGTTCCGAAGCGGCTGCGGGGCGTTGGAGAGCCGGGTATCGCTCACGGAGGCAGGCTCGGCATCCTCGAAGTGGGTGAGGGGCCGTGGTAGCGCTGGCGTGGTCGTCGGAGCGGCCGTGGATACAGGCGACAGTAGTGCCCGAAATCGACCTCGAAGCGCCTGCCGTACACCGAAATCGCGCCCCTTTGTACGCCCTGAGCGTAATCACAGGGCAGCCCAACGGTTCCGGACCGTAGGCTCATACCATGGCCGAGCATCCCAGACTGCACTCCATTTCCGGCGGGCGCGAGGACGAGCCGGTGCGCGAACCCCTCTGGCGCGAGGTACTCGGCCGCCGCCTTCGCGCCCTCCGCCGCGACCACGACGAGACCCTCGCCGAAACCGCCGCGCGCGCAGGCATTTCCCCCCAATACCTCTCCGAGATCGAACGCGGCCGCAAGGAACCGTCGAGCGAGATGATCGCCGCCCTCGCCGGAGCCCTCGGCACCACCCTCGCGAACCTCACCGAACAGGTGGCCACCGACCTCCGCCACCACCGCACCGCCGCCCTCCTCCGCCCGACGGCCCCCCACCGCACCGCCACCCCCACCCTCCTGGCCGCCTGACCACCCAAACAGGACGACCCCAAAAACGGCCGGGCCCCCCAGGTTCGGCAACTCCAGCCGCACCCTTTATTCGGATCCGCACCCCTTGCAGGGCCCTGAAACGGGTGCGGATTCCAACAAAGGGTGCGGCTGGGTTCGTATACCTGGGGTTAGGGGCGGGCGCCTAGGACCTTGTCTACGAGGCCGTAGTCGATGGCGGCTTGGGCGGTGAAGACTCGGTCGCGGTCGGTGTCGTGGCGGAGGGTTTCCACGGATTGGCCGGTGTGGTGGGCGAGGATGGATTCGATCTCGGCTCGCATGCGGACCAGTTCGTCGGCTTGGAGGATGAGGTCGGGGATGGTGCCCTGGCCTCGGGCGGCGGGCTGGTGGAGGACGACGCGGGCGTGGGGGAGGACCGAGCGGTGGCCGGGGGCTCCGGCGGCGAGGAGGACGCCGCCGACGGCTATGGCCTGGCCCACGCAGGTGGTGGCCACGGGGGACGAGACGTGTTGCATGGTGTCGTAGATGGCGAGCATGGCCGAGAGGTCGCCGCCCTCGCAGTTGATGTAGAGGTTGATCTCCTGGCCGGGGCTGTCGGCGTCGAGGTGCAGGAGCTGGGCGATGAGGGCGTTGGCGACGCCGGAATCGATGGGGGTGCCCAGGTAGACGATGCGCTCGGTGAGCAGGTGCGAGTAGACGTCCATGATGCGCTCGCCGCGCGGATGCTGGGCGATGACATTGGGGATGGTGTAGCTGGTCACGAGATGCCCACCTTCTGCCGTTGCGGAATGACCTGACCGAACGAGTCGACGATCTTGTCGATGAAGCCGTACTCCAGCGCCTGCTGCGCGGTGAAGTAGCGGTCGTGCAGCGAATCCTCGTAGACCCGTTCGTAGGGCTGACCGGTGTCCTCGGCGATGAGGCCGAGCACCGTCTGGATGGTGTGACGCAGATCGTCGGCCTGGATCTCGACCTCGCCCGCGCTGCCGCCGATCCCCGCCGATCCCTGATGCATGAGCACCCGCGCGTGCGGCAGCGCGTACCGCCGCCCCTTCGTCCCCGACGAGAGCAGGAATTGCCCCGCGCTGTACGCGGTTCCGAGCGCCAGCGTCGACACCTCGCACGGCACCAGCCGCATGGTGTCGCGGATCGCCAGCATCGATGGCACCGACCCGCCGGGCGAATGAATCCACAGCGAGACCCCCGCCTGCGGATCCTCGGCCGCCAGCGTGAGGATCTGGGTCATCAGCAGGGTGCCGTTGTCGTCGTCGAGCGGACCGTCGAGCACCACGATGCGCCGCGCCAGCAGCTGCTCCCGCGCCCGCCAGCCGAACAGCGGAGTGTTGTTGTCCTGAGCCATGTTCCGAGCCTGCCCCAGGAATACGCCCGATCGCGCCCCACGCTGCCCACAGCAGATCTGCCCACAGCAGCGAGCTAGCGGCGGTCGCGGGCACGACGGCACCGCCCCGTCATCGGCGACCGCAGCAATCCCGCCAGTCTTGGGTGCTCACTCGCCACGCGCCCGCGACGCCATCCAAACCCCGTGCCTGGGCCACTACGCCTTACATGCCACCGCGACCATGGACGCCAGGACCGCGACCGAACGGGCCGCGACGCCACGATTGCCCCGAGCTCCGGTGGGTATGCATGACTCATGCATGAAACCCGCCTGGCCAATCTCCTCGGCGCGACCGTCCTAGCGGTCAACGACCTCATGCTCACCCGAATCCGCGAGGTGAAGGCGGTCAGCCCGAGCGGGGCGAGCGCCCTGGTGGTCCTGATGACCGCCCCCGGCATCGGCGTGAGCGAGGTAGGTCGCCATGTCGGGGTGACGCAATCGGCGGCGGTGCGGATGGTCGACGGGCTGGAACGGGCCGGGCTGGTCCGCAGAACGCGGGCGGGTGGGCGGGTCGTGGGCGTGGAGTTGACCGAGGCGGGTCGGCGAGCGGCCGAGTGCATTCTCACGGCCCGCGCGGAAGCCTTGCGGGACTTGGTTTCCGGGCTCGACGAGAGGGAGCGAAGGGAGTTGACCGGATTGACGACCAAGCTGCTCACCCGACTGCACGGCACGGCCGGTGACTCGAACAGACTGTGCCGCTTGTGCGATCGGGCCTGCTGCACCGACAACGCCGTCTGCCCGGTCGGGCAGGCCGAACGAGACGGGCGGGAGTGATCGCGAATGGGTACCATCCTGGCCTTGCTCTCCGCCCTGAGCTACGGCGTCTCGGACTTCGTCGGCGGGATCGCCTCCCGGCGCATCGGATTCGCGCGCAGCGCGCTGCTCGGCCAACTCGGCGGCCTGCTCGTGACGATCGTCGCCGCGCCGCTCGTGACCTCCGGCGCGCCCGCCGCGCGAGATCTGTTGTGGGGCACGCTGTCCGGCGTCGGCACCGGGATCGCGATGACGTTCCTGTTCCGCGGTATCGGCCGCGGCGCCCTGTCGGTGGTCGTGCCGATCAGCGCGGTCGGGGGTGTCGCCCTGCCCGTCGTCGTCGGAACCGCGGTCCTCGGTCAGCACCCGCCCGCGCTGGCGTGGGCGGGCATCGTGCTGGCCCTCCCGGCGCTCTGGCTCGTGGCCGGTGGCTTCTCGGGCGGCCCGGTCGTCGGCGCGGCGATCGGGGACGGACTGCTCGCGGGCGTCGGCATCGCCGTGCAGTATCTCGCTCTGGCACAAGCGGATTCGGCGTCGGGGATCTGGCCGGTCACCGCCGGGCGCGCCGCGGCGGTGCTGCTCGTCGGCGCCATCGCCGTCGCGCTCGGCCGCCGTCCCGTGCGACGATCGCCCACCCGGCCCGGGGTCCCCACGTCGGCCTCCGGCGGGCTGGTGGCCATGGTGCTCGGCCGCCGTCCCGCGCGACGCTCGGTCACTCGCCCCGGGGTCGCCGCGTCGGCCTCCGGGTGGCTGGTGGCCATGGTGCTCGGCGGCCGTCCCGCGCGACAATCACTCACCCGCCCCGCCGCGTTGGCCTCCGGGGGGCTGGCGCTCGGCGGCCGTCCCACGCGACGCTCGCTCACCCGGCCCAGGGTCGCGGCGTTATCCTCCGGGGTACTCGCGGCCGCCGCGCTCGTCGCCTACCTGTTCGCCGCCCGCACCCAGTACCTCGCGGTCGCGGTCGTGCTCTCCTCGCTGTATCCCGTCGTCCCCGTGGCGCTCGGCGTGACCGTCCTGAACGAACGCCTGCGCCGAAGCCAGCTGGTCGGGCTGGCCTCGGCGCTGGGCGCGAGCGTGCTGATCGCGGTGGGGTGAGGGCTACTCCGCGTCGAAAGCCCGTGCGCGCAAGGACCTTTCGATACCGGCCTTCCCCTCGACCACCAGGCGGCGCAGGGCCGGGGGATGGTCCTGGTCGAGGAATTTGTCGGCGACGGCGAGGGCCTCGGTGGAGATGGCCCAGTGCGGGTAGAGACCGACGACGACCGTCTGGGCTACCTCGCTGGAGCGGCGTTCCCAGACCGCGGGAATGTCGGCGAAGTAGCGTTCGGTGAAACCGCTCAACAGGTGGGACTGGCCGACGGGGGAGAACCCGCCGACGATGGCGCGGGCGGTGATGTTGGGAATCGAGTCGTCGTTGACGACCGTCTCCCACGCCTGGTCCTTCACCGCGGCGATGGGCCGGGCGGCGGCGGCCGCGGCGGCCTGACGACGACCCGCGGCGGTGGGGTCGCGCTCCAATTCGGCGTCGATGAACGGGGTTTCGACGCCGTCGGAGTCGATCTCGCCGCCCGCGGCCAGCGCCTGCACGATGCGCCAGCGCAGATCGGTGTCGACGACCAGGCCGGGCAGCCCGACCTTGGCGGGATCGCCGTCGAGCAGTTCGCGCAGCACCTCGAGATGCCACGGCGACAGCAGCGCCCCGGTCAGCGAATTGACGAACGCCAGTTGATGATCCGAGCCGGGCTCCGCCTCGCGGGCGAGCTCGAGCAGCCGATCGGCGAAGCGCGGCCAGCCCGTCCCGGCGGCCCAGTCCGGATCGGCGTAGCTGCCCAGCGCGGTCTGCGCCTGCAACAGAAGCCGTTGCACCACACCGATTTCTGATTCCGCGCCGACACCCCGCTGAACCAGCGCCACGAAATCGCGCGCTCGCAGCTCGGCCTGGCGGGTCATCTCCCACGCCGCCGACCAGCACAGCGTGCGCGGCAGCGATTCGGCGATATCGGCGATGCGCGCCACGACGGTGTCGAGGGACTCCGGATCCAGCCGCGCCGAGCAGTAGGTGAGATCGTCGTCGTTGATCAGCACCAGCTTGCCGCGCTCGACGCCGACCAGCTCCGGCACCTCGGTGCGCTCGGCGGCGTCGAGGTCGAGCTCGATCCGCTTGGTACGCACCAGCTTTCCGTCCCGGTCGTCGTACACGCCGATCGCCAGCCGGTGCACGCGACGCTCGCCCGCGCCGGGGGTCGCGCCCTCCTGGACGACCGCGAAGCGGGTGAACTTGCCGTCCGCCACCTCGAAGTCGGGCCGCAGGATGTTCAGGCCGGTCGTCTTCAGCCACTGCGCGCCCCACGTGGAAAGGTCACGGCCGGAGGACTTCTCGAGCGCGCCCACCAGATCGTCGAAGGTCGCGTTGCCGTAGGCGTGCGCGGCGAAGTAGTCGCGCAGCCCCGCCAGGAACGGCTCCAGCCCCACATACGCCACCAGCTGTTTGAGCACCGACGCGCCCTTGGCGTAGGTGATCCCGTCGAAGTTCACCTCCACCGCGGCCAGGTCGGGGATGTCGGCGGCGATCGGATGGGTGGACGGCAATTGGTCCTGCCGGTAGGCCCACGACTTCTCGACATTCGCGAATGTGGTCCAGGCGCTGGTGTATTCGGTGGCCTGCGCCTGGCACAGCACCGACGCGAAGGTGGCGAAGGACTCGTTGAGCCACAGATCGTCCCACCACTTCATGGTCACCAGATCGCCGAACCACATGTGCGCCATCTCGTGCAGCACGGTCTCGCAGCGGCGCTCGTAGGAGGCGCGGGTCACCTTGGAGCGGAACACGTAGTCCTCGAGGAAGGTGACCGCCCCGGCGTTCTCCATCGCGCCCGCGTTGAACTCGGGCACGAACAGCTGGTCGTACTTGCCGAACGCGTAGGGCACGCCGAAGTTGCGGTGGTAGAACCCGAAACCCTGCTTGGTCTCGGTGAACAATCGCTCGGCGTCCATGTGCTCGGCCAGCGACGCGCGGCAGTAGATGCCCAGCGGGATGTCGCCGTGCTCGTCGGAATAGATGTCGGTCCACTTGGCGTACGGCCCCGCGATCAGCGCGACCAGGTAGGTGCTCATCCGCGGCGTGGTGGCGAAGGTGTGCTCGACGACCGTGCCGAGCTGGCGGGTCTCGATGCACGCGCCGTTGGAGATGACCTCCCAGTCCTGCGGCGCGGTGACCACCACGTCGTAGGTGGCCTTCAGATCGGGCTGGTCGAAGCAGGCGAACATCCGCTTGGCGTCGGCGGTTTCGAACTGCGAGTACAGGTAGACCTTGTCGTCGGCGGGATCGACGAAGCGGTGCAGGCCCTCCCCGGTGTGCGAGTACTCGCAGTCGGCCTCGACGACGAGTTCGTTGCGTTCGGCCAGGCCGGTCAGGCGCAGCCCCTCGGCCTCGTCGTAGCCGCTCACGTCCAGCGGTTCGCCGTTCAGCGTCGCCGAGCGCACGCCGCGGCCGACGATGTCGACGAAGGTCTCCGCGCCCGGGGTGGCGGTGAAGGTGGCGATGGACCGCGAGAAGAAGGTGTCCGGCTCGGTGAGGTCGAGTTCGACGCGATAGTTCTCCACGCGGACGGTCGCGGCCCGGGCGATCGCCTGCTCCCGGGTGAGATTCGGTGCGGACAAGGAAGCTCCTTCGCTGATCGGATTCCGGACGCAACGCATCCCACAATGCCATCAACCCCGTGGTTCGGGCGCGCGCATATCCGCACATCGCCGATCGGTAGGGTGAGACGTCGGCACGGACAGAGGAGGATTGGTGCGGCACATCCACGCGGGCAAGGTGCGCGACCTGTACGAGGACGGCGATTCGCTGCTGCTGGTCGCCTCGGACCGGGTGTCGGTGTACGACGTGGTGCTGCCGACGCCGATTCCGGACAAGGGCGCGCTGCTGACCCAGCTGTCGAACTGGTGGTTCGAGTTCTTCGCCGACGTGCCCAATCACGTGGTGTCCACCACCGACATCCCCGCCGAGTTCGCCGGGCGCGCGGTTCGGGTCCGGCCGCTGAAGATGATTCAGGTCGAATGCATCGCGCGCGGCTACCTGTCCGGCTCCGGACTGAAGGAGTATCAGCGCACCGGCTCGGTGTCGGGGATCGCGCTGCCGCCCGGGCTGCGCGAGGGCGACAAGCTGCCCGAACCGATCTTCACCCCGACCACCAAGGCGTCCGAGGGCCACGACGAGCCGATCACCTTCGAGGACGTGGTCCGGCAGGAGGGCGCGGAGGTCGCCGAGCGGCTGCGTGAACTCACCCTCGCCGTCTACACGCGCGGCGCGGCCTACGCCGCCGAACGCGGGGTGATCATCGCCGACACCAAACTCGAATTCGGTTGGCACGCGGGCGAGATCACGCTCGCCGACGAGGTGCTCACCAGCGACTCCTCGCGCTACTGGCCCGCCGCCGAATGGGAGCCGGGGCGCACGCAGCGCTCGTTCGACAAACAGTTCGTCCGCGACTGGGCCACGGCTACCGGCTGGGACAAGGAACCCCCGGGCCCGGAGATTCCCGCCGATATCGTCGAGGCAACCCGGGCCAAGTATCGAGAAGCCTACGAGTTGATCACCGGGCACGCCTGGGCTTAGCTCCTGCCCCCTCGAAAGCGGAACGGCCGCAGCGGAACTGGTTGGTGTCGACTCTTGTCGAGCTGTGCCCGCAGGGGCCGCGAATTCGACGGTCGTGCTATTCGGTGCGCAACCGGGCCGCGCGCAACAACAGGTAGTCGCGCTCGGGGGTGCTGGCCGTGCGATGGGCGGCGGCGGTGTAGCAGGCGATGGCGGCGTCCGTCTCGCCCGCCATCTCGTGCAGATGGCCGCGAACGGCGGCGAGGCGGTGATGGTCGGGGAGCCGATCGTCGAGGGTAGCGAGCAGTTCCAGGCCCGCGCGCGGGCCGTGGACCATGGCGACGGCGACCGCGCGATTGAGGGTGACCATGGGGTTGGCGGCGATCCGGTCGAAGATGTTGTACAGCAACAGGATTCGGGACCAGTCGGTGTTCTCGGCGCGGTCCGCCTCGGCGTGCACGGCCGCGATGGCGGCCTGGAGGCGGTAGGGGCCGTCCAGGCCGTGGGCGATCGCCTCGGTCGCCAGGCGCAGGCCCTCGGTGAGCCGGGCGCGGTCCCAGCGGGTGCGGTCCTGGTCGGCGAGGGGGACGAGTTCGCCCGCCGGGCCGGTGCGGGCGGCGCGGCGCGCGTCGGTGAGCAGCATCAGGGCCAGCAGGCCCGTCACCTCGGGATCGTCGGGCAGCAGGCGGTGGGCGACGCGGGTCAGGCGGATGGCCTCCGCCGACAGATCGGTGCGGTAGAGACTGTCGCCCGTGGTGGCGGTGTGGCCCTCGGCGAACATCACGTAGAGCACGTGCAGCACCGCGGCGAGGCGTTCGGGGGCGGCGTCGGCGTCCGCGAACGGCCGGTCCAGGGCGGCGAGGCGTTTCTTGGCGCGCGAGATGCGTTGGCCCATGGTCGATTCCGGGACCAGGAAGGCGCGGGCGATCTCCTCGGTGGTGAGGCCGCCGACCGCGCGCAGGGTCAGCGCGATCGCGGCGGCGGGGGAGAGGACCGGATGGCAGCACAGCAGGAACAGCGTCAGGGTGTCGTCGCGATCGCGCGCCGCGTCGATCGGTGCCCGCACCTCCCGCACGGCCACCGCGTCCTCCCGGGCCCGCCGCGCGATCTCCGACCGCACATCGTCGACGAGCCGCCGCTGGGCCACACGCGTCAGCCACGCCCGCGGATCGTCCGGCAGCCCCTCCCGCGGCCACTGCGTCGCCGCGGCCAGCATCGCCTCCTGCACGGCGTCCTCGGCGGCGTCGAAATCGCCGAACCGCCGGGTGAGCGCACCCACGGTCGCGGGCGCCAATTCCCGTAGCAGCAGGGCGATTTCGTTCACAGATCCCCGGCCGGGGCGCTCATCACCTGTCGCACCTCGATGGCCTCCGCGATCGGCTCGCCGCCCGGGCCCGGTGCGGCCGAGGCGCGGGCGGCGATCTCGAGGGCGCGTTCGGGGGTGTCCACGTCCACGATCCAGTAGCCCGCGAGGAATTCCTTGGACTCCGGGAAGGGGCCGTCGGTCACCACCGGGGCGGATCTGCCGTCGGAGCGGACGATGCGGGCCTGATCCGGGAAGGCCAGGCCCTGGGCGTCGACGAGTTCACCCGAGCGGCGCAGCTCCTCGCCGAGGACACGCTGGAACTCGATGTGCGCGCGAATCTCCTCCGGCGTCCACTCCGGGCCGGTGCCCGCGGCCGGGTCGTAGGACTTGAGCAGCATGTATTTCATTCGGTTACAGGTCTTCCGAGGTGTCGGTCAGCCGAGCGGGATCGATCGGACGCTGCGTCAGGATCAGCTCCTTGATCCGGTCGGTCACATCCCACACGTTCACGTTCATCCCCGCCAGCACGCGATTGTCGGGGGTCAGCCAGAACGCGACGAATTCGCGCGCGCCGAGATCGCCGCGGACCACCACGCGCGCGTCCTGATCGGGGGCGACGTGGCCGGTGTACTCCATGCCCAGGTCGTACTGATCGGTGAAGAAGTACGGCAGCCGGTCGTAGACCGCGTCGCGGCCGAGCATGGTCAGCGCGGCGACCGCGGGCTGATTGAGCGCGTTCGCCCAGTGCTCCACGCGAATTCGACGGCCGAGCACGGGATGCTGGTGCGCGGCGATGTCACCCACGGCCACGATGTCCGGATCGCTGGTCGCCAGGCTCTCGTCCACCAGCACACCGCCGTCCACCGCGAGCCCGGCGTCCGCGGCCAGTTCGACATTGGGGCGCGCCCCGACGGCCAGCAGCACCGCGTCCGCCGCGAGCACCGTGTCGTCGGCGAGGCGCACCCCCGTGGCCCGGCCGTCGGCGGTGACGATCTCGGCGACCTGGGTGCCGCAGCGCAGATCGACGCCGTGCTCGCGGTGCAGGTCGGCGAACACCGCGCCCATCTCGTCGCCGAGCGCGGCGTGCAACGGCACCGGCGCGGTCTCGACGACGGTCACCTCGAGTCCGGCGGCGCGGGCGGACGCGGCGACCTCGAGCCCGATCCAGCCCGCGCCGATGATCGCCAGTCGCCGCGCCGAACCGAACAGCTCGATCAGGGCGTCGGAATCGTCGATCGTGCGCAGCACGTGCACACCGGCCGCGTCCGCCCCGGGCAGCGGCGGCCGCCGCGGGCGCGAACCGGTGGCCAGCGCCAGCTTGTCGTAGGGCAGCGTCGAACCATCCGGCAGCGCAACGGTTTTCGTGGTCCGGTCGACGGCGGTGACGGTGCTGCCGAGCAGCAGATCGACGCGATGGTCGCGATACCATTCGGGCGTGTCGACCGTGAAGTCGGTCAGCGCCTGCTTGCCCTGGAGATGTTGCTTCGACAGCGGCGGGCGCTCGTAGGGCAGCCGTTCCTCCGCGCCGATCAGCGTGATCGTTCCGTCGAAATCGTTGGCGCGCAACGCTTCCGCGAGCTTGGCCGCGGCCAGCCCGCCGCCCACGACGACGAACCTGGAATCTGTGGTCATGGCGAACCTCCGTAGGACGGCAACCAGGTCGCCTCCGACCCTACTGCGCCGCCCGGGAAGTATCCGCGCGTTCGGATCGTTGTCCCGAACGACGGTGGCGTGCGCGCCGCCGGAGAACCCGAGCTGCCCGAGAGGACGTCGACGTGACCGACAACAACACCGGTGCCAAGGACCGTGTGGACTTCTGGTTCGATCCGCTGTGCCCGTGGTGCTGGATCACCTCCCGCTGGATCCTGGAGGTGGAGCAGGTGCGCGACATCGAGGCCCGCTTCCATGTCATGAGCCTGTCGGTGCTCAACGAGGATCGCGAGAATCTGCCCGAGCAGTACCAGGAGCTGCTGCGCACCGGCTGGGGGCCCGTCCGGGTGGCCATCGCCGCCGCCCGCGAGCACGGCGACAAGGTGCTGGCCCCGCTCTACACCGCGATGGGCACCCGCATCCACAACCGCCGCGCCGAGTACGAGCGCGAGGACCGCGCCGCGTCGCTGGCCGCGGTGATCGCCGACTCGCTCGCCGAGGTCGGCCTGCCCGCCGAGCTGGCGAAGGCCGCCGACAGCGGCGACTACGACGAGGAGTTGCGCCGCAGCCACCACGCCGGAATGGACAAGGTCGGCAAGGATGTCGGCACCCCGACCATCCACATCAACGACGTCGCCTTCTTCGGCCCGGTGCTCTCGCGCATCCCGCGCGGCGAGCAGGCGGGCAAGCTGTGGGACGCCGCGGTCGCCCTCGCCGCCTACCCGCACTTCTTCGAACTCAAGCGCACCCGCACCGAAGACCCGGTCTTCGACTGACGGTTCGGGCGCTGGGCCTCAGCTCTCCTGGTCCCGGGGCCGTCCGTCCGCGTGCAGCCTCTGGTCCCGGTGCTACCCGTATGGCCGTCGATCTCCAGGCTGTGCGGGGTACTCCGCGTGCGTCCCCTGGTCCTGGTGCTACCCGTACGGCCCGCGATCCCCGGGCTGTGCGGGGTACTCCCCGTACGGCCCCGGATCGCGGGGGAGGCCGGGGACCTCACCGTACTGTCCCGGCGGCGGATAGCCCCCGGCCGGGGGATAGCCCGAATACGCTTGTGGCGGAGGCGGATTCGGGCGCAGGAACATTCGGCCGTGCCTGCTGCGGTCGCGCAGCGCCCACATCCGCCAGGTCAACACGGGATGGTTGGACACGGCGTTGACCACCCAGATGAAGAAGCCCTTCTCCCGCGGGGCGCGGTCGGCCATCTCGTCGAAGTCGACGAGCGCGTTGAGGTATTTGCCGCCCGCCAGCACCTTCATCGCGCCGGGCGCGCCCTGCGGGCGGTTGCAGTAGCCGTGGTTGTCGGCGGTGTACTCCTGCGCGCGGATCAATGCGTCGCCCAGCAGCGGCAGGAACGGCACGAGGAACATGCCCAACTGCCGCCAGTACGATACGTGCCCCGCCGCGATGTGCCCGACCTCGTGGCCGATGATGAACGCCAGCGCGTCCGGATCGCGGGCCGCCCCGCCGACCTCGAACAGATCGGAATAAACCACCACGTAGCGCCGGAACCCGTGCCCGGAGGCGAACGCGTTGATCGCCCCGTTGCCCAGCAGCACGTACGCGTCGGGCACCTTGGCCATCCCGAACCGCGCCGCCGCCTCCTCGACCATCCGGAAGCCCTCGGGGAACTGGGTGGGCGACATCTTCACCGCGTTCAGCCGCTGCGTCGAGTAGTTCACGCCGCGCCCGAACCACAAAAGCAGCGGGGCCAGGATCAACAGCACCACGTACTGGTCGAAGTAGCCGAACAGCAACAGCGCCACACAGAGCAGATAGGCCAGCGCCGTGGCGATGATCACGATCACCAACAGCGGGATCTCCCAGCTGTGCCGCGCGGGCAACCCGAACGGCGACAGGCCGCGAGTGGGCTGGTAGGTCGGCGTCGGCGGCGGCGAATACGGCTGCTGCGGAGCCCAACCCGGCGGTCCGACCCGCGGATCCCAACCGGCCATACCGGTTACGGGATTCCAGCCGGGCGGGCCGGTGTGCGCGGAGGGCTGGGCCCACTGATCATCGGACTGCATGTAAGGAACTCTAGTTATCGGCCTCCGGTGTTATCCCGGCGCGAGGGGAATCTCGCCCGCCTGACAGAATCGGGTCCCATGCGCGTATACCTGGGTGCCGATCACGCCGGATTCGAACTGAAGAACCACGTCAAGGCCCATCTCGAGCAGGCCGGTCACGACGTCTTCGATTGCGGGGCGCACGAATACGACGCCGTCGACGACTACCCCGCGTTCTGCATCGACGCCGCCCGTCGCGTGGTCGCCGACCCGGGCAGCCTGGGCATCGTGTTCGGCGGCAGCGGCAACGGCGAGCAGATCGCCGCCAACAAGGTTCCCGGCGCCCGCTGCGCGCTCGCGTGGAGCGTGGAGACCGCGAAGCTGGCCCGCGAGCACAACAACGCGCAGTTGATGGGCATCGGCGGCCGCATGCATCCGCTCGAGGAGGCGCTCGCGATCGTCGACGCGTTCATCGCCACCCCGTGGTCGCAGGAGGCGCGCCACCAGCGCCGCATCGACATCATCGCCGAGTACGAGAAGTCCGGCGAGGCCCCCGCCGTGCCGAATTGATCTCGCGCGCAAGGTTTTTCGAGAGGTAGGTCATGCCCGAGGGGCATACGCTGCACCGGCTGGCGCGCTCGCACAACCAGCGGTTCGCCAAGGGCGTGGTGCGGGTGTCCAGCCCCCAGGGCCGCTTCGCCGAGGGCGCCGCGCTCATCGACGGGCGGGTGCTGGTGCGCGCCGAGGCGTGGGGCAAACATCTGCTGCACTACTACGACTCCGGGCTGATCGTGCACGTGCACCTCGGGCTGTACGGCACGTTCACCGAATCGCCCGCGCCGCTGCCGGATCCGGTGGGGCAGGTGCGGATGCGGATGATCGGGGCGGGCCGCGCGGGCACCGAGGTGTACGGCACCGATCTGCGCGGGCCGAACGCCTGTGAGGTCCTGCACGAACCCGAGGTGGCCGCCCTCACCGCGCGGCTGGGCCCGGATCCGTTGCGCCGCAATGCCGATCCCGATCGGGCCTGGCAGCGTATCCGCAAGTCCACCCGGCCGATCGGGGCGCTGCTGATGGATCAGGCCGTGGTGGCCGGGGTGGGCAATGTGTATCGCGCGGAACTGCTGTTCCGGCACGGTATTTCACCGCATAGGCCGGGTCGGGAGGTGTCGGCGACCGAATGGGCCGAGCTGTGGGCCGATCTGGTGGAGCTCATGCGGACCGGGGTGCGGCGCGGCAAGATCGTGGTCGTGCGGCGTGAGCACGATCGTGGCGCGCCCTCCTATGCGGAGGGCAGGCCGCGGACGTATGTGTATCGGCGGGCGGGGGAGGCGTGCCGGGTGTGCGGGTCGACCGTGCTGCACGCGGTGCTGGACGGGCGAAACCTGTTCTGGTGCCCCGGGTGTCAGCAGAGCTGACGCGACATCGCTGTGTAGAGACGTTGAATCGACGGCGTGCCGGTTATTGTGACACGCCGCCGTTCTCGTCTTCGCTAGTAGGGTGGGGCCGATCTATGGCGGTACAGTACGACCCGGACGGTTGGCAGATGGCAGAAGAGATGGCTGACGAGCCGTCGATGGCTGCACGGCGGAAAAATTTCTTGCGGTCTCAGCGTGAGAAGAAATTCGCCCTACTCCGCAGTCACCAGCAAGGTCGCGATCTGCTCGGCTTCGTGGATGAGAAGCTGCGTGAATACGGAAGCATTCAAAGTCTGACGGATACGGGTCTAACCGCGGCTATGTGCGACCTCGCGGCGCACTTGCCGGAGGAGCAGCGAGCGGTGATCGCTCGTACCGAGATCTTCGTCCACGACACCGAACTGAGCGAGGCGACCACCGTACGCTTCGCGGACGGCTCCCATCTGATCAGAATCTCGGATGCGCAGCTTTCTCTGCTCGCGTTGATCGGTGATCTGCTGCGGGCCTGGGCTCGTTCCAAAGGAAGATTTCGCATTTTGTCATTGCTGCGCCGGTCATGGGAGATAGAGAGCGGTCGGGCGAATCCGGAGGAGGATGTGATCTTGGCGGGTGCGGCCAGCATCCGGTACTATATCCATCATCAACGCGCTGTCGGTGTTTCGGCTCAGGTCGCATCCTCGTTCTCTCGGAAGAATGCGCTTCGTGATGACGAATCGAGCGGTGCTCGGGCGGTAGCGTTGCTGTTTCTGATCGCACACGAAATGAGCCATATTTTATTGCACCATACAGCGACGCAGCGCTCACAGCTGCGCCGTGACAAGCAGCACCGGTTCGAGTTCGAGGCAGATGCGCTCGGGGTCGAACTCGTTAGCCGGATGCTCGGTGGAGCGCAGCAGCATCGTCTCGCCGCCGTATCCTACGCGATTGTCGGGCTGATGGCCATCAGCGTGACGTCGAATCCGCTGTATGTGCGGCCGCCGGAAACTCATCCCGATATTCAGAGCCGCATCGACCGCCTGGCGACAGTGGCGGGACCAACCTTCGCCCAAACTCTAGCCCTCAGTTGGGGGCTGGTCGAAATGATGAAACTCGGAACGGCCGTGGATCGGCCTCTCGAAGCACGCTGCTGGACCGCGTTGCAGGTGCACCCAGCGTTCGACACGACCTTCCACACTCCGGGTTACTACAAAACTATTCAGGGCTACGATATGTGGATCGACGGCGATCCACAACGAGCAATGAGTGTGATTCAAGGATTCGCCGACGATCGGGAACCGGGAATGGAGACCTATCTCGATGCGACGGATTTCGCGGCGATTCGCGCCGGGGTCGAGCAGTTTCAAAGCAGTGGCGCGCGTGCGGCTCTCGACACGTGGGGGGTGAAGAATATTGATCGGTTGCTGGACCTATCGCAGCCGCTTTCGTACCACCAACTCGTCAGCGGCATCATGGATAGTTCGCTTTTCTCGGCATTGTCCAGCGCCGACGAAGCAATCGAATCCACCCGCGACACCTTCGCATTCTTCCGACGGGTGGTCGGTGTTGTCCTTGCACAGATGATTGCCAGAGAACTCCGAGGAGTCCGCCCATGACCGAAGAGATGCCCGATTTCAGCGAATATGGTGAAGAGGAGTTGCTCGCCGCGCTCGGCTCCTATCTGCTCGGCGACGGCTTCGGTGCGGGACCCCAGGACGAGGACGGCAACCGCCGCTTCGGCAGGCAGTGGTTTGACGAGCGTATCGACTCCTTCCGGGAAGCAGTATGCGGCAGCCGGATCGCCTCGCAGCTGACCGGGGATTTCACTGCCGATGTCGCGGCAGTCGCATCGCTGTTGCCGTTCGGTAGCGACAAGCTGCTAGCCCTTACTGTGGCGGCGATCATTGTGCGGCGTGGCGTGACGCAATTTTGTGCTTCAGCGTCGAGTTGAGCTGACATCAGGTCGGCAATTCGCTTCTCAGCGTCTATCGCTTATCGCTCGGTCTTGGAACGTCTCTGGCCGGAAACGAATAGAGGAGGCGATTTATCGCCGAAAGCAGGGCCGGATGACAGATGCAGGGGATGCCGACGCACGAGGAATCCAGCCCATCTGGAACCCGATCTCGACGGACCGCCACCACGGCCGCCGTCCGCGGGTGCATGGAAGGTAACCGGCAACTGACGCCGGATTTGGAACCAGAGAGATGGCACACTGGTGTTCCGCTGGCGCGGATCACGGGACTGTTGGACGGATGCGACAGCTGACGACTTGTCCCTCTACGACGTCGGATGCTCAGCAGCAGCCGAAAGTGCTCGCGTCGCAGATCATTTGCAGTTGATGGCGGGTCAGAACCCGCCGTCGAACCCGCCCCCGTCGAACCCGCCCCCGTCGAATCCTCCACCGCCGTCGAACCCACTCCCGTCGTAACCGCCGCCGAAGTCGCCGCTGTCGTAGCCGCCGCCGTAATCGCCGCCGTCGTAGGCGCCCTGCTGGTCGAAGCCGCCGTCGGCGGCCTGCCCGGCGTCGAATCCGGCGTCGTAGCCCTCGCCGTAGCCGCTCTCGAAACCGGTGGCGCCGTAGGCGACTCCCGACATCCCGCTGAACAGCGCGTCGAACAGCAGCACCGAACCCACGCCCCAGGCGCCCGCCACGAGGGCGGTCTTCCACCACGGCTCGGAGTACCACCCGGCCGGGACCGGACGGCCCGCGACGCGGCCGCCGGGGTAGTAGTTCGGGGTCTGCGCCGACGGCGTCGGCGACGCCTCGATGCTGCGGCCGTCGAAGTCGACGGTGCGATCCTCGGTGACCCGCCCGGCCGTGCGTTGACCGTCGAGTTCGGGTACCGCCGGGCCGGGATCCAGGCCCATGGCCGTGCGGGCCGCGCGAATGTAGTACAGGCCCTCCAGCGCGGTCTCCTTCGCCAGCCTGGCCTGCGCGACCGTCGTCGCCTGTTCGATCTGCGAACCGGCCGCGTTGAGCCGCTCGCCCGCGTCGGCGAGGGCCTGCTTGGAGGCGGTGTCGGTCCCGGTCAGGTTGTACACCTGGCCCCCGAGGCGTTCGATCAGCCGCCGCGCGTCGGCCTTGGCATCGGCCAACTGGGTTGCCTGACGATTGCGCGAGTTGCGCCCCGCGAACGTCACCGCCACGAACACGATCAGCACCACGACCAGAAGAATCAGCAAGAGTGCCACGACGACCAGCGTACGCGTCGCCCGCACGAACCCGACTTATCCGGCGAGGTGGTTCGGGCGGGATGGCCCCGAGCGCCGTTCGCTCTCGCGTCGGGTGAGCAAGCCTCGCGCCCGCGATTCAGCCGGTGACCACGGTTCGGCCGAGCGACCCCCCGAGCGCGGCTTATCCGGCGACCGCGGTGTCGTAGATCGGGCGGGTGTCGGCCAGGGGCGCTGGCTCAACCTCCTCGTCGATCTCCGACAGCGCGAAGCGGCGCTTGCCCGCGGTCTTCGCCGAGTACATCGCGCGGTCGGCGCTGCGCAGTAGGTCGGAGAAGTCGCAGACGCGGCCGGGCGGGCAGAACGCGGTGCCCACGCTTGCCGAGACCGGGATCGGGCCCGATGTCGTCTTGACCGGATCGCGCAGCGCGGCCAGCACACCCATCGCGACCTCGCTCAGGGTGTCGCGGCGGGCGGGCAGGGCGAGCACGAATTCGTCTCCGCCGTAACGGCATACGACCGTCTCCTCCGGGCAGATCGCGCGCAGCCGCCGGGAGATCTCGACCAGCACCTCGTCGCCGACGGTGTGGCCGAAGCCGTCGTTGATCTGCTTGAAGTCGTCCAGATCCAGCAGCAGCAGGCCGACGCCGCGGGATCGGTCGGCGGCCATCTGGCGCACCCGCTCCTGGAGCAGCGACCGGTTCGCGAGATCGGTCAGCGCGTCGTGGGTCGCCTCGTGGCGCAGCCGGTTCTGCAGGGCGGTGATCTCCCGCACGCGCACCGAGACCTTCTCCGACAGGCTGCGTTCCTGCTGCGCGAGCGCGCGCTGTTGCAGCGCCTCGGCGTAGCTGTCGATGGCATGGCTGGCCACGAACGACCAGCGCGTGCCGACCAGCGAACCCGGTTCGCCCGGCGCGAAACCCAACAGGGCCCGGGTCGCCGGGGCGAGCATGCGGGTCCGGTCGAACGGCGCCTCGGCCAACCTGCGGCCGATCGCGCGGGCCGCCGCGACCGGAAACGGTTCGCCTCCCGCCAGATCCAGCAGTTCGGCGACGATGGCCGCGAACAGCTGCTCGAGATGTTGCTTCGGGACCGTCAGGCCGCTGCCGCTGTGCACGGCTCGGGCCCACTCGCGAGTGGTGGCGGCGATGGCCGCCGTGGTCCGGGCGTCGGTGTCGGTGGGCATCGCCCTCACCCCGCGCAGACGCCGTCTGTGCCGACGGTATCGCCGGTCACGCCCTCCGGATCGTGCTCACTGCTATGCGGTCCTGTACACCATCGGCGCACGCTCACCGCCCCCTTTCCAGATACCCCCGTCCGGCAAAAAGGATCCTAGCAAGCCACTCGACACCGAAATGCGATGTTTTACAACCTGTTACGGTGCCTCGCGAATGGCGATCGCTGGTGAGATCGCTTGTCTGCCTGCGGTGTTACAGCTCTTGCGGTGTGTCGCGCCCGGGCGTGTTCGCGTGTCGCACGCGACGCGCCGACAACTTCCGGTACCGACGAGCCGATTGGCGTTCGAGAAGCGACGTTCGGTACAGTCTCAGACGCAGACGGCATCGTGGCGATCCCATCGGTGTCGTATGCCTGCGGGCGTAGTTCAATGGTAGAACCTCAGCCTTCCAAGCTGATGGTGCGGGTTCGATTCCCGTCGCCCGCTCTGTCCCTTCTGGGGTGTATCGGGGTGTAGCGCAGCTTGGTAGCGCATCCGCTTTGGGAGCGGAGGGTCGCAGGTTCAAATCCTGTCACCCCGACCACAGCTGCCTTACTTGAACTAGCGTCCGTAAGAACGCCAGCCAAGGTGGGCAGCTCTGGGTGAGCTTCGGAAGCCTCCGCATCGCGGAGGCTTCCGCCATGTTCGGACTGGTTTGCGGTGCGGGGGCTGGTTCGTTCGCTGTGTGTAGGGGTGTTCGGGTCTATCTGGCTGTGGCGTTGGAGATAGGTCTGTTTGGCCTCGGCCATCTCTTGGAATAGGGGGGTCTTCTCGTCGTCGGTGACGACGGTGTCGTCGAGGTAGAGCCGTTGGAAGAAGGTCTGGTTGAGGTGGCGGCGGGCTTTGTTGGTGGCTCCGGCGTAGAGCTGGTGGGGGTTGGCGAGTAGGTGGAGTGCGTTGTGGAGGACGTCGGCGCCTGCGTCGAGTTCGGCGGCGGTTTCGTTGAGGTTGTCGGTGATGCGCTCGCGTTGGGTGGCGATGGCGAGCAGTTTGGCGCGGATCTTGGCTTGTGGCATGGCGTCGGTCATGGCCAGTTCCAGGAGCCGGTTTTCTTGGGTGTCGAGATCTTTGAGGGTGCGTTGGAGGGTCTCGCGCATGGTGCGGGTGGCGGCTTGTTCGTTGGCGAGGGTGTCGTGGAGCAGGGTGCGGGCTTCGGTGATGAATGTGGCGGGCAGTTGCAGTCCGTGGTAGTGGTCGGCGATGGCGGCCTCGATGGCTTCGACGCGTAGGTAGGGCAGGTCGCAGAGTCCGTCTTGGCGGCCTCGGCAGACGTAGTAGCGGTAGGTTCCGCCGTTGCCGCCTTTGGCTTCGAGGTAGATCAGCCGGGCGGTGCGTCCGGCGTCGTGGCAGCGTTGGCAGAACAGGCCGCCTTTGAGGTAGTGCTGGTGGACACGGTCGCGTTGTCCGCGGGCACTGCGTGCGTTGAGGACGTCTTGGACTCGGTCGAAGAGTTCCTGTCCGACGATCGGTTCGTGGCGGCCTTGGTAGATTTCGCCTTTGTAGACGAGGTAGCCGAGGTAGTAGGGGTCGGCCAGCATCTTGCGTAGTGTGCTGTCGGTCAGCGCGGTGCCGTCGCGTCGTGATCGGAGTCCGAGGTCGGCCATGGTGGCTTCGAGTCGTTGCAGGGAGTATTTGCCGGTGGCGTAGAGCTCGAAGGCTTTGAGGACTAGGGGTGCGCGGGTTTCGTCGAGGCTGATGGTGTTGACCAGTCGCCCGTCGACGTCGACGCGGGTGTTCAGGTAGCCGATCTTGGCGACGCTGATGGTGCCGCCCTTGATCGCCTTGTTGCGCATCTTGATTCGGATGTCTTCACCCGACAGCTTGTTCTGTACGTCGTTGAAAATGTCGGTGATGGCCTCCATCGCTTCGGCGAAGATGCCCTCGCCGAAGTCCTCGCGAGCGGAAACCAGCTTCACGTCGAGCTTGTCTAGCAGCCGCTTGGTGATGGCGGCGTCGATGTAGTTGCGGAAGGCGCGGGAGCGGGCGTAGACGATGACGTATTTGATCTCCGGGTGTTGCTTGAGGTGCTCGATCAGATCCTGGAACTCGCGTCGTTTGTCGATCGTTTGGGCCGAGATGCCAGGGTCGAAGAACTCCTTGGCTACGCGAGCTGGCAGGCTGGCCGCCTTGCGATCGATGTAATCACGTTGCGTGGCAACGGAATTTCCGTCAGGGTCGATGTCTCGGGCGGTGTCGAGCTGCTTCTTGCTGGATACGCGAAGGTAGGAAACAGCGAGGTCGAGGATGGTGTCGAGGCTGACTCTGCTGTCGATGGTCATGGGCGGGTACCTCCTGTGGGTGCGATAGGGGATAGGCTGCGGTCCAAGGCTTTTCGGCGATCGTTACCCCAGCCAATGCGCTGATCGTCACCGTCGCGGCTGAAGATGACTGCGACGCTGAGGGATTCGAAGGTGTCGAGTAACTGCTGTGTGTGGGCGAGGCTTCGCGCGAAGCGTCCGGGGCTGGGGAAGAGGGCGGTGCGGACTTCCGGGTGGGTGGTGAGGTAGTCGAGCATCGCCCGCAGTGTCGGCCGTTGCCTGAGGCTCGTGGCGGGTGCGCCGATTTCGATGAATTCCTTGACTACGCCGACGCCGAGGGCGCTGGCCTTGTGGTGACCGGCTTCGCGCTGTGCCTGGATGGCGAGCGGTTCGCCGCTGGATGAGGTCGGGCTCGATGCCGATGCGATGGACAGGAACAAGACGGCGGCGGGAAAGTCGGCGGTCGGGTTGCGGTCGACGATTCGGCGTGTCATGCCGCCACTCCCTGCCATTCGCGGCGCATGCCACGAGCGAGGGCGAACTTGAATTGGTCAGTTATGGCGTTGCTGGGTATGAGGCCGATTTGGCTGAGTCGGACTTTGAGGATGTCGGTGCTGACTTGGAAGTAGTTCGCGAGTTGGCGCACGTCGCGCATGCCACTCCACCAGGCGCGGCTGAGCGCTCGGGTGGGGACTAGCAGGCATCCGGCGAAGTGGTAGGCGGCTTGCTCGGCTTGGCACATCGTCGAGGCGGTGGGGCTGCCGCGGTAGAGCCGATGGCGCGTCCCGGCGTCGAGGATGTGTTTGAACTCGTAGGCCAGGTGCAGGCGACGGGACAGTTCGTCGTCCGAGCGGGACAGCTGGATGACCCAGCGTCCTCGCCGCCGGTCCCAGAACCGCAGGCTGCTGACGGGGCTGTCGGCCAACTCGATGGCCAGCTGTGGAATCGTGGCGATGATGTCGTCGGGCGCGGGGTCGTAGGTCGCGCCGCTGATCGTCAGCAGTTCTTCGGCTTGTCGTTCGGCGACCGCGAGTGCGTCCTCGAAGGTCATGTCGGTGCGCCGGGGAACGAGCGCGCGCAGGCGCGGGATCAGGGGTGGGGCTTTGGTGCTGGTGCGGGTGAGAATGTCGTGCATAGGAAATCTCCTTTCACTGAGTTCATAGATGTAGAGTGTTCTTTGAAAAGACAAAATAGCTGGCTTTATTAAAGCCCAAGACGTGATGAATTTGCTACGCCTCCCTTTTGAGCGATCCTCCTCTCTGTGGTTAATGGGGTCGTGGGGGTGAATTAGTCGTCGTTCGTCCGCTGCGGTTCGCTGTAGTCGTCGAAGCTGATGTCTCGTTCGCGGGCCAAGGTCTCAATATAGGCTTCGATCTTCTCCAACACATCTCCGGGTAGGTGCTGGTACTTGGCGTGCAAGTAAGGGCTCATACTCGGCAGATCCCGTGGTGAAATCCATTTTCCGGCGGCGAGGATGTCGGTGAGGGACACGCCGACCACCGCGCCGATGGCTTGCAGCAGATCGGTGCGCGGCGTCAATACCAGTCCGGCCTCGAAGCGGCTGACCTGCGTCTTGTCAGCGCCAGCACGGCGGGCCACCTCCGCTTGAGATAACCCCGCCTGCTCGCGTTTCGCGCGTAAGAATTCCCCCATCGCAATAGCTTGGTCGCGATTCATTTGAATTACTCCTTTTTGTTTTTCGACTATAACGCCAATCGTTGCCAAATAGCAATGCCTTTCTACAATTTCACAACAATTTCATAGTATTTCAAGCGGCGGGACCGCGCTTTCTTGAATTAATGGCGAATACTTTTGAGTTCACTGTCTTTCATCGAACACCCACACCCCACCACCCGTAGCCGGAAACACCACCAGGTCCATCTCCTGTTGCCACCGGTTTCCGATCGCCTCGTAGTCAATGCTGGCGAAGGGGCGGATCTCTGTGGGAAGCACGCGATCGAGGATTTCGTCGTAGTCGGCGGGCCGGAACTGCTCACGCACGTAGTCGGCTAGCGAGTCGAAGTGCCCCTCGTAGGCCGTGGCGAAGCCAGCCAACATGTGCGGCTCCTCCTCGTGCGCCGCTGCCCAGGCGGCGAAGGCCGGGCCGTGCTCGGCGATACCGCGGGCAACCTGGGCTAGCAGCTCGATGCTGTGGGTTCCCTCCATGCCCAGTGGTCCGGTGGTGACCGGGAAGCCAGCGAAGTCGTGGTGGTCCCAGATGTAGAGCGGGGTACCGACGTGTCCTTCTTTGTCGCCGAGGACCGCGTACAGCTCGGCGGAAATCGTTGCCGGGTCGCGGGCCATGTCCAACCAGGTGCCATCGGTCAGCTCGGCTCGCAGCGGCAGCCCCTTGGTGACGTAGATACGCGGGTTGAGTTGCCGCTGCTGCTCGTGGCCGAGCTCGGTGTCCGGGCTGGTTTCGGTTTCGCCGGTCGGTGCCGCCAGGTTGTCTGGATAACCGTTGTGCGCGTGCGGGTTTGGGAAGCGCTCATTCATCCTCACCCCCTTCGGTCTGCTCGTTGCCGCCGATTGGCAGTTGGTGATGCACGATGCGCAGCGCCAGTGCCTCGACGGCTCCTTGCAGGTCGCTGACGGTGAACTCGTCGGCGGTGTCGATCAGCTCAAGCAGTCGGTCGGTGACACTGTTCGCCTGCCCGGCCAGCGTCTCTCGGTCGGCGTCGCTGGTCAGGTCGAACGAGCGCGTCGCCTGCACCACCTGAAGGGCCACGGTCGCCGCGGCGGTTTGCGCGTCCGTGCCCGGGTGCTCGATCACGTCGTAGACAGTGCGCAGCAGCGCTTCGCTGACGGCCCACTGCAAATGCCACGTCGCGTCAGTATTCGGTTCGACGGCCGGGCCCGGACTTCCTTCATGTGCTGGTGTGGGTGGGTTATCTCGGGTCTCCTTGCCTCCGTTGCTGTTTGGGTATTTCTCGGTCATGGGTTCCTCCTCTCGGTTATGTTTGAGTGTTGGCCGGTGGACGGTGGAGAGGGTGTGCATTCCCTCGATCCACCATCCGCCGGCCTCTTTCACCGGGCGCTGAGTGGGATCTCAGCTGTCGGTCTGCTCGCCTTCCTGTTGTCCGCCACGTCGGCCACGCCCACGGCGGCTGCCGCTCGGCGGCTGTTCGCTGTCCGCTTGGTCTCCCGACTCTTCGGCGGGTGCCGAAGCGTCGGGTTCCTGGACGGGCGGTGGTGGCGGGGTGGCGGTGAACAGGTTGTCGATGGCCGCTTGCCGGGCCCGCGCTTCTTCCTCGATGGCGGCACGGGCGGCGTTGGCCCGTGTCATGAGGTCTGGATCGTTCTTGGCGGCTTCGATGTAGGCGTCGACTGCGTTGAAGCATTCGGCCTTCAGGCTGCTGCCGCGTAGTTCGGCGATCCAGGTGAGCTGGGCGTGGCGAGCGGTGTCGATTCGTATGGCAAGGGTGATTTCCTTGCTCGACGGGTCGGGCATCGCGATCCTCCTCGGTGCGAGCGGCCGGTAAGCGCTTGCTGCGCTTACGATTGCGGCCGCAGGACACCGACGAGGCAGGGGCAGTTCAGGCGGCGAGATCGTCTGGTGCTGCGCGTGGTTGGTTGTATCGCTGCTGAAGGTGCTTCGCGTCGGACGGCACCGGGTAGCCGGGAATTACGATGTCGGAGTCGATTTCGTTGCCCCAGACGTCCCAGCCGGGTTGCCGCCGCCGAGCGAACAGCTCCAAATACGGTCCCGGACTGACTCTTTCGATGATCGCGAACTGCTCTTCCGGCTTGTGGCTGTGCTCCTGCACCGGGGCGATGAACCACGTTGGTTGGGCCCGGAAGTTCACTGCGGCTTTACCTTTCGTGCCGAACAGCACATGCTCGGTCATGTTGCGCAGGTACTGGCCGAGCTGCAAGCGCGGCTTGACCCAAGTAAGCGGCGACCGATAGGTGAAGCCCCAAGCCTCCATCACGTCGTAGCCCGCCCGCCAGGCGCCGTTGGTGACCCACAGCCACAGGTACGCATCGTCTTCCGTCAGTTCGCCAACTGGCATGTTCTTGATCTGCTCGACGGTCATCAGGTCGTAATGACGAATCGCGCCGACGTGACCGCGCTGGAGAATGTCCCAGGGAGGGTCGGCCATGATCGTGCGGTAGCGCTTGTGTGGCGCTGAGACCTTCTGTGGCTGAGTGATTTTGGCGTTCATCATAGGTCACCTCCTTTGCGTGTTAGTTCGATGAGTTGTTCAGGCGCGATGATGTGGAAGCGGATGTGAGTGAGTGCCCGGTCGCCGTCGATGGCGCGTCGTAGCGCGTCGCGCCGCGCCTGGGCCTTGTGCGGATCGGGATGGCTCATGCTCCAGACCACGAGGGGGAACGCGCCGTTGTTTTGGTCTTGTTCGGTGCCGCTGCGCCAGTACGCCTCGTATTCATGACATTTGGCGAGCAAGGTCGGTCGGACGCTTTCGTTACCCCTGTCGATCTCGATGAACCAGCTGTCGATGTACTCGCTGCCGGGTTCGGGAGCGGTTTCGGCATACAAATCCGGTTTGAGGGTGAAACGTGTGCCGCTGGCGCTGAGGTAGGTGCGCCACGACGACGGTTCGACCTCGCAGCGCAGCAATTCCACCCGCCGCTCCCGGTCGGCCTCTATCAGCGCCACATGCGCGCTGGCGATGGCGAGGGTGTGATCGACGAAGCGCGCGCTCGGATCCAGGCGGGGGCGACGCACGGTGCGACCGGTTGATCCCCGCAGCAGTTGGTCTCCGACGACGTCGACGTAGTGCACGAGCCCATCTGCTCCCGCCCGCGTGCCGCCGACCCGACGAGGCAGGCCACCCAGCACCCGAAGTTCACGCAGCCGAGCACAAACACGGCGGGCGGCGCGGGCCCGGTTCGAGGCCGTGTTGCCCATGAAGTGCAGTGCCTCGATCTGCGCGAGCGTCAGAAATCGGTGTTCGGCAACTGACTGCAAGATCGCGAGGTCGCGGTCGCTGAGGCTGCGTGCGATGAGTGTGACGTCGTGCTGGCGGCGGCGCTGCTTCGGTTTCGGCCGCTGGGGTGCGGTGCCCCTACGGGCACCGTCATTAGTTGACCCTATTCGGGAGAATTGAGGGCTGACCGGCGACGATGCGGACGAGTGAGTCGACGTGAAAGGGCGGTCGATAGGGCTAGGCGTCGTCATACGCTCCTCCTCCGTCGTCCGGCTCCGCTTCCCTCGCCAGGACCATTGACCGTCTCCATTAGCTCGGTGAACTGCGCCTCGATCTCCTCGCGTGGCGTGCCGTAGCGCTCGCGGCTCAGGCGCCGGATTTCGTTCGGATCGCTGGTTTTCTCTCCTGGCGGGGGCACGGTGACACCGGAGGTCCACGGCTGGGCGGAGTTGTCGCGGATCAGGCTGGCGTAGACGTGGTGGGCGGGCAGTTGGGTGAAGTCCTCTGGGCTGAGCACCGATTGTCCGGTGGCCATGTCGCGGGCGTCGCCTGGTTGCAGTTGGAAGCAGATCTTGTTGCGGGCGTTGTTGCGGAAGGCTTCGAGCATGTAGCCGGGTAGCTGTGCCTGGTGTTGGTGGGCCAGGTGGTAGCCGACTTTCAAGGATCGGAACAAGGCCAGGGCTTCGTCAAGATCAGTAGAGAATTTCAGAAACTCCTGCACCTCGTCGACGTAGACCATCACCTCGGTCCGCTGTTCCTCTGGCACGGCGGCGCGTTCGCGGATCGCCTGGGACAGTTCGGCGAGCACGATCGCGCTGAGCAGTTGGGCCAGTTCCGGCCCGATCGGCCCCTTTTGCAGCGGGACCAGCAGCACCTTGTTCTCCGTCAGTACTTGGCGCACATTGAATTTGGGGTGTCGCTGGGCCACCACCGCGCGCAGGTTCTTCGCCAGCAGCGGCCGGAGCTTGTTGGATAGGGGCCCGGTGATGTGGGCTTTGGCGTCGTCGGATTGGGCCTCGAACCGTTCCCAGAACCACCCGGCGTCGAGCGGATCCTCCTTGATCAGGTCCTTGGTCAACTGGCGCCGGAACCGCTCGTTGGTCAGGATCATCGGCAGCATGACCAAACTGGCGTCGTCGCGCCGCGCGATCGCTTCGAGGCTGTGGCGCAAGATGTCGGCCGAGCGCGGGGATTTCGCCGCGCCGAGCGCATCGCCGTAGAGGGCGGCGAACATCGCAAACATCACGTCGGCAACCACTTCCGGACTACGGCCCGCACGGTAGTTACCGTCCAGCGGGTTGATCCCGACCGGCGCGTCATCGAGGGCATCGAGCACCACGATGTCGTGCTTCCGGCTCTCGGGTATGTGGCAAAGGATGTCTGCCACAAGATCTTTCGGCTCGATCACCACCACAGGACGGCCCGCTTCCAGGTCTTGAATGATCAGGTTGAGCAAGATCGTCGACTTGCCCACACCACTCGGCCCGAGCAGCCAGGTGTGCCGCATGGCGTCGGTGACGCCGTACCCGATAGCCGCCTCTTTCATCCCCGGTGCGTTCGAGGTCGCGATCACCCGCTCCCCGGTGAGCAGCGGTGGGGTGGGGCGAATCGGCTTGGGATGCAGCGGCGGTTGCCCAGGAAACTGCTCGTCCCGTTCACTCACCGGCCAGGCCAGCAGGTGGCTCAGTTCCGGCACGCTGAGCGGCTGCGCTGGGGTCAGGATCGACCAGGTGGCCTTCGGCTCGTTGATCTTCCCAGCCTTCTCCTCGGCGAGCTTGAAATGCACGCCAGCGGTTTCCACCGTCCCGATCGCCGCGGCCAGGCCGAGCAGCAAGGATTTCCGCCGCTCCGCAGTGCCAGCCTCGACGCCGATGCGAATCACGGCGGAAAAGCCGTGTTGGCCGAGCTTGCGGGCGAGGGCCTGACGGGCGTTCGGTCGTTTGTCCGGCAGCAGGCCGTGGAAGACCTTCGAGGCCATCGACTGATGCCCACCGTGCGGCTGTTCAATCGGGGGCAACATCGGGTGGCGGCGCGGGCCGAGCACGACCTGAATCACCAGGCGCTCAGTGCCTTTGACGGCTGTGAGGGCACTCAGGATGGACCGAGCCGAGGCGATCCGATCGACCGGTTCCAGCGGCCAGTCCGTCGCGGTCAGTTTCAGGCGCCGCGCGGTCACGATGGAACTGCGATCCTCGGGATCGAACTCGGTCACAACCGATCCAGGCACCAGTTGCTCGACCGAACGGCGAACCCCGTGGGCGTGCCGAAGCTGGCTGCCGACAAGATATTCGACACTGGCACCGTCCTTCTCGTATTGGCTGCGCGCCTCCAAGATCAGCTGTGGTGCGTGCTTTTGTGCGGCCCAGTGACGCAGCAGCGACGTCGCGGCCCCTTCACGAAACGGGCTGGGCCAGAACAGCAGTTGCCAGACGAGGGAGTCGGGGGCGGTATCACTCACTGTCATGTTTGGCCTCCTCGTCTTCGTGATCGGTGCTGGGCGGTGTGGTAGGGGAGGGCTGACCGGTGTCGGCGGGCCGTCGAGTATTTCCTGGTCGCTGGCCGTCGAGTCCTTTGAGGAGATCCGCCACGTCGCTGACTTGGGGTTTACTCAGGCCCATTTCTTCCAATTCCATCGCGATTACCGCCCGGCTAAGCTGGTAATAATCCGGCGGCTCTTTGCGCACACCACGCACAGTGATGTGATGCTGCGCCCGATCCGGGCGATTGCGTCCCTTGCGAGGTCGGCGGTAGTTGTAGCGTCCGGTTTTCGACATAATGCTGCTCCTTTGCGAATTACGGTTGTTATTCGAATGCGAAGTCCCGCTTGAGGAAATCGACGTTTGGCGTTGCGTTTTGGCAACGTTCAACTGGCCCCAACTATGCGTTGCGTATTCGCAACGATCAAGAGGTTTTGTTTAAACTACAACACCGAAAGGGGGAAGTTTCTAGAGGTGAATCGGTAGGAAAAGTCGGCTTGCGTGATTGCCCGGGGCGTGTGCGAACGGCATGCGGTTCACCACTCGGCACGCATTCGCCGCCAGATGACGATCCCGCCGACGATCAACGCGACCAGCCCGATCACCCCGAGGATCACCGCCAGCGTGGGCCACATCGACTGGATCAAGCTGACGGCGAAGTAGAGGGCGATCACGCCCAGCAGGACGCTGATACAAGCCCGCTTGAACGCCTCGGCCATGCCCTGAGGTGAATCCCCGCTCACCGCGGCCACCGCCGCACCCAGTCGATGGCCTCGTTGGCCACCAGTCCGGCGAAGACCAGCGCCAACCGGCTGCTCGTCGGTGCCAGCTCCTGCCGCTGCCCGGCGTAGCGCTGGATCTCGCGAGAGAGGCGCAAGCTGCGCCTGACCACGAAATTGACCAGCTCGCTGCATGTTTCGAGATCGTCACCTTGCGGCACCTTCGGCCCCAGTTCGTTCAGGACGACGCGGTGGTTCGTCGGACGGTCCATGTTCACCACTCCCCGCCGAGGTCGTCGGCCGCGTCGTCGTCCGCGTTCGCCGGGGCGGTCGGCTCCTTCACCGTGTCGGCCGTGGCCGGTGCGACGTCCTCGGCCACCAGATCCGTCAGGCGATCCATCAGTTGATCGAGCACCGAGTGGTCGATGCTGACCGGTGGTGCGGTCAGGTTGGTCGACGGATTGCCCTGCTGCGAAAGGAAAGTCGCCTCGGCACCGCATCCTTGGTGGTACGACCGGGCCAGCAGCCGCACCTGATCCGCCCCCTTGAGCGGCGCACCCATCTTCGCGAGCGTGGCGGCGACGATCCTCTCGGCCTTCAGCTTCAGCGGCGGCAATTGGGCTGCCAGACCGTCGATCTGACGCTGCAACGCCACCCGCTGCCGCTCGATCGGTTCGAGTTGCGCGGCCAGGTGTCCAACCTCGTCGGTCTGGAGCGAGCCGTCACGGAACTTGGTCGCGAACGCCACCACGTTGACCACGATGACGATGAGCGCGAAGAACACCCCCAAGATCGCCGCGCCCGTGAGGCCGCCGCCCGCCGCCAGGCTGTCGCTGATGATCCGGTAGGCCATGACGATCCCCGCTCCGATGCCGAGCATCGTCGCCAGGCCCACGAACAGCAGCGGCAAGACACGCGCCCGGCCCGCAGGCACGGCGATCCCGCCATATTCGTCCTTGCAGCCCTTCAGCTCCCGGCCAAAGAACTTCAAACCCGCGGCCACGGCCGCGGTGCCCAAGCAGGCGAAGACGATGGCCGTGATGAGCGGGATCAGGCTGCCGCCCCACGCGGCGCCGTCGCCGTTACTGAGACCGGTCAGGTCGACGTTGAACACCTGGCTCAAGAAATACAACAGCACCGGGAAGTCCAGCAGCGCCGCCCAGGTGGAAAAGCGGTGCAACCACACCGGTACCCGTCGATGCTTCAGGCTCCCGGCGTCGCGCTCCTCGGTGATCGTCGTACTGACGGTGCGCATCCGCTCGGTGGCCTCGCGCGCCGTGACGACGTCGCCGTTCATACCGGTCACCGGAAGATCGTCCAGGCGGTCGAGTTCCTCCCGGGCCGTGGCGATTTCGCCCCTGATACTGGCGGCCTGGTCCACCAGCTGACCGAGCTGCTCGGCCCCATGGTCGCGGGCTTCCTCGGCGGCCAGCATGCCCTTGCTCATGACCAGGGCTTCCATCTGGCTGAAGGTATCCGGATCGCGCTGCTCACCGATGCGCTGTTGTTCGCTATGCAGTGCCAGCACCTGGGGCAGCCAATCGCGGGGGATCGGCTTGCCGGTCGTGAGGGACAGGGCGATGTCGCGCGTCGGGATGGAAGGTGTGACGGGCGAGGAATTCTCGGTGGGTGCCGACGATTCGGCGGCCGCAGTGGGCGGGACGTCGTGGTGGTTGATGTGTCCGTTGGTGGCCGCGGTGGGCTGGATGGTCATGGCAGGATCTCCAATCTGGTTGGGGGATAGAAATTCTGGGGAGAAGGGGTTGGCGGACATCACCGGCCGCCGCGGTGGAAGGTCAGCTCGACGCGCCGGTTTTGCTGGGCCTTGGCCTCGTCGAACCGGCCATCGGTGAAGTTCGGCAGGACGGGCTCGCTGGCGCCCTTACCCGTGACCCTGCCGAGCTGACGGGCCGAAAGCCCCAGAGCGACAAGCCGATTGGCAACGGCGTGGGCGCGCTGGCCGGACAGATCACCGTCATCCCGGCCGGAGCCGGTGTCGGCAATATGGCCGGTGATGTCGATGGACTGGACGTTGCACTGCACCGCGGACGCGACGATCGGGCGGAGGGCATCGTCGGCATTGGGTGGCAAGGCGGCGCTATCGGGCGCGAAGTGCAGCGCCTGATCGGTCAAGCTGGCCCAGACCGGGCAACCTCCCTCGGTGATGGCGTCCGGCACGGGTACGACCGGCACCGGGAGGGTGGCCACCGGCGCCGCCGCGGACATAGCGTCGTGGGCGACAGTGCAACTGGCAGCTCCAGCCCGCTGGCAGATGCCCACCCAGAGCTGCTCGACCAGGGAACGGGCGAAGGGTGGCAGACCCGGCTGCGATCCGGCCGCAATGCCCAAGCCATGGAACGTCACGTGACGGCCAGTGAGGCTAAACAGGCGGCCCTGCCGAGCGATGCTGTCGATGACGCTGTCCGGCTTGGCGTTCCAGCCGATGACACGCCAATCGACCGGCGCGGCCGTACTAATGCCGGAGGAAATCACCTCGATGTCGCCGGGCAACTGACTGGCACGATCGAGCAGGCCGAGCAGATCGAGACCGGGCTGGTCGGCACGGGCGTCCGCTACCGAATCGCCCAGTTCGCGCACCGAGGCGGCGATCTGGCGATCGGCGTCGGCCGTGGCGTGCTGAACCTGGCCGTTCGGGCGGACCGGCGTCAGGTCCGTCGTGGTGATCGTCCCGGTGGCCGAGGACACCACGTGCACGGCGGCGTCGCCGGGGTGCTTGGACTGCTTGGCCATGTCGATCAGCTTGGAGACGAGCGAGTCCGGCAGAGCGACACGCGGTTCGGCGCTGGTGGAGGTGGCGACGATGGTGATCGCGGAGGGCACTTTGGTAGCGGGTGCCGCGGTGCAGCCGATCAGGCTGAGCAGCGTGGCCAAGGAGAGGAGGATCGCGACACCGGCGGCGAGGCCGGCGCGGGCGCGATCAACCATCCACGCTCGTGGCGCGATGGGGTTTACGGTGGGAGGGGCCATGCGGAACTCCTTTGCTAGGCGTTGGAAGGCTTGGATGAGGGATGAATTCGGATGGCACGTCGGGGCCTGACGCCGGATGGCCGTCCGGCACCAGGCGTACGCATCACCGCGGCCAGCGGTCGACCGCTCGGGCGTGGGCGGTTGCGCGGGCCTGTTGAGGGGGGCGACTTCGACCATAGAACGCCTGAAAACCCTTGTGTACCAGGCGATTTGTCAAGATCCGTCAAGCGGTTGACAGATCCCATACGCCGCCGCACGCAGCGTGCTGTTGGCGATTTGACAGGAGTTGACAACGGTGTCGCAGATCACATCGCCAGCGTCGATTGCTTATGAGGAGGGCGAGGTCAGAAAGTAAATGCCCGCCCTCCAGATAGAGAGCGGGCGGGCGTGGGCGCGCAGATGGTTGGTGCTGCCTGTCGGCGAGATGGAGGTCCTATTGAGGGGCGACTGGTGCGCCGTTGAGGCTATCGGGTGAGGTCGGCGTTTGCGACGAAGTCGACCCGTGCCCAGCAGTAATCCCCCATGTTGCTGACGAGGTCGGTGACGATGCCTAGCAGGGACTTTTCGTCCTCCGAGTAGGTCTCGTCGTCAGGGTCGAGCCAGGGCATCGTCATGGCGACGCGGCGTTCGATGACAGTGGTGTGTCCTTCGGCGTCGGTTGTCACTAGGTCGAGCCGCGACGGATCTTGGAGGTAGTCATCGGTGATCATGGTGTAGAGCGTCGGCGTCAGTCCGAGGAACTGCTGCCACCGCTCGTAGTGCGCATCCGGGTCGAGGAGAAGCTGGTGTTTCAAATCCTCTCGAAGGCGAAACAGCCACGCCTCGTAGTAGAACCAGAGTGTTTGGCGGCTGACGGACGATAGGTTGCCGTCAGGATCGAAGGTGCGGATGGACTGCCAGAACGCCTCGCGGAGCTTGATGAGCTGCTTGGCGATCGTTTGTGCGCGATTTGGGTCGCGGTATGACACATCGGGCATCAGGAGGTTTCCCTTCTACTGATGCGCGCCCCTTTTGTAGTAACACAAAACTGCCAGAGGAACAAGCGTTGCCGCGTGTTTCTGCCGCGACATCTGCGAGCTGTACGATTCGTTGTCAGTGTGGGCAGTGCTGAGACAAGGGGATTCATGCTGATGCTGATAGCTCACGCTCGGGAGACGTGGTGATGACCGACAGCAGCGCCGAGGACGAGCACCGTGCGAAGGTCGCAGACGATCTGTACTTTCTGTTCAATCGCTATGCCGAGCGCGGTGCAATCAACCTGGCGATATTAGAGCAGCGCACGAACTTGCGCCAGTACATCGCTGACAGGTTGCAAAAGCCAGATGCGGCCGCTCTCAGTGGTGCCGAAATGCTGGAAGTTCTGCGCGCCATAGATTCTCGGGCACGGCCATTTCCAAATGTGCCCTCGTATCCCGCCCACTTGCCCGATGAGCACAAAGTGCTGGCCGTCGGTATCCTGATCCGTCTGTACGAGAGCTATCCCGCTGATATCGTAAAACGTCGTGAGGTGGTGGAGGAGAAGCTTGGCGCGCCGGTCGGGCAGCTACGACGTGAACGGTGGTTGCCGAATTATCTCGACACGTACCTGCGATTCATCGACAACAAGCTCACTGACGACGACGTACGTATCGAGATCATCCGGGAGGTGAGAGTCGAGCTCCGCCGACAGCAGGAACTCCGGACTTCCGCAATATCACCCCCTACGGCGCTCGCCCCTGAGATCGACAGCTCAGGAGCAGATATAGCTACAACTGATGCGTCGAACATATCTTCAGGTGCTCGTCAGGAACCTTCGACGACGTTGGCAGTTGATTGGGAGCGGTGGAAGCGCTACGCCGCTGCGGCTTCGAGTACGACGTTGGTGGGCGTGGAAGCGCAGATTGCCACCTTATCTGGTTATCTGACGAGCGATGATCCCGGCCCTGTCGTAGTTTCCGGTGCCGGTGGTATGGGGAAGACGTCCGTTCTCCTCAAAGCGATGCAGCGGATCGCAAAGCTTAACCGATTCGCCGGAGCGATGTGGACGACGAGCGTCAATTTCAGGCTTGACCGATCAGATAGGCCGCGTGAGAGAGATTATGACTGGCATCAAATTCTCGCCAGCCTCGCCCTGCAAATGGATGTGGATTCCACTCCTGCCGTATCTCGTTTAGAGCGGGATATTCGCCAGCGTATTGAGGCGTTGCCGTCGTATATCCACTTGCTCTGTATAGTCGACAACCTGGAGGGCCTTCACGACGGTACTGAGGTGATTGAGCAATTAACGTCGCTCGGGTTGCGATACCCACACTGCGTCGCCATCACTTCACGTTCAGAAATCGACCGAGTACGCTATGGTGACAAACACATCAAAATGCTGCCGCTCGGCCCCGAGGACACCGCCGATCTCGCGTGTTTAGTTAATCCAGAATTGCGTTCAGCCGGAGAAGTCGGCCAGAGAATGACGGACGAGATCTATCGAGTATCGCACGGCAACCCATACATTATTCGTCTCGTAGCTACTCAATCCGCCGATGCGGGGCTGCCCTTGGACGAGATAATTGCAGACCTGGAACAATCCGACGACACGTATGAGTACTTGTTTCAGCGATCTCTCGACATCCTCGGTAGATTCAGTAGCCCTGAACTGGCGTTCTTTCTGATGCAGGGATTCTGCCGCTTTCGAAGTGGTGTTGCTATTGGATATAAAGAATTGCGCGACCGAAGCTTGATCGAGAGTGACGAAGATTTCAAGCGCACTCTCTCGATCGCGCGTCGACTGAATCTCATTCAAACAACCGAGATAAATCAGCGATACTCAATCCACAGTTTGCTGCATGAATACCTGAAGCGGGTCATCAATGCCTGACGATCAACGATCCGCAGCGGCTGCCAGAACCGGCCGCGAGGGATGGCAGGCAATGGCTGCGCGAACACGGGGCGACAGCGTGGCGCATAATGTCCGACGGCTCCTCGAAACGAGCCCTCAAACTATCGAAGCCCACCAGCTGATCGCGGCACTCGACGACATTATTCGAAGTGACGAACACGAGATCGAAACTGATACCGCTCGTGCCTTGCTCACGTATTCCCTGACATACATGCTCGACATCGGAGCAGATAATGGCTTCGACGCCGACATGGCGCAGGAGTTCGCTACGGCCGTCGATCGCCTGATCGAAGTTCTGCACCGCAAACGGGAAAACGTCACCGACCTGTTGCTGACCCTCGCGCGCTTTCACAGCCAACGCTCGAACGTTGGGGATGCCCGACTAAGAACAGTGCGGCTGGCTTTGGCATATGCTGAAACACCGATTGAGCGGATGGACGCCATGCTGGGGATGGCGCAATTCGAAAACGACCGAAGCAGTTTTCCCGCTGCGCGGCGATGGCTCGCACGGTGCGAAGCGGCAGCCTCCCGCGACCCGCAGCTGCGTCGGCTGTATGACGCCGTATTTTTCACACGACAAGGCTTGACATACTTCTCGTCGAACGCAGCGCGAGCCCGATGGTTCTTTGAGCAAGCGATCGAGGCGGGCACGGAGAACATCGACATCCCCCAGGTAAAGCAAGCTGTTGCTGAAGCGCATCATTATATCGGTCGGGTACTGGCCCAAAATGGAGATTTGGAAGGAGCCGCAGCGGAGTACATGATAGGTAGGAAGATGTCCGGCACCGGCCTCTCGGGCAGCGCCTACTTTCATCTGCGGATGGCCGAGCTGCTCTTCGTCGTGGGCGATCTGAACCACGCGCGGTTCCACCTCGATCAAAGCGACAAAGCGTTCAAAATGACGCGCAATGATAGCGACGGACGAGCCCTTCTCGCCGGAGCCTGGGCTCAGTTCTTCCTGAAGCAGGGGGACATCAACAGTGCCGAGGACATGATAGCTGACGGGCTTGCGCAAGCCCGTCAGGACGGACTATGGCGCCCCCAGCTAATCCTGTTGCAACAGTTGGTGTTTCAGCGACTCGCACAGCGATGGTGGCGCGGTGCCGTCACCGCACTACTGCGAGCAGTTATGCTGTTCTTTCTCCAGGCGCCACGCGATCTACGTAATCTCCCGGCAAGTGTTCGCCAGGCGATCCTTTTAGGAGCGCGAGCGGTGGCAGGACAGATGAAGAAGACCCCAGAAGCAAAAGCCATAGACTTCCATTGCCCATGTGGAAGTTAGACGAGCGGACCACCACTTGGTTGCGTGCATGCGAACGCGCGTGCTGCCTTTGCCCAGGGCGCTGCTGCGTACCCGTGAGCAGACGCTAGAATCCCCAGCTGACGACCCTTGCGACCGTTTGAAAGGCGGAACCCTCCGTGGAGCGCTCCCTGCTCTTGATTAAGCCCGACGCCGTCCAGCGTGACCTCATCGGCAAGATCCTCACACGCATCGAGGAGAAGGGCCTCAAGATCGTCGGCCTGCGGATGTTCTCGTTCGATGCCGAGCTGCTGGCCGAGCACTATGCCCACCATCAGGGCAAGAGCTTCTTCCCGGAGCTGTCGGCCTACATGGTGTCCGGCCCGTCTGTCGCGGTCTGCGTCGAAGGGGTCGATGCGGTGGCGACGCTCCGCCAGCTGACCGGGGTGACCAAGGCCCGCACCGCTGAGCCGGGAACGATCCGCGGCGACTTGGCGATGAGCATCCAGAAGAACCTGGTTCACTCGTCCGATTCGGTGGATACCGCGCTCATCGAGATCAAGCGCTTCTTCCCTGACAGTGACCTGCACACCTACACGGACGCGCTTCAGGATCAGGTGTACACCTCGGACGAACTGGGCAATTAAGCGTGCCCGAGGGTTGGACGCTCGACGGCGAGCTTCAAAAACTGAGCCACAGCGACAGCACCGCCGAGGCACTAGCTTCGGCAGGATTGTTGGATCACGCCGACGAGCCGTTCAGCTTGCGGGTTGACTTCGACTGGATGCGTGGCGGCGCCGAAACGTACATCTACGGCTTCTCTGTCGTTCGAGATTCCGGCACCACCCGATACCTGATGAAAGCATGCGTGGCGTGGGGCTCGGGGTCGCTTGCCGAGATTTTCCAAGCCTGGTTAAACCGGCGGGAAACGCTCGCCAGCCTGGGGATTAGCGTCCCCCGCCTGTACCTGCACGATGCTGCCACTCTTGTCGAAGAGTTCGTGGAGTACGACTTTTTCCCGCACGTCGCGACAGTCTCCGGTCAGCAGCGGCGCGAGCTGCTTCATCAGGCAGGCATTACTGCTGGTCGGCTGTCCGCGGCCGGGTTCCTGCCAATCAGTCTCGTCGACTGGCGCACCCGTGGTGACGACGTGGTGATGGTTGACTTCGGCCAGGACCTCGGCGACTCCGAGTCAGCAGATGATCCGGGTCTCGCCACCCTGTCCGAGGTTGTCACAAACCTTGAGGCTGCTGGCGTCGCCCTCGCGCGTAGCGATATGCGCGTGCTCGAAGACGGCTACACGTTCGGATGCGGTTCGTGACGAAAGCCGATGACTTTTCCTTGGTCGCCTGACTTCGTACGTGTTCGCGGCTGAAAGTCATCTGCGTCGAGCACTCTCAGGATTAGCGCCTTATCCTTATCCTTGATGACCAGGCTGATCGGGTGCGCCGTATATTCGATATGAACATGTCCTTGCTTGTCGCGATCAATAATAATGTCATCGACCAGCGTGCCGCCGGGCTCTAGGTCCTGAAGCCGATCAATCAGTTCCATTAGCGGCACATACAGCTGCTGGAATTTTCTCGCCGCCCTGATTTCGGCGACTTTTTGCGATATTCGTTTTCTCATACACCCCCGTTTCTGCACTCAATATTATTCAATTTGTACAAGACTGACTGTAGAGCTATTGAATACATTTGTCTAGTCTTGATGGTAGATATGAATTATGTTGACACTAAGCTCAGGGTAAAATTCGGGAAACGATTACGCGCTATTCGGCATGATCGAGAGTTGAGTCAAGAGGATTTGGCGGAACGCGCCAACCTGCATCGCACGTATATCAGCGCGATCGAACGGGGTGGGCAAAGTGTCTCGCTGGATAACATGGCGAAACTTGCTCGGGCGTTGAATGTGACGCTGTCGGAACTACTCGACAAGATAGAAAAATAGGCGGGTCTCCCGACCAGCACGAAGCCCCATGCGGCACCGGCTACATGGGGGTTGTTCGCATGCTAACGGACGATCAGTGTCCGCTCCAGATACTTCGACAAATGTTCCTTCCGGTACGGGTAGGCAGCCCAGAGGCCGGCTGCGTCGAGCCCGTACTCGAACCTGTCCGCGGGCTGTGCAGCTACCGGGTCTGCCATGCTGCCGAAGGGGTGGATGCAGTCATCCATACCCCACACCGGCGACGCGACGACGCGACCGTTGGGCTCGATCAACCAGGCATGGCCTTTGCCGATCCGCATCCAATCCGAAATGATGATGCGGGAGCGCCAACCGTTGCGCTCTTTCTCTCCAGCCAGGAAATCAGCCAGGTCGTCCAACTCCTGTTGCGGGACGAACTCCTCGAAGATGTCCTCACTGCGCCCTTTCGGGATCGGCGTGAGGATTTTCGTCTTGACCGCGCCGAGCAGATCGGCCTGCTGACAGATGTAGTGGATGACATCGCGGTTGCCGGGACGTGGCTTGTTGAGCATGTTCCGTTCCGGCGGCATGTACACACAGATTACCGATAACGGAATCTGTTGCAGCGCCACCGACATCAGGCCGCGCGTCACCTTGGGATAGTTGCCGCGAATGGCGTCGTGCTGGCGGCGCGGGCCGTCAAGCGTGACGTCGATGTAGTCCACCAAGTCTTTCAGCCTGGCCGCTTCGTTGGGGCCGATCATCACGGCGTTGGTAGACAGCACGACCAATTCGAACTTGTCGCGAACGTACTCCATGAACGGCCAAAAGTGCTTGTACACCATCGGTTCGCCACCGGCCACGATGATCCGGCGCATGCCTTTGAGCCGGTCGACGCGTTCCAGGTGGACTTCCAGTTTGGTGCTGATGCCGTCCGGTGGCTCGGAACAGTAAACGCACTTGAGGTTGCAAAAGCGCGTGAGCTGATACGTCGCACTGAGCGGGACGGTCATCTTCTCGATGAGGTCTTCGACGGCGTTGTTGTCGTCAGTTCGGTAGCACTGTTCGACATGATCGAAGTGCAGTTCTGGCAGCGGATACATAGCGGTATCGAGCATGTGAAAATCCCCTCGCGTGGGGCCGCTTCACCCTAATTAGTGAGTGCGGGCTGGTGGTGCGGGTGAAAGAGCTGCGCCAAACTGGTGCAGGAGCTGATGTTGTAGTCACCCCCGTCCTCAAGTACCGGAATTCCCAATTGCACGGTCGCCACAAATAGCGCGACTTTGGCCTTATGCTCACCGATGCCAGGAAATTCAGACAGGCGACGGATGAACTCGCTGGCAGTGACACGAGGTGCCCAGATATTTCGTGCGTCACCGTCGTAGCGTTCGGTAACAAGGTAGGCGATTTCGTAGGCATTGTGCGCCATCCGCTTCGTGAACGGATGAATGGCGGGCGACTTTGCGAATGCCACCGCAAACTCACCCTCATCAAGGGTGATAATCGCGCCAGGCGACAGGGTGCCAAGCCGCTCCTCTAGCCGGTGCGGCGCTTGCCAAGCGTAGTCGGCACGAACTTGTTGGTTGAACAAGACGCCGAGTACGAAGGCAAACCCAGATTCGGCACTGTCGATTCGGCGAATCGGTAGAACGTCAAGCATCGTCACTCCTGGTCACGTCGAGGATGGCGCGAGAAATGGCGTGCGCGGTGTCGTCTTCGGAAGAGCTGTCGCTGTTGTCGATATGCACTGTCTGAGTGCCTTGTTTTTCCATAAATTCGCTCGCCTCCCGATAGAAGTCAGATTCTATCTGAGGGTCGGTCTGTTCGAGGCGAGTATGGCTCGCACGCAGCCTGCGGCGGCGCAATAGGCTCGGTATATCTGCGAGCAGAAAAATATTGAGGTCGGGCAAGGGGAACCTGCGATTGAGTGCCCACACTTGGGAAAACGAGACACCATCGACAACTTGGAACACGAGCGAGGAAGCGATGTACCGATCGGTGACAACGATGTCATGTGTCTTGAGTGCGGGGAGGACTGTGTCGGCGAGATGGGCTGCCCTATCGGCTGTCAGTAACTCCGCCAGCCGATAACCGGAATGCTGCTGCTCATTATCAAGACGAAAATTCGGCGTCGGCTCCTTGGTGAAGAGTGCAGACACACCCGCATGCTCCAACAGAAGCCGAGCGCGCATGAGAACACTCGTCTTTCCCACGTTTTTCGGGCCGTCGACTGCGACGAATATTCCCTTGGTATCTTTCATCTTCTCCCCAACGGCCCGAATCTACGTGCGGGGCCGGTTACTCCGTCTTGTCCGTGTCCGGGCGGCTCACCCAGGCACGCCGTTTATTCAATTCTTCTTTGTCGCGGAACGCCTGCTCAAGTTCGATGCCGAGGCGATTGGCAATCGAGCAGACGTAGATCAGAATGTCGGCCAGCTCCTCCTCGACCGTTCCCACCGACGATTTCTGATCCAATCGCATCTTCTGCTGCTTGCGTACCGCCTTGAACAACTCCCCAACTTCCTCGCCGAGTAGAAGGCACGCCTGCTGGACGGTGTTGCCGTCGAACCCGCGTTCGAATTCAAGCTGGCTCACATACTCTTGAATAGCTTTGAGGTCAGGATTGCTAGAAAGGGTTGGCATAGCTCATAGTAAAACAAATTGCAATGATACGTGCAAATTTTCTACTGGTGCGTCCGTTTCCAGCCACTCTGAAAGCAGACGCTACCGACAAACCCCCGGATTGTTGACGATAGTTACGTAGTCCAGAGAGTCTAGCCGAGAACGCATGTGCACGCTCCGAAACGATGTCTAGATCAGTTGACATCATCCTCCCTGTAGCGGTGGCGCTGGTCGCTAATTCTTGGTATTTCCCGCGTATCGTCCTCATCGCTCCACCAACGAATTGGCCGGGGAGGCAATGGGCGCGGTGATCGGTCATCATGCTTCAGCTGCCCCTCCCATTCAGCCCGTCGTGGTGTCCTTTCTCCCTGGTGCTCGTCGGAACCCCAATACGCCCCGATCCGGTAGCTGAGCACGGCCGTGAAGAACACCGACCCCGGCCACAGCACAAGGACCAGCGAGGCGGCCACGTCAGTGGCCGTCCTCATCCTGCGTAAGCAACAAGCAGGCCGCCTCCAAATGCACCACGCACTCGTCCGGGTGATGGTCTTGGTGGACGAAGCGCAGCTCCTCGGCCCGCTCGTGCGTCAGGTCCATGAGGTGGGCATGGCACAGAACTTCCGCCAGCACGCTGTCCGCGCGAACGAACGTATGATCCGGCACCGGAAAGCTCACGACGGGTTCCCGCCACTCGTGGAGGGATGCGGCCACACCCGCCGGGGCGGAAATTCTGTGCCATCACCCTCCGGGCCCTGCTCCGGTGGCAAGCGCAAGCGTCCGGCCTGGACCGCAGTCACCAGCTCGTTGAACGACGCGATGCACCAACTGAGTTCGGCAGCATCACGCTCCTGGTGAGCCGGATCGTTCTGCCGCAGGGCATAGAGGACGTACTTCCACACCAACCACGCCACCCACTGCCCATAAGTTGACGGGCTGAGCGGCGTATCACCCTGGCAGGCAATATCTTTCGTGTGGCCACCTGCTTCACGGTCGATGAACCAGATGTGCAGATTCAGCTGCTCATTCAGTTGGCTCATGTCTGTCGGCCGCTGCTCAAAGACGTGCCGCCAGATACCTACTAGTTCCCGTACGCCGCGCGACATGACCGTGGTCGGCTGCTCGACACCGGCACACACCTGCAGGAAGGCACCAGCGTCCGGCAGCGGCGTATCCGGGGTGGCTTCGACGGGCGGCACGGTGAAAGCCAGCGGGCGGTCAGGGGTGAGGCCGTAGTAGACGTGGTGTGTCGGAAGATCGGTCGACGATTCGGCCTGGTGGTCGTCAGGCATGAGTGAAAGATCCCTTTCGGCTGCGGAGGGCTCGAAAAGCATTGGTGGGCAATACGTTCGATGCGAGCGGCGCGGGCCCGGTGGTTAGCTTCAGTCCCACAGCTCGCCGCACGGCAATGGCGGCAACCCCGGCCGCACGTCATCGTCGACCGTCACCACCAACTCGAAGTCCGCCAACGCCCCCGCAAGTTCCTCGGCCACCTGCTCGGCTTGGTCAGCCGGAGCCTGGTAGTCCAGCGAGAGAGCGCCGGATTCGATGTGGAGGTGGCGGACCCGGCGGGAAGGGCGTGGTGGCCGAGACGAACCTGTGGTGGGCATGGTGGACTACATGCCGGGCGGAATGCGGCGGCCAGTTTCGATCTCGGCCGCCAAGTAGTCGTAGCCCTGGCACAGCTCGAACAGCTGCGCTGCTTCGGGAAAGTCCTCGGTCAGGCAGTGGCGGGCCTTGTCGTACATCGCTTCCCACAGCCGCGCCATCCGCGCCACGACCTCGCCCACCGATTCGGTGTGTAGCGGCTCCAGCGGCGCCCACTCGGCCACGGCATCCGAAGCGTCGCAGGGTGAATGACCCATGGCAGGTTGCCCGAGCGAGCAGTCGCCGGGCCCGCGGTCGGGGTGGTGATCGTCATTAGCGGTGGTGGTCATGGCAGATCACCGTGGGTGCGTCGTCGAGGGCACCAAGCGGCCGGAGTTCGCCAGCGCTCCGAGCGCGGCCGCCTTGCGCGGGCATTTCGTTGCCCGACAAGCGATGTGGAACTGCATCACCGCGTGGGCCCGGTCGACCGTGAAGGGTGTCTCCGGGGCGGCGTGGGTTTCCTGTTCGGAAAGAGTGAGGGAAAGGGCGAGGGTGTGGTGCATGGCCAGGGTGTGCATGATCGAGACCTCGGTTCGTGGCGAGAGGATCAAGGACCGCACCCGGCACCGGGGGCTCGTAGCCACCGGCCTGCCTGTCCTCCGGCAAACCGGTGCGCCTTCAAGGGCTTGAGGGCGTCGCCCCGGTGCCGGGTGCAGGTCAAGCGTTTATCCGAAGGCCAAGCAGCCCAAGGCCCGCCACGCATAGCCCCATTGGGCCTTGACAGCCCTGTATTTGGTGGGTTTACCTGGCAAAACGCGGTACGCGCCACGAGGCGAAACCGGCCGAAAATACGGGGCATTTCGCGTTTTTGGCGAGTCGGTTTCGGCAGGCGGCGCGCCGGTCGACATCAGGGAGCGGAGAGCGACCATGAGCAGGCGAACACTGGGGTGGTGTACGTGCACCGTGGAGGGGATAGCCTCGATCAACGATTGTTCATCATGTGCTTATGCGGGTGAAATTGCATCGCGCCTCCCGGCCGGGTTCTATGAAACGCAGCAGCTGCGAACGGCGCTCAGCCGCTACGACTTCGGCGCGGTCTTCCTGGCGGTGCGTAAGCAAGCAGGCATCAGTCAGACCCAACTCGGTCTGCTGCTAGATATCAGCCAATCGCGCATCTCCGCGGTCGAGCGCGGCGAGCGCGGCATTGGACATGTCAAGGTGGTAGCGCGCGTTGCCACCCGCCTGGGCATCCCGGCTCACTTGCTCGGCTTCGTTGCCGGTGTGACCGGTAGCCTGGCGAACAAGGAGGTGAGTTGGGTGGACCGACGAGATTTCTTAGTACTCCTGACAGCAGCCACACTCGGCTCGAACTTGCATCCGGAACTCGCCCGGCTCGGCAATCAGCTGCCGGGCGAGGCGGTGCCGTCGTCGCGGACGCACATCGGCGCTTCCGACATCGACGCCATCGAGGCGATCACGGACGGGTTCCGGCGCTGGGATCTGGCACACGGCGGCGGCTTGTGCCGCAGCGCCGCGCTGACACAGTTGCATCAGGTGCGCGCGCTCCAAAACGCCTCGTGCTCAGACGATTTGCGTCCGCGTTTACTGATCGCCACGGCCGAACTGGCGAGCATGGCGGGCTGGCTGGCCTACGACGTCGAAGATCATGACGCCGCCCGCAAGCTGTGGACCTACGCCCTCGACGCCGCGCATCAAGGCGAAGACCATCCGCGCAGCACCGATCTCACCATCAGCGTGCTGCTCGACATGGCGCACCAATCGCTGCACCTGGGTCGACCGGACGAAGCGCTCAAGGTGACCCAACTGGCGCAGGCCACGTCCGGGAACCGGAAACACCCGGCGGCGATCACCACCGAGGCGTACGTTTTCGCCGTCCTCGGGTGGTGCCGGGCCACGCAAGGCGAGGTCGAACCGATGCGCCGGGCACTCGGCCAGTCCGAACAACGTTACGACGACGCCACGTCCGCCCCGGTGCCACCGTGGGCACGCTGCTGGCGCGGCGTGGTGTCCGAAGCGGAGATCACCGCACAGCAGGGCTACGCCATGCACCTGCTGTCCAAGACGCAGCCCGAGCACGCCCCCGCGGCCGCCGATCTGCTCAGCACGGCGGTTGGTACCTACGAGACCGTCCACGCTCGCAGCCGCGCCGTCAACCTGCCGCCGCTGGCCTCGGCGCAGTTCCGCGCTGGTGATACCGAGACGGCAGTGAAGACGGGCTACCAAGCGATTTCGGCGATCGGGAAGCTAGCGTCGACACGCTGCTACGCGCGCCTTCGGGATCTGTCCGCCGCGGCCGCACCCTTCGCTCGCCGGTCCGACGTCGCCGAACTGCGCGCCGACATCCAGGCGGCCATGCCGGTGGTGGCGTGAGGCTGCCGTCACCAGGCGGCTCGGACAGTGAACTGCCCGGTACCGAGGCATTGGATACGGTCTGTCGAACGTTCGGCATCGCCAGCCGGGCCGCGCGCTTGCTGCACACACGGTCTAACGCCGTCTATCTGCTTCCGGGCGAAGCAGAGAGCGGGATCATCGTTCGTCTGGCGCCCGATACCGACCTGCGCCGCCAGCGGGCCCACGCCGCCATCGCCGTCACGCGCTGGCTGAACATGCAATCGACGGAACCAATTGGCCTGCAACCACTTTCCGGTCCGCAACCCGTCGTCGCTGACGGTGCGGTCGCGACTTTCTGGCCGTACCGTCCCACGCCCAGGCGGCCGACGCTGGACGATGTCGCGTCGGTGCTGCGCCGCCTACACCGCCAGCCCCTCCCACCGTTTCCGCTCCCCGAATACCGGCCGCTGCACCGCCTGCGCGAAGCACTCGACCTGGAGGATGCCCGCGAGCAGCCCGAGCTGTCAGCGGATGACCGCCAATGGATCAGAAAACGTGCCGCGGAACTGGTCGACACCTACCAGGTGACGCGCTTCCCCTTGGGCCACGGCGTAGTTCACGCCGACGCCCACACTGAGAATCTGGTGTGGGACGGCGACGGATACGTGCTGATCGACTGGGACCAATGCTGCATCGGGCCGAAGGAGCTGGACCTCATCGGCGGGCTGCCCGATCATTTCCAGCGCCCAGAGACCGAGCGGCGGGAGTTCCTCGACGCCTACGGCTACGACATTCTTGGCTGGTCAGGCTGGCAGCTGCTCCGCGACATCGCCGAACTGCACTCGATCGCGTCGTACATCCGTCTGGCACCGCACAAACCAGCGGCCGCCGAGCAGCTGGAGGTGCGGGTCCAGTCGCTGCGAAGCGGAGACCGACGCGCGCGGTGGCAGGCAGTTTCGTGACAGGCGCGCTAGGACGAGAGCCCGGAGTCGAACCGCCACACCAAGTAATTCCAGCACTCATGTTTGACGAAACGACGCATTCGGTTCAGAATAAGTATTGAATGAACGATGGCTATCCGCAATACGAACTGCTGGCAAAGTATCTCGATCCCCAGTTTGGCAATATTTACGAATACAACCTGCCGGATGGCGGTCAGGTTGGCTTCAATATCCAGCGGTGGACACCCGAACTGCGGCAGACGATCACGAAGTACCTCCTGCACCATTGTCCAGCCAATGTTTTCGCCGAGCTGTGCTCGCCGGAGCGCGACGACAAAGCCGAACCCCGTTCCCGCGAAGCCGCCGTCGACGACCTGCTCGACACCTCGGAACCGTGGGAGCTTGCCGTCAAGGTTCATGATGCTGCCGTGGCCGCGGTGCCCACACTCAACCAGTTGCTCGGTGGGATGACCGACTGGCCATCCGAAGATGCGCGCGCGGACACGATTGCCTGGCTGGAGCGCCATGCTGACAGCCAGGCCGTATACGAGACGGCCCTCGCGAGCCAGAAGGCGACACTGAAGCAACTCGATCGCACTGCACGCCCCGACGACCTGGTGCGTCTGCTGACGCCACCCCAGCTCCTCACCGCGTGGGAAAATGCTGTTGGCTCGACGCCGACCGATCTAACCGATGCCGAGTGGCGACTACTCGTCCCACATTTTCCGTGGCGGCGGAATGCCGGTGGGCATGAGGGCATTCGGCCACTGTCCGAGCAAGAGTTGACAAGGAGGCGAAACTTCCTCAATGGGTTGCGCTACAAGTTTCTGGGCGGCAACGACTGGAGTCAGATTCCCGACCGGTATGGCGGCAGTGCGGCCTACCAAACGTGGTACTACTACTGCCGCCGGGGCCTATTTGCCGCACTTCGTGACGGCATCAAGGACAACCCCGATGCCGCCGACCTGGTCGACTGGCTCGATCGCATGAACGTCAAACCCAGGCGATCACCACGCTGGGCGAGGCGCTAGCTCGCCTTGTTGTACGCCTCGATGACCTCCCCCTGAATCCGCCCGCGGCTCGACACCTCGTAGCCGTTCTTGCGGGCCCACTCGCGAATCGCCGCACTCTGGACCTTGTCCGTGGAGGTCGACGTCGACGCGCCGGTGTGGCGCCTCCCCCTGGCGATCCGGCCGACCTTGCGAGCAGGTTTCACCCACGGCTCCAACGTCTCCCGCAGCTTACCCGCGTTGAGTGTCGACAGGTCGATTTCGTACTCAACGCCGTCGATCGCGAAGCGGATCGTTTCTTCGGCCTTGGACTTGCCGTCATAGTCGTCGACCAGCTCGACGGTGACCTTCTTTGCCATGCGTTTCGACCCCTCTTGAGTAGGAAGTTCTTCAGGCGAGATAACCGTAGCCCGACGCAAGGCTATACACCACTTCGAAGGAGCAGTTCCGTAGCGGCTATAGCCGCTCGAACAGATCGCCAGTTGGTACGTGCAGCGCCTTGGCGAGCTTCTGCAAGGTCATCAAGCGCGGCCATCGCTTGCCGCGTTCGATCGCCGCAATCGTCGGTAGGGCCAGATCAGACCGCTCGGCCAGTTGCTCCTGCGTCAGACCACGCGCTCGACGAAGCTCAGCAATCTTTTTGCCGAAGGTCTTTAAAGCGGCTGCTTCTCGGATATTCATTCACCACAAGCGTATCTGATTTACCGGCATAGTGACAGATACAGGTTGTATCGGTGACCGTACTATGTTACTGTAATTTACAGATATAGCTGATACAGAATGTATTGGTTATATGAGCAGCGGATTTCGCTGCAAGCGATAATGAACGATGAAGTCACCAGAACCACACTCGACCGCCGAATACCGTGTTATGCGGAAGTACGCCAAGCTCTACGGGCCCTTGGTCGAGTTGGCGAGGGCGGTGCAGCAGCTGGAGCCGACCGGCGCTGCGGTGGATGAGGTGGAGTTCACTCCCAGAAACGAACGGGGCATGCGCGTCGCCTACAAGGCCAGGCCGGTCAGGATTACTATTTGCGACGGGCAGCAGCGGTTCACGCTACAGCTAGAAGACCTCGCCGGGGTCGAGAAACGTAATTAAAAAGGGGACAATTTAATATGACGATACAACGCAACATCGAGCAGGTCCATGGCGCTGCACGCGAATACAGCGACGTACTGAGGCTGCTGGCAGACAACAACTACCTCGCAAGCATTGCCGACACCGGCGGCGGCTGCGAGTCAATTGAGGTTAGCTTGCCTAACGGTGGACGCATACTCATCAACGACAAGAACGAGCTGCTTGCGTGGGAACGCATTAACCATCGAGGCTGGTTCGCAGGGTTTTACGATGGAGACGACAAATTCGTGTGCTCCGCATCGACTGATGATGGTTCGGCGGAAGGACTTGTACTGCTTCTAGATCAGTTGGCCGCAGGTGTTGGCCGATAGCGACATGCAGACAGGGCCCTCGCAGTAACTTAGCGCTCCCTGCCATGCGCATCCCTTAGCCGTACCCCGCGCCCGAGCAGCACGTCCCTGATAGTCCCTTTTGGTTTGCCAAGCTTCTGGCCAACGGCCAGAAGCGACAGCTTCTCCTCCTGATACAGCTTGACGGCAAGATCAACTTCCTCCATAGTCATTGGCTGACGGCGCATTTCAACACCGTTGTCCTTGAGGAGCTTCAAGATCCCGGACTTCGCTACGCCGAACTGGCGAGCAAGCTCCGTTGTCGGCGTTCCCGCTTCGTACGCCTCGACGATCTGTGCCTGCGTCTGTGGCGACAACCGTCGTCGCAAGTAGCGAGGTTGAGGGACCTCGATGCCTGTGTCCGCAGGTGAGCGAGGCGGTGAAGCCTCAGCGACCTCTATGACCCTTCGAAGTTCCGCTGCTTGCAATCTGTTGGAGTAGCGGCTTAGGAGGCCGACCATGGGCTGATCGGATCCTTGACTTGGGTAACGGGCCGGGGTGGGTTCTGGTGAAGGGCGAAACTCGTCGCCGTCGAGGAGTAGGGGTATACGCCCACGGCGGTCGCCGGATGGGTGTCCGGGTGTCGTGCGACTGCCCTCGGTGTCCTCGTCCTCGGCTCGTCGAGCACTCACCGCCTCATTCGCTGCCGGTGTGCTCGGTTGGTAAGCCCGGTATTCCGGCCGAGAGCTTCGAGGAAATACTCGAAGCCGTATGAGCCGCTCGTCTGGGGCGAAATCGGTTGAGCGGCAACAAGACCGTCACCCAGATTCATGACCTCGACCTGGTGACCGGGGTGATCGCCTCCGCGGCTTGGCCTAGGACCGGTTCGCTATGTGCGGCACCTGCTCGACGCGGGCAGTTACAGCGACGCCGTGGGGCGGCGGCTCGCCGGTGCGACGGCCGAGATGATGACCGCCGCGACAGGGGACCAACAGGCCGTCCGATAGAGCGGCGATATCGCGCGGGCTTGCTCGGTTCTCACCGCGACATTGCCGACAGTCTCGGGTCTGGCTTCAGCCCGGATGCAAAAGCGTCTGAATGAGACAGCTGCCGCGTTGCGGGCCTATGTGAAAGTGCCTGAGGTGCGCCGGTTTCTGGGGATGGTGGCGGAAAAGGCTACTCAACCCCCGAATTCGTAGGGTATGGCTCAGACGGAACCAGGGTGCCGCCGCTAACTCGCCTTGTTGTACGCCTCGATGACCTCGCCCTGAATGCGTCCGCGGCTCGACACGTCGTACCCGTTCTTGCGCGCCCACTCCCGGATGGCGGCGCTCTGCGCCTTGTCCGTCGAGGTCCTCGACGTGCTGACGGTGCGCTTGCCCCGGGCGATCCGGCCGACCTTGCGGGCGGGCTTCACCCACGGCTCCAACGTTTCCCGCAACTTGCCCGCGTTGAGTGTCGACAGGTCGATTTCGTACTCGACCCCGTCGATGGCGAAGCGAATCGTCTCCTCGGCCTTGGACTCGCCGTCATAGTCGTCGACCAGCTCGACGGTGACCTTCTTTGCCATGCGTAACAGCCCTTTCGTCGCGCGGTGAATTGCCGGAGGGCTCATGATAATACGGCGGTCTCGAATCACCGCGGGGGATCGGAAACGCGGACGTCTAAGCGCCTTGTAAATTCCGGTTCGAACGGTACTTACTGAACGTTGCGAAGGTTCTGTGCTTGAGTACGGGGGTTCCGAATTCGGCATCGACTTCCTCTGGGCATGTCTCGGTTCGACCGCGCGAGCGAAACCTCGGCGTGGATCCCGCGATTCGCTGGGGAGTTGCCTATCGTCTGCGAATATGACCGTCGCCCCCGGACCGCTGCCCGCCGCCGAGGCACCCGAACCCGTCGAGCTGGATATTCTGGCGCCCTACCCGCAACGCCGATGGACCGTGCTGCTCCGGTTGCTGCTGGCGATTCCGCAGCTGATCGTGGTCTGGGCGCTGCAAGTGGCGGTCCTCGTCGTGGTGATCGTCGGGTGGTTCGCGGCGCTGGTCCTGGGGCGGTTGCCGCAGTGGTGTGGGGAGGTGTTGCGGGGGATCGTGGCCTACGAGGTGCGGGTGGGGGCGTATGTGTTGCTCGTGGTGGATCGGTATCCGCCGTTCACGTTCGAGGCGGCGCCCGCGGATCATCCGGTGCGCGTAAGGTTTCCGGCGCCGACGCGGTTGAATCGGGTGGCGGTGTTCTTCCGGTTGGTGCTGGCGCTGCCGGTGCTCGTCGTGACGAATCTGTTGTACGCGGGGTGGTCGAGCGTGGCGATCGTCGTGTGGGTGGTGGTGCTGGTGCTCGGGCGGCAGCCGCGGGCGTTGTTCGAGGCGTCGGCGGCGGGACTGCGGCTGCACCTGCGGACCTCGGCGTATGTGTATCTGCTGACGCCCGCGTATCCGTGGGGGCTGTTCGGGGACGCCCCGGCCGCGGGGACGGCCCCGCACTCGCCGACCCGGCCGCTGCTCGTGTCCACCGCGGGCCGGGTGCTGCTGGTGCTGTTCCTGATCCTGGGGATCATCGCCGAGGCCACCGGCGGCGGGGTCTCCACGACCGACGACGGCGACGGCGATTCGTCCGAGACGACCGCGTAAGCCGTTGGCGGCGCGCGGGTTTCGATGCGGCAGACTGCGACCATGAGATACAGCGCGGGAGTCCTGGTCTATCGGCGGCGGCCCGGCCTGGAGGTGTTGCTCGGGCATATGGGCGGACCGCTGTGGGCGCGCAAGGACGCGGGGGCGTGGTCGGTGCCCAAGGGCGAGTACGAACCCGGCGCCGAGGAGCCGCGGGTGGCCGCGGCGCGGGAGTTCACCGAGGAACTCGGGCTGCCGGTGCCCGCGGGGGAGTGGGTGGACCTCGGCGAGGTGCGCTACAGCGGCGGCCGCAAGCAGGTCGTGGTGTGGGCGGTCGAGGGCGATCTCGATCCCGCCGACGTCGTGCCGGGGACCTTCGAGCTGGAATGGCCGCCGCGCTCGGGCCGGACGCAGACGTTCCCGGAGATCGATCGGGCCGCGTGGTTCGCACCGGACCTCGCCCGGACCAAACTGTCCGCGGGCCAGCGGCCGCTCATCGATCGGCTGATCGAGCGCCTCGGCGCGGGCTGAGCGCTCAGCAAACGCCCAGGACCGACGCAGCCCGCTCCCAGCGCCCGGCGGTAGACCTGGACCTATGATCAGAGCGCTGACCCGGGCGGGAATCGCGCGCCGGGTCTCGGCGATCCCGTTGCGCGTGGGCCTCGTGGTGGCGATGGTGACACTGGCCGGAATCGTCCTGGCCGCATCGGGTTTCGCCGTCACCTCCGCGCTGTCGAGATCGCTCACCGCCCGCATCGATGATCAGCTCTACGACGCCGCGCGGGACTGGGCGAAACCGCGCCCGGTGACCCGCGTCGACTCGCCCGAGGGCGTGCGCTACGTCCCGGCCGGGATGCCCGGCCCGCCGCCGCAGGCGCAGGACGCCGATCAGCCGCGGCGCTTCTTCGAGGTGCGCAGCCTGCCCGACGGCGAGGTCTATCTGGACCATCGCGAGGGATCGGCGCCCGATCTGACCGAGGTGCACGGATCCGGTCCGGTCACGGTCGATTCCGCCGCGGGCGGGGATACGAAGTGGCGGGTGCTCACCGTCGCCAACGACTACGGCTCCACGGTGATCGCGTTGCCGCTCACCGACAATCGCGACACCGTGTCCCGGCTCATCGTCTTCGAGACCGGCACCGGCCTCACCGCGCTCGTATTGCTCGGTGTCGCAGGCTATTTCGTGGTGCGCCGGGGTCTGCGCCCGCTGCGCGAGGTGGAGGAGACCGCCGCGGCCATCGCGGGCGGGGACCTGAACCGCCGGGTGCCGGTGCGGGGCGTGGACACCGAGATCGATCATCTCGCGCGCTCGCTCAACGCTATGCTCGCCCAGATCCAGCACGGCGTCGCGGCCACCGAGGCGTCCGAGGAGGCCGCGCGGCGGTCGGAGGCCAATATGCGCCGGTTCATCGCCGACGCCAGCCACGAGCTGCGCACCCCGCTCACCACCATCCGCGGCTTCGCGGAACTGTATCGCCAAGGGGCGAGCCCGGATCCGCATCTGGTGCTCGAACGGATCGAGGCCGAGGCCGCGCGGATGGGCGTGCTCGTGGAGGACCTGCTCATGTTGGCCCGGCTCGACGCGCAACGGCCCCTGCGCCGCGCGCCCGTGGATCTGCTGTCGCTGGCGGGTGAGGTCGTGCACAGCGCTCGCGTCATGGCCGAACGGGAGCATCCGATCGATCTCGACATCGCCTCGGGCACAGGCACTCTGGAGGTCTCCGGCGACGCGGGGCGGCTGCGGCAGGTGTTGATGAACCTGGTCGGCAACGCGGTCGCGCACACCCCGCCGGGCACGCCGATCACGGTGCGGCTCACCCCGGAGGCCGAGCGGGTGCGCGTCGAGGTGATCGATCGGGGCCCCGGCCTGTCCGAGGACGCCGCGGCGCGCGTGTTCGAACGCTTCTACCGCACCGACAGCTCCCGCACCCGCGCCAGCGGCGGCACCGGACTGGGACTGTCGATCGTGCAGGCACTGGTCCAGGCGCACGGCGGGCGGGTCACCGTGACCAGCGCGCCCGGCGCGGGCGCGACCTTCACCGTCGAGCTGCCGCGCGGGTGAGCCGAATCAGCTTGCGGTGGCGAGTTGTTCGACCAGCGACAGCGCGTCCTCGATCAGTTCGACCCGGCGCAGCTCGTGGACGTGCAGCGGATGCACCGGCCGCGGCAGGCTCCAGGTCGGCGGCAGGTTGCGGCGGCGGGCCGCGTAGGCGGTCATCAAATCGCGGGCCAGCCGGGCGGGGGAGATCCGGTCGGTGACATGGGTGGAGATCACCAGCACCAGCAGATGTTCGGCCGGATCGTCCAGACCGCCGAGCACCCGGAACGATCGCGCCCGCACGGGTGCGGCCGAGACGGTCGGCGCCGGCCCGGTCACGAATTCGTCCACCGCCCGGGACAATTCGCCCGGCGTGACCAGCACCGGAACGAGATCGGGAATCGGCGCGGCCTCCGGTGCTAACACCAGATGCGCCGCCGCCGATTCCACCGTACGAAGGGGTTCGTGCCGGGCGATCAGATCGGCGACCGCGTCGCGCAGCCCGACCGCGTACAGGTAACCGGTGAATCGCAGCGCGAACGAGGTCGTGCCGGTGACGGTCTCGGCGTGCCACGGAGGCGTGGGCATCGTGCCGGTGCTGCGCAACTGCATGCGGTTGTCCAATCCCTCATCCCTGCCCCTGTTGCCAGGGGCAATGACGGGAGCTTATAACCGCACGCACGGTTTTGGTGGATTGTATTCATTCTTAATCGGTATGACGACTTGGCTACCATCGCGCGACCGCGCTCTCAGGACCGCTGGTAGGGCCAGGTCCAGTCGGCCACCTCGGGGATGTCCTCGCCGTGTTCGCGCGTCCACGACCGCGCCGCGAGCCGCGCGTCGACCATCTCCTGCCGCAGTCCCGCGGCCCGCGCGCCCAGTCCCGGCACCCGGTCGATGACGTCCATGACCAGGTGATACCGGTCCAGATCGTTGAGCATGACCATATCGAACGGCGTTGTGGTGGTGCCGTTCTCCTTGTAGCCGCGCACATGCAGTTCGCCGTGGTTGGTGCGGCGGTAGGTGAGCCGGTGGATGAGCCACGGGTAGCCGTGGAAGGCGAAGATGACGGGCCGGTCGGTGGTGAACAGGGTGTCGAACTCGCGGTCGGGCAAACCGTGCGGGTGCTCCTCGGTGGGCACCAGGCGCATGAGATCCACCACGTTCACCACGCGGATGCGCAACCGCGGCAACCGGTCCCGCAGGATGGCCGCGGCGGCGAGGGTCTCCAGCGTCGGCACATCCCCGGCGCAGGCGAGCACGACATCGGGGAGGGTGCCCGGTTCGTCGTTGTGGCCCGCCCAGTCCCAGATGCCCACCCCGCGCGCGCAGTGCGCGGCGGCCTCGGGCACCGACAGCCAATCCTGTTGCGGCTGTTTGCCCGCCACCACGACATTCACGTACTGCCGCGAACGCAGGCAGTGGTCGTAGATGGACAGCAGCGTGTTGGCGTCCGGCGGCAGGTACGCCCGCACGATCGAGGGCTTCTTGTTCAGCACGACATCGAGGAAGCCGGGGTCCTGATGGGTGAACCCGTTGTGGTCCTGCCGCCACACATGCGAGGAGAGCAGGTAGTTCAGGCTCGGAACCGGCCGTCGCCAGGGCACTTTCGCGCTCGCGTCCAACCACTTGGCGTGCTGGTTGAACATGGCGTCGACGATGTGGATGAACGCCTCGTAGCAGGTGAACACCCCGTGCCTGCCGGTCAGCAGATAGCCCTCGAGCAGGCCCTGGCACATGTGCTCCGACAGCACCTCGATCGCCCGGCCGCGGCGATCGAGGCCCACGTCGAACTCGCCGATCTCGGCCTGCCAGTTGCGGCCGGTGACCTCGAGGATGTCCTGGAGTCGGTTGCTGGCCAGCTCGTCCGGGGCGAAGGTGAGGAAGTTGTCGGGGTTGGCGGCGGTCACGTCGCGCAGCCACGCGCCCAGCACCCGGGTCGCCTCGTGTTTGCTCGCACCGGGTTCGGTGACCTCGACGCCGTACTCCCGCCAGTCGGGCAATCGCAGATCCCGCAGCAGCGCACCGCCGTTGGCGACCGGGTTGGCGCTCATGCGGCGCTCGCCGATCGGATTGAGCCGCAGCAGCCGGGGTTTCGGGCGGCCGTCGTCGTCGAACAGGTCCTCGGGGCGGTAGGACCGCAGCCACTGTTCGAGCACCGCGCGGTGCGAGGCGTCCGAACGCGCGCCGGGCAACGGGACCTGATGCGCGCGGAAGGTGCCCTCGACCCGATCGCCGTCGACCACCGGCGGACAGGTCCAGCCCTTCGGGGTGCGCAGCACGATCATCGGCCAGGTCGGTCGCGTGCCGTCGGCGCCCGCGCGGGCGACGCGCTGGATCTCGGCGATCCGGTCCAGGCACGAGTCGACGGCCGTGGCCATCGCCTGATGGACCGTGGCCGGGTCGTCGCCCGCGACCACGATCGGCTCGTACCCGTAGCCGCGCAGCAGCGACACCAGTTCGGACTCCGGAATGCGGGCCAGCAGCGTCGGATTGGCGATCTTGTACTGGTTGAGCGCCAGGATCGGCACGACCGCGCCGTCGCGCGCGGGGTTGAGGAACTTGTTGGCGTGCCAGCTGCCCGCGAGCGGTCCGGTCTCCGCCTCGCCGTCGCCGATCACGCAGAACACGGTCAGCTCCGGATTGTCCAGCGCCGCGCCGAACGCGTGCAGCAGCGAATAGCCCAGCTCGCCGCCCTCGTGGAACGATCCGGGCGTCTCCGGGGCGCAGTGGCTGGGCACGCCGCCGGGGTAGGAGAACTGCCGGAAGAACTCCCGCATCCCCTCCGCGTCGCGCGGAATGTGGCTGTACAGCTCGGAATACGTGCCCTCGAGCCAGCCGCACGCGTTGGGTCCCGGGCCGCCGTGTCCCGGGCCCGCCACGAAGACGGCGTCCAGCTCGCGGGCCAGGATCGCCCGATTGGCATGGGCCCACACCAGATTCAGCCCCGGGACGGTGCCGAAGTGGCCGAGCAGGCGCGGCTTGATGTGCTCGGGTTCCAGCGGTTCGCGCAGCAGCGCGTTGTCCATCAGATAGATCTGGCCGACCGCCAGATAGTTCGCCGCGCGCCACCAGGCGTCGAGGTCGGCGAGCTGATCGCGATCGAGCGGGCCGGGCGCCTCGCCGAGGCGGTACGGCTCGGGTGCGACGGTGTCGCCGCCGCGGCTGCCGACATTGTCGGCCGAGGTGTCGCCCCCGGCGCTGGCCAACTGGGTCATGCGAACTCCTCACGTGGGTGTCGCGAAGGGCCTACCCATCCTGCGGCTCGCCAGTCACGCTACCGGCGCACGGCGGAGTCGGCGCGGTGGAATAGGGTGCCGCCCATGACCTCTCTGGCCCGGATCCTCGGCTCGACCGCGCTCGCCGCCGCCGCGGTCGCGCTCACCGCCTGCGGCAGCGGCGACGATACGAGTACGCCCGCGCCCTCCTCGTCCGCCCTCGCCCGCCCGTCGACCGCCGCGGCGACGCCCACCGCGAGCCACGGCCGCGAATGCGCCGCCGAGGACATCGGCGTCACGGGCGGCTTCGGCGAGGCGCCGACCATCACCATCCCCGAAAACTGCGATCCGCCGACCAAGCTGATCACCAAGGATCTCGTCGCGGGCAGCGGCCCGGGCGCGGTCGCGGGCCAGCCGTTGACCATGAACTACACCCTGGTCACCTGGTCGGATCGCCAGAAGCTGGACAGCTCCTTCGACAGCGGCGAGCCGTTCCAGCTGACTCTCGGTGCGGGCAAGGTGATTCCGGGCTGGGACCAGGGCCTGCTCGGTGTGCAGCAGGGCGCGCGCCGGCTGCTGATCGTCCCGCCGAACCTCGGTTACGGCCGCGGCGGCAACGGCATCAAGCCCAACGAGACCCTGGTCTTCGTCACCGACGCGGTGAAGGTGGGCTGACGCGCGGCCGATTGCAGTCCGGTCGGTGCCGTCGACTAGCCTTAGCTGGATGTGATCGGGGGGAAACCGACATCGTCACAACGAACAGAACGAGGAGCATGTCCGTGAAGAGCACCGTCGAGCAGCTGAGCCCGACCCGGGTCCGCATCAATGTCGAGGTGCCCTTCGAGGAACTGAAGCCCGACTTCGACAAGGCGTACAAGGCGCTGGCCCAGCAGGTGCGCATCCCCGGTTTCCGGCCGGGCAAGGCCCCCGCCAAGTTGCTGGAGGCCCGCCTGGGTCGCGGCGCGATCCTCGAGCAGGTCGTCAACGACGCGCTGCCCGCCAAGTACGGCGAGGCCGTGCAGACCTCCGAGGTGAAGGTCATCGGCCGCCCCGAGATCGAGATCACCAAGATCGAGGACGGCGAGGAGCTGGCCTTCACCGCCGAGGTCGACGTCCGCCCCGAGATCGAACTGCCCGAGTACTCCAGCATCGCGGTCACCGTGGACCCGATCTCGATCTCCGACGAGGACATCGAGGACCAGCTCCAGTCGCTGCGTCAGCGCTTCGGCACGCTGAAGAACGTCGAGCGTCCCGTGCAGGACGGCGACTTCGTCTCCATCGACCTGTCGGCCACCGTCGACGGCCAGGAGGTCAGCGAGGCGTCGACCACCGGCCTGTCGCACGAGGTCGGCTCGGGCCAGCTCATCGAGGGCCTGGACGAGACCCTGATCGGCATGACCGCCGAGGAGTCCAAGGAGTTCACCTCCACCCTGGTGGCCGGTGAGTTCGCGGGCAAGGAGGCCGTCATCACCGTCAAGGTGAACTCGGTCAAGGAGCGCGAGCTGCCCGAGGCCGACGACGAATTCGCCCAGATGGCAAGCGAATTCGACACCATCGAGGAACTGAAGACCGATCTGCGCGGTCGCGTGGAGCAGTCCAAGAAGGTGCAGCAGGCGGGCGAGATCCGCGACAAGGTGCTCGAGGCGCTGCTGGAGCGGACCGAGGTGCCGCTGCCCGAGGGCGCGGTGCAGGCCGAGGTCGACGCCGTGCTGCACGACGCGGTGCACGGCTTCGACCACGACGAGGCCAAGCTCGCCGAGGCCCTCGAGGCGCAGGGCTCCTCCCGCGAGGAGTTCGACAAGGACACCAAGGAGGCCGCCGAGCGGTCGGTGAAGACCCAGCTGCTGCTGGACGCCATCGCGGAGAAGGACAACACCCAGGTCGGCCAGGACGAGCTGACCGAGCGGATCCTGTTCCAGTCGCAGCGCTACGGCATGTCGCCCGAGCAGTTCATCCAGCAGGTGCAGCAGGCCGGCCAGCTGGGCGCGATCTTCGCCGACGTGCGTCGCGGCAAGGCGCTCGCGGGCGTGGTCGGCCAGGCCGCGGTGACCGACACCGAGGGCAACACGGTCGACACCGCCGAGATGTTCGGCGACCCGGCCGCCGAGGAGGCCGACGCGGCCGAGGCCGTCGAGGCGAGCGCCGAGTAATCATGCATCACCAGCGCGAACGTCCGGGAATGGTTGCGAGCGTTGCGCTGTGAGCGAAGCGAGGGCGGTACCGGGAGTTCGGTGCCGCCCTGCTTCGTTAGGGTTTGTGTCAGCGAATCAGAAATGGCCGTGCTAGCTAGCACCGTGCCGGTGAGAGAGGGCAGGTATCCGTGACAATCAATCAGGCAGGGCCGGTCATGACGTCCCCCACTGCTGGGCTCAACCTCAGTGATTCGGTCTACGAGCGCCTGCTGCGGGAGCGCATCATCTTCCTGGGCACCCAGGTCGACGACGACATCGCCAACAAGCTCTGCGCTCAGATCCTGCTGTTGTCGGCCGAGGACCCCACCCGCGACATCGCGCTCTACATCAACTCTCCCGGTGGTTCGGTGACCGCGGGCATGGCGATCTACGACACCATGCAGCTGGTCGAGTGCGACATCGCCACCTACGGGCTGGGCCTGGCGGCCTCGATGGGCCAGTTCCTGCTGACCGCGGGCACCAAGGGCAAGCGGCACGCGCTGCCGCACGCGCGGATCATGATGCACCAGCCCTCGGCGGGAATCGGCGGTTCGGCGGCCGACATCGCCATCCAGGCCGAGCAGTTCGCCCACACCAAGCGCGAACTGAACGAGCTGCAGGCGTTGCACACCGGGAAGTCGCTCGAGCAGGTCACCGCCGACGCCGACCGCGACCGGTGGTTCACGGCGAAGGAGGCCCTGGAGTACGGCTTCATCGACCGGGTGATCTCGCACGCCCGCCAGGTCGGCGACAGCAACGGCGCCGCCCAGTAGCTCACCCATTCGAGACTTGGAGACGAAGATGATCATCGATCCCCGCGCCGGCCTGTCCGGAACCGCGCCCGCCGGGCCGCAGTCGCGCTACATCCTGCCCTCGTTCATCGAGCACTCGAGCTTCGGTGTCAAGGAGTCCAACCCGTACAACAAGCTGTTCGAGGAGCGCATCATCTTCCTCGGCGCGACGGTGGACGACACCTCGGCCAACGACATCATGGCCCAGCTGCTGGTGCTCGAGTCGCTGGACCCCGACCGCGACATCACGATGTACATCAACTCGCCCGGTGGTTCGTTCACCGCGCTGATGGCCATCTACGACACCATGCAGTACGTGCGCGCCGACGTGGCGACCGTATGCCTGGGTCAGGCCGCCTCCGCGGCCGCGGTGCTGCTGGCCGCGGGTACCCCCGGCAAGCGCGCCTGCCTGCCCAACGCCCGCGTGCTGATCCATCAGCCCTCGCTCGAGGGCGGCATCCAGGGCCAGGTCTCCGACCTGGAGATCCAGGCCGCCGAGATCGAGCGCATGCGCCGCCAGATGGAGAAGACCCTGGCCCGCCACACCGGCAAGGACGCCGACACGATCCGCAAGGACACCGATCGGGACAAGATCCTCACCGCCGAGGAGGCCAAGGAATACGGCATCATCGATACGGTGTTCGACTACCGGAAGTTGAGCGCCCAGAAGAAGTGACCCGCGGCTGCCTTCCGTCGTCGTGGCGGAAGGCAGCCGGAGTGAGAAACGTGCCCCAAGTTGTCGACCTGTTTCGCGTCGACCGGGTACGGTCACTTCAGGGACCTTTGCTCATGGTTGTCGGCACGGTCGAAGGCCTGAGAACGCACTGCCGAAGCTTCGAAAAATCCGATCAGCGCACGACACTGATCGATGTGGGCGGGTAGCGTAGTTCGAAGGCGGCTTGTCGGCTTCCGAGACAGACGGTTGCACGCGGACAAGGAAGTAGGGACCCACGAGATGGCGCGCATCGGTGATGGCGGCGATCTGCTCAAGTGCTCGTTCTGCGGAAAGAGTCAGAAGCAGGTCAAGAAGCTCATTGCGGGACCGGGTGTATACATCTGCGACGAGTGCATCGATCTGTGCAACGAGATCATCGAAGAGGAGCTGGCCGAGTCCAGCGAGGTGAAACTCGACGAGCTGCCCAAGCCGGCGGAGATTCGAGAGTTCCTCGAGCAGTACGTGATCGGCCAGGATTCGGCGAAACGCACGCTCGCCGTCGCGGTGTACAACCACTACAAGCGTATTCAGGCCGGGGACAAAGGCCGCGACAATCGCGGCGAACCGGTCGAATTGTCCAAGTCGAACATTCTGATGCTGGGCCCCACCGGCTGCGGGAAGACCTACCTCGCGCAGACGCTGGCCAAGATGCTCAACGTCCCGTTCGCGATCGCCGACGCCACCGCCCTCACCGAGGCGGGCTATGTCGGCGAGGACGTCGAGAACATCCTGCTCAAGCTGATCCAGGCCGCCGACTACGACGTCAAGCGCGCCGAGACGGGCATCATCTACATCGACGAGGTCGACAAGATCGCCCGCAAGTCCGAGAACCCCTCGATCACCCGCGACGTGTCGGGCGAGGGTGTGCAGCAGGCGCTGCTGAAGATCCTCGAGGGCACCCAGGCCAGCGTGCCGCCGCAGGGCGGGCGCAAGCATCCGCATCAGGAGTTCATCCAGATCGACACGACCAACGTGCTGTTCATCGTGGCGGGCGCGTTCGCGGGTCTGGAGAAGATCGTGCAGGACCGGGTCGGCAAGCGCGGCATCGGTTTCGGCGCGGAGGTGCGGTCCAAGGCCGACATCGACACCGCCGATCACTTCGCCGAGGTGATGCCGGAGGATCTGATCAAGTTCGGCCTGATCCCCGAGTTCATCGGCCGCCTGCCCGTCGTCGCCTCGGTCACCAACCTGGACAAGGACTCGCTGGTCCGCATCCTGTCCGAGCCCAAGAACGCGCTGGTGAAGCAGTACGTCCGCCTGTTCGAAATGGACGGTGTGGAACTGGAGTTCACCACCGACGCGCTGGAAGCCGTTGCGGACCAAGCCATTCTGCGCGGCACGGGCGCCCGCGGCCTGCGCGCCATCATGGAGGAAGTGCTGCTGCCGGTGATGTACGACATCCCCAGCCGCGACGATGTGGCCAAGGTGGTCGTCAACGCCGATACGGTCAACGACAATGTGCTGCCGACGATCGTGCCCCGCAAGCCGGTCGCGCGGACCGAGCGCCGGGAGAAGTCGGCGTAGTTCCCCGCTTTCGAACGGGCCCGGGAGATTCGTCTCCCGGGCCCGTTTCGTTGTGTCGGCTCGCGCTTGGTCAGCGGGCGTAGATAATAAGCGTAGACATACGATACTCATGCGCTTACTATTCTTGTATGACAGACATTCGAGACCTCAACCGCCGCGCGGTCGACTACAGCGTCGAGATCGTCGCCCACGCCAAGCCCGACGACCTCGATCGACCCACCCCCTGCTCCGCCTGGAACCTCCGAGACCTGTTGTCCCACATGACCGCTCAACACCGAGGCTTCGCCGCCGCCGCCCGAGGCGAGGGCGCCGACCTGGCCGTCTGGCAACCCACTCCCCTCGGCGACGACCCGGTGGCCGACTACGCGGCCGCCGCCACCGAGGTGACCACCGCCTACGCCTCCCCCGACGTCCTGACCAGAGACTTCGCCCTCCCCGAATTCGCCGAGGGCTTCACCGCCCCCGGCCACCAGGCCATCGGCTTCCACTTCATCGACTACGTCGTCCACGGCTGGGACGTCGCCCGCGCCCTCGACCTCGACTACCACCTCCCACCCGCCCTCGCCGACGAGGCCCTCCGCATAGCCCTGGCCGTCCCCGACAACGAATACCGCCACATCCCCAACGCCCCCTTCGCCCCCGCCCTCCCCACCCCCACCCCCGCCGACCCCCTCACCCGAATCCTCACCGCCCTCGGCCGCTCCCCCCACTGGCCCCACTGACCGGCAACCCAGCCGCACCCCTTATCCGAATCCGCACCCCTTCCAGGGCCCCACAAAGGGTGCGGATTCCAACAAAGGGTGCGGCTGTGCTGCCGAACCTGGGGGAGTGGATATGTTGGGCGGCATGGGTGAGGTGGAGCGGCCGGATCTGGCGGCGATGATCGTGCCGTTGGGGCGGATTCTGATGGCGTTGGAGAAGCCGGTGCTGGCGGAGCACGGGGTGAGCATGTGGGGGTACAGCGTGTTGGTGGCGCTGGGGCGGGGGACCGCGCGGGGGCAGGGGGTGCTGGCCGAGGAGATCGGGGCCGACAAGACGCGGATCATTCCGGTGCTGGACGAATTGCAGGCGCGGGGATGGATCGAGCGGCGGCCGGATCCGGCGGATCGGCGGGCTCGGTTGCTCGCGCTCACGCCCGAGGGGAGGGCCGTGCGGGACGCCGTGCAGGCGGACATCCAGGCCAGAGAGGAAGCGCTGCTCGGGCGGCTCGATCCGGCGGACCGGCGCGGGTTCCTCAATGCCCTGACCACTCTCGCGGCATTGCCGCGCGAGGAGATCACCGGCGAGAGCGCCACCCCGTAGTGACGCCCCCCCGCGACCTCGCTATCGAACTCGGTGACGACCGATGCCCCCAGTCGCGCCCGTTGCCGAAGATCGCCGTTGATCCTCCGTGGTTCGCCGTTGAACCTTTGTCCGATGTCTGCTCATCGCCTACGGTGACTCACCTGTTACGACGGCCCGGCAGCCGGAAAGTCATCGGCGCGGGATCGCGCAACCGGACCCGTTCGCGCGGCGCGGCCAGCAGGGCGGCCAGGCCCAGCACGGGCAGCAGGATCACCGACAACAGGCTGAGCGTGTAGTTCCCCGAAGACATTTCGGCCGGTTTGTGCGCGGCGTGATAGATCAGATGGATCACCCCGAACACCACCCACCCCAGCCCGGCCACCCGGGCCAGCAGACTGTCGCCGAAGTACAGCGCCGCCCCCGCCACCGCCGCGAGCCCGAGGAAGAACGCCCCGACGTCCCCGGCGAGGTGATGGTTGTAGGGCCCGTCCATCGCGACCCAGTTCATCCCGAGCCCGGGAAAACTGCGGTACCACGCCTCCGGCGCGACCGTCGCCCACAGCCCCACATACGCCCCGATGACCGCGAGCGCGCCGAGCGCGATCTGCGTGATCAGCCACCGGCGTCGATTCACGTCCAGCCGCATCCGCACCCGCAGGTTGTCACCCGCCCGTTGCACCGAGATCCGCATCGGGGCCTCCCGTTCGCCGTCGCATTCCGGTGCCCACACCGTAGAACGACCGGTGTCCGCGAACAAGAGCGCGGGTCCGCGAACGAGCGCGCGGGTCCGCGAACGAGCGCGCGGGTCCGCGAACGAGCGCGCGGGTCCGCGAACAAGAGCGCGGGTCCGCGAACGAGCGCGCGGGTCCGCGAACAAGAGCACGGGACCACGAACAAGAGCGCGGGCCCGCGAATCCGGCTGCGTCAGCGCGGCTTCAGCCGATGCATCCCGGAATACACGTTCATCGTCTCCCCGCGCAGGAATCCGACCAGTGTGAGCCCGGATTCGACGGCCAGATCCACCGCCAGCGAACTCGGCGCCGACACCGCCCCCAGCACCGGAATCCCCGCCATCACCGCCTTCTGCGCCAGCTCGAACGACGCCCGCCCGCTCACCATCAGCACGAGATCGTGTGCGGGAACCCGGTTCTCCCGCAACGCCCACCCGATCACCTTGTCCACCGCGTTGTGCCGCCCCACATCCTCGCGGACCGCGAGCGGCGTGCCGTCCACGGTGAACAGCCCGGCCGCGTGCAAACCCCCGGTGGCGTCGAAAACCCTTTGCCGCGAACGCAATTCGTCCGGCAACGCGGCCAGCACCTCGGTGTCGACGAGCGGCCCGTCCGCCGGAATCGGGAACCGCGTCCGCGTGCGCACCTCGTCGAGCGCGGTCTTCCCGCACAATCCGCACGCGCTCGTGGTCAGGAAGCCGCGCGCCGTGATCGGCGTGGGCGTGCGCAGATGGATGTCGAGCACGTTGTAGGTATTGCGCCCCTCGGCGTCGGTCCCCGCGCAGTAGCGCGCGGAGACGATGTCCTCCCGCGCCCCGATGATGTTCTCGCTCAACAGGAATCCGTGCGCGAGATCCACATCGTCGCCGGGCGTGCGCATGGTGACGGTCAGCGAGCGCCCGTCGACCCGCAACTCCAGCGGCTCCTCCACCGCCAGGGTGTCGGGTCGCTGCGCGACTCCGGCGGGGGAGATGCGCGTGGTCTTGCGGCGCGCGGTCACCCGGCTCACGCCGACGCCCGTTCCAGCCGGATGGTGACCGCCTTGGACACCGGGGTGTTGGACCGCTCGGCCACGTGATCCAGCGGCACAAGGGGATTCGTCTCCGGGTAGTAGGCGGCGGCGTTCCCGCGCGGCGTCGCGTACGGCACCAGCCGGAACCCGCCGACCCGCCGCTCGCTCCCGTCGACCCACTCCGACACCAGATCCACCAGCTCGCCCTCGGCGAAGCCGAACGCGGCGATATCCTCCGGATGCACCAGAACGACCTTGCGCCCGTGGTGAATTCCGCGATACCGGTCGTCGAGCCCGTAGATGGTGGTGTTGTACTGATCGTGGCTGCGCAGCGTCTGGAGGATCAATCGCCCGGGCGGCACCGGCAACCACGCCAGCTCGTTCACCGCGAAATTCGCCCGGCCCGTCCCCGTGCGGAACTCGCGGGCGTCGCGCGGCGGATGCGGCAACTGGAAACCGTTGCGCTCCCGTACTTTCCGATTGTAATCCGCGCATCCGGGCACGACCCGGCCGATCGCGTCGCGGATCGTGTCGTAGTCGCCGCGGAACCGCTCCCACGGCACCGGATGCTCCGGCCCGAGCAGCTCCCGCGCCAGCTCGCACACGATGGCGACCTCGCTGCGCAACTCCGCGCCGACGGGCGTGAGCCGACCGGTCGACAGATGCACCATCGACATCGAATCCTCCACCGACACCTGCTGTCCGACCCCGCCCTGCACGTCCCGATCGGAGCGCCCGAGGGTCGGCAGGATGAGCGCGGTGCGCCCGTGCACGACGTGGCTGCGATTGAGTTTCGTGGAGACCTGCACGGTCAGCTCGCATCCGCGCAGCGCCGCCTCGGTGACCGCGGTATCGGGCGTGGCGGATACGAAATTGCCGCCCATCCCGAAGAACACCTTCGCCTTCCCGTCGCGCATGGCCCGGATCGCGGCCACGGTGTCGTAGCCGTGCCCGCGCGGGCTGCGGATGCCGAACTCGGAATCCAGTGCGGCGAGGAAACTCTCGGGCATCTTCTCCCAGATCCCCATGGTCCGGTCGCCCTGCACGTTGGAGTGCCCGCGCACCGGGCACACCCCCGCGCCGGGTTTGCCGATCATGCCGCGCATCAGCAGCACGTTGGTGATCTCCTCGATGGTGGCGACCCCGTGCCGCTGCTGGGTCAACCCCATCGCCCAGCAGACGATGGTCGCCTTCGAGTCGGCGAGCAGGCGCGCGGTGCGTTCGAGTTGTGCGCGGGTGAGGCCGGTGGCCTCCTCGACCAGGTCGAGATCGACCGCGCGGGACTGCTTCTCGAATTCGGCGAAACCCACGGTGTGCGCGTCGACGAAGGCGCGGTCCACGACCGTGCCGGGCGCGCGGTCCTCGGCCTCGAACAGCAGCCGCGCCAGCCCCCGGAACAGCGCCATATCGCCGCCGAGCCGGATCTGGAGGAAGTCGTCGGCGATGGTGACGCCGGTGGTCAGGCCCTTGAGCGTCTGCGGGTCGCGGAAGCCGATCAGACCGGTCTCGGGCAGCGGGTTGACCGCGATCACCGTGGCGCCGTTGGCCTTCGCGGTGGCCAGCGCCGACAGCATCCGGGGATGGTTGGTGCCCGGATTCTGCCCGGCCACCACGATCAGGTCCGCCGCCGCGAAATCGTCGATCGACACCGAACCCTTGCCGATGCCGATGGACGAACTCAGCGCGGCGCCCGAGGACTCGTGGCACATGTTGGAGCAATCCGGCAGATTGTTGGTGCCATAAGAGCGCACGAGCAGTTGGTAGAGGAAGGCCGTCTCGTTGGCGGTGCGCCCGGAGGTGTAGAAGACGGCCTCGTCGGGAGATGCCAAGTCGCGCAACGTGTTCGCGATCAGCCGGTACGCGTCGTCCCAGGCGATGGGGGAGTAGTGCGTGTCGCCGGGCCGCAGCACCATCGGATGGGTGAGCCGTCCCTGCTGGCCCAGCCAGTAGCCGGACTTGTCCGCGAGATCGGCGAGGGAGTGTTCGGCGAAGAACTCCGGGCCGACCGTGCGCAGCGTGGCCTCCTCGGCGACGGCCTTGGCCCCGTTCTCGCAGAATTCGGCGGGTCGGCGATGCCCGGTCGGCTCGGGCCACGCGCACCCCGGGCAGTCGAAGCCGTGCCGTTGATTGAGCCGGGCCAGCGTGCGCGCGGTGCGGACGACACCCATCTCCTCGACCGCGCGCTCGAGTGCCACGGCCACCGCCTCGACGCCCGCGGCCCGATCCTTGGGCGGCGTGATCGTCACCCGGGTCTCGTCGATGTCGCTGGTCGGCGCGTCACGATGCATAACGCCATCGTCCTCTTTTTGTCGCTTGCCCGGCAATCGAGCGTTTCCGCCCCCGGTTGCCCGCGTGTCGAGCGAGGATGGAGGCCGACCCGCGGGCGACGGCCGCCCGGGAATCGAGATCGAACAGGATGCACATGACCAGCAGGATCGGAGCAGCACTCCTCGGCGGCGCGCTGGGCGCGGGCGCCCTCGCCCTCGCCGCGCCCGCCGACGCCGCGGTGACCCAGCTCGGCGCCGGATCGGACGTGAGCTTCGGCTCGGCCACCAACTACGGCACGGGGTGCCACTACGGCTTGCAGGCCCGGGTGACCGATCCGGTCGGCCGCGTCGCCTTCTTCGACAACGGCCAGCTCATCGGCTGGGCCCGTTCCGGTTCGGCCACCTCGGTCATCGACTGGGTGCCGACCACCCAGGGGCAGCACATTCTGGCCGCGGTGCAGGAGGATCAGTCGCCCGACATCCCGGCGGCCACCTTGGAGCTGTCGGTCGGGCAGGGCATCAACGTGCTCGGCTCCTGCATCGTGACCGGCGGCTGAGCCGACTCCCGGCGCAAACCGAACAGGGCCGCGAGCAGCGTGGCCGCGCACGCGCCCGCCCCGACCCAGAACGCCACCGTGAACTGGCCCTCCTGCGGCAGCGGCAGCCGCGGCAGGAGCTTGGCGGTCAGCAGCGTCGTGATGATCGCGCTGCCCAGTGAGCTGCCGACCGTGCGGGAGATGGAGTTGATGCCGTTGGCGATGCCGCTCTGATGATGCGGCACCGCCGCGGCGATCAACGCGGGCATGGCCGCGTACGCCAGGCTGATCGCGACGCCGACCACCACCCCGGCCCAGATCACCGAGCCGGTGTCGTCGTGCGCGAGCGCCATCCAGGCGAATCCCGCCACCCCGACCAGTCCGGCCAAGGCCAGCACGAGCCGACCGCCGATCCGGCCCACCAGGATCCCGCCCAGCGGCGCGGCCGCCATGGAGGCGAGCGCGGTGGGCAGCAGATATTCCACCGAGGCCCGCAGGATCGACGCCTCGAACCCGTAACCCGTTGCGTGCCTTGGCATCTGGGCCAGATACGAAATGCCCATGAACAGCAGGAACATGGCGAAGCCGACGAACATCCCGGCGAGGTTGGTGAACAGCACCGGCCGGTGGGTGAACATGGCGAGGTCCACCAGCGGCGCGGCCACCCGGCGTTCGATGAGCACCCACGCCACCGCGAACACCACCGCCGCGGCGAAGCAGCCCAGCGTCGCCGCCGAGGTCCAGCCCCACTCGTGACCCTGCGAGATCGGCAGCAACAGCAGGACGAGGAATCCGCCCAGCGCCGCCGCGCCCGGCAGGTCCACGCTGCCCGGATGCCGGGTCCCCGTCGCCGGGACGGCCACCGCGGCCGCGACGAGCGCCAGCACCGACAGCCCGGCCGTGAACCAGAACACCACGTGATAGTCCGGATGCGCGCCCTTGGTCAGCAGGCCGGTGGTCACCAGGCCGAGCCCGCCGCCGAAGCCGAGCGTGCCGCTCACGATCGCCATCGCGTGATGCAGCCGGGCGGCCGGGACCTGTTCGCGCAGCATGGCCAGCGCGAGCGGGAAGATCGCGGTCGCCACGCCCTGCAACGTGCGGCCCACCAGCAGCGTCCCCAGCGAATTCGCCAGCGCCGACACGACCGAACCGATCGCCGCCACCACCAGCACGACCAGCAGCGTGGGCTTCTTGCCGTACAGATCCCCGACGCGCCCGAGCAGCGGCGTGCACACCGCCGCGGACAGCAGCGTCGCCGTGGTCACCCAGCTCACCGAGGTGGTCGAGACGCCCAGATCGGTGGCGATGAGCCCGAGGATCGGCACGGCCTGGGTCTGCATGACCGTCACGATCATCGCCGCGAAGGCCAGGACGCCGGTCAGCAGCGAACCCTTCGATTCGGCCACGAGCACCTCCAGATGCTTGAACATAGATAAGTTTGAAGTCCTCAAGCATCTAAGGCTTCAAAGATCGTCGATGTCAATCGTGGAGGTAGGATCGCGACTATGAGCCCGGCCACAAGCCGAAGCGCGCTGTCATTGCTGATCGCGCGCTTCGTCACCGCGTACATGCACGACTTCCTCACCGCGGCCGAGGAACACGGGCTCACGCTGACGCAGGCCAAGCTGTTGCTGGCGTTGAACGAGCCGCCGGGGGAGCTGCCCATGCGGGCGCTGGCCGCGCAGCTGGCGTGCGACCCGTCGAATCTGACCGGGGTGGCCGACCGCATGGAGACGCGGGGGCTGGTGCGCCGCACGGTGAATCCGTCGGATCGGCGGGTGAAGTATCTGGCCCCCACCGACGAGGGCCGCGAGCTGGCCGACCGGATCCGGGCCGCGCAGGTGCGGACCTACAAGGCGCTGGCCGAACTCACCGGGGACGAGGAGGCGCTGCTGGAGGGGATGCTCGACCGGCTGGTGCCGAAACTCGAGGCGCGCGACGACCACTGAGGCGATGAATTCCGGGCGCGCGGGCCGTCGGAGTAGGTGAGCAACATCCCCTCCCGAGAGGAGTCGTCATGACCTACACCTTCAGGCCCGGAGATCCGTGCTGGGTCGAGCTTTTCACCCCCGACGCCGAGCGGGCCGTCGAGTTCTACGGTGAGCTGTTCGGCTGGACGGCCGATATCGCCGAAGAGTTCGGCGGGTACATCACCTTCCGCAAGGACGGCAACGCCGTGGCCGGGGGGATGCGCAACGACGGCTCCGACGGCGCGCCGAACCAGTGGACGGTCTACCTGGCCGCGCCCGACGCCAAGGCCATCGCCGACGCCGCGCCCGACCACGGCGGTCGGGTTCTGTACGAGCCCATGCCCGTCGGTGACCTGGGCACCATGGCCGTGCTGGCCGATCCGAGCGGTGCGAGCGTCGGCGTGTGGCAGGGCGGGGTGCACCCCGGGTTCGGCAGCTTCGGCGTGGCCACGGGCGGCGTGTGGAGCGACCACGTCGACTACCCGACCTGGTTCGAGCTGCACACCCACGACTACGACCGGGCGCTGAGCTTCTACCGCGAGACGTTCGGCTGGCAGGACCCGTTCACCGTCTCGGACTCGCCCGAATTCCGTTACACCACAATCCATTCCGAGTCGCCCATGCTCGGCGGCGTGATGGACGCGACGCCCTACGAACCCGCGGGCTCGCCCAGCGGCTGGAAGATCTACTTCGGCGCCGAGGATGTCGACGCGGCGGCGAAGAGGGTGGTGGAACTCGGTGGCTCGATCGAGATGGAGCCGCAGAACTCCCCGTACGGGCGGCTGGCCGCGGTGGTCGATCCGTCCGGCGTCCGCTTCAGCCTCGGCGGTAACCCCCGCTGAGTCGATCTCAGAGCCCGACGGCCCCGTCGATCCGTTCCCGCAGCAGGTCGGCGTGGCCGTTGTGGCGCGCGTACTCCTCGATCATGTGCGCCAGCACCCAGCGCAAGGAGACCGGGCCCAGCCACGAATCCTCGCCTGTCACATCGAGATTCGCGGCTCGATCGGTGAACTCCTCGGCGAAGGCGACCTCCGCGCGCCAGGCTCGCCAGGCGGCGTCGGCGGTGTCCGGGGTGGCGTCGTCGAAGTCGGCGTCGGGCCGGTCGGGGGTCGAGAAGTGCGGCGGGGCCGGTTCACCGGCGAGCACCCGCCGGAACCAGCGGCGTTCGATATCGGCGAGGTGCCGGACGAGGCCGAGCAGCGACAGCGCCGAGGGCGGTACCGAGCGGAGTGCCGAATTCTCGTGCAGCCCTTCACATTTCAGCACCAGCGTCTGTCGTTGACCGGCGAGGATCTCGGTGAGCACCTGCCGCTCGTCACCGGTGGTGTGGCGCCGGGTGCGGGGGTCGGCCGCCTCGGGCACGAACATCTCGACGCGGCGCGCGGGTGCCGGATCGGTCACGGGGCCGCTCCTTTCTCGGGGCCTCCCGAGCCTACGGGCCTTCCGGTCTCGCCGCGAAGTCGACCATCGGCCACCCAGCGCCGCTTTCGGACGCGGGTCAGCGGGCCTCGGCGAGCGCGGCTTCCGCGGCGGGGAGGGCGGCGGCTCGGTCCTCGGCGACGAGGCCCAGGCGGGTGCGGCGGTCGAGGAGGTCGGCGGGGTCGAGGGCGAGTTCGTGTGCGACGGCGTAGGCGAATTCGGCGCGGAGGACGTCGAGGCCGGGAGCGACGGGTTCGGCGAGGGCGGGGTCGCGGCGGGCGAGGTCCATGACGATCGTGGCCTCGCTGCCGTAGCGCTCCACCAGCAGCGGTGGGGCGGGCACGCGGTCGCGGGCCGCGCCGGATACTGCCCCCACCAACGGGATTCGCGCGGTGCGGCAGGGGCCTGCGGTCAGCCGGGCCTGGGTCACGGCGGCGTCCACGGCGTCCTCGGCCATCCGGCGGTAGGTGGTGAGTTTGCCGCCGACGATGGTGAGGGGCGCGCCCGGGGCGCGCAGGACGGCGTGTTCGCGGGAGATGTCGGCGGTGCTTTCGTCGGCGGTGCGCAGCAGCGGGCGCAGGCCCGCGAACCGGCCGCGGATATCGTTGCGGCGCAGGGGTTCTCGGAGGACCGTGTTGACGGTGTCGAGCAGGAAATCGATCTCGGCGTCGGTCGGTTCGGGTTCGTCGGGCACCGGGCCCGGCGCGTCCTCGTCGGTCAGGCCCAGGTAGACCCGCCCGTGTGCGGCGGGGAAGGCGAACACGAAACGGCTGGTGCTGCCGGGAATCGGGACGGTCAGCGAGGCCGATAACCCGCCAAACGCCGCCGCGTCGAAGACCAGATGCGTTCCGCGGCTGGGCCGCAACGAGATTCGCGGATCCACCTGATCCGCCCACACCCCCGCGGCGTTGATCACGATCCGGGCGCGGACCTCGAGGGTCTCCCCGGACACCGTGTCCCGCAACACCGCCGAATTCTCCGTCACCCGGGTCGCCTCCACCCGGGTGAGCACGCTCGCCCCGTGCGCCGCCGCCGTCCGCCCGATCGCCACCACCAGCCGCGCGTCGTCGGTGAGCTGCCCGTCCCACGCCACCAATCCGCCCCGCAACCCCGCTCGCCGCAGAGTCGGCGCCATCCGCACCGCCTCGGCCGCCGCCACCCGCCGCGACCGCGGCAACACCCCCGCCGACGTCCCCGCGCTGCGCCGCAACACATCCCCCGCCGCGAACCCCGCCCGCACCAGAACCCGCTGCGCCCCACCGACATTAGGCAACAACGGCACCACCTGCGGAATCGACCGCGTCAAATGCGGCGCCGTCCGCGCCAACAACACATCCCGCTCGATCGCGCTCTCCCGAGCGATCCCCACCCCACCACTCGCCAGATACCGCAACCCCCCGTGCACCAGCTTCGAACTCCACCGACTGGTCCCGAACCCCAAATCCCGCCGCTCCACCAATACGGTCCGCAACCCCCGCGCAGCCGCGTCCAACGCCACCCCCACCCCGGTAACCCCACCCCCCACCACGAGCACATCCACAACCCCCCCGTCCCCCAACCCCCGCAACTCCCGCCCCCGCCGCTCCGCATTCAACACCGCATCCATGACCACTCCCATCCAAATCCCGACGATTACCCGCTCACCAACCCCAAGTCGCACCCTTTATTCGGATCCGCACCCGTTGTAAGGCCCTGTAAGGGGTGCGGATTCGAACAAAGGGTGCGGCTGGGGTCGTTTACGTGGGGTGGAGGTAGCCGTCGAGGGCGTGGGTGAGTTCGGTGTCGAGGGTGGGGGCGTCGAGGAAGGGGGCGACGGTGGTGGCGGATTGGACGGCCGACTGGGCTATGAGGAGGAGCATGGTGGCCATCTGGTCGGGGTCGCCGGGGCGGATGCTGCCGTCGCGGTGGCCCTCTCGGATGAGGGCGGCGAACAGCAGGATCAGTTCGCGTTGGTTGCGGCCCAGGCGGCCGAAGACGTAGGTGAGCATCAGGTCGGTGTCGGTGCGGAAGATCTTGGCGAACAACGGGTTCGAGCGCAGCGCGCCCGCGCCGCGGACCACGCCGTCGACCAGGCGGGTGCGGGCGGGGCCCGTGACGGGGATGGTGCGGCCGACGATGCTCCGCATCTCCCGCACGAGCAGGTCCGCGATCAGGACCCCGGTGTCGGGCCAGCGGCGGTAGACCGTCGGACGGCTCACGCCCGCGCGGCGCGCGACCTCCGTGAGAGTCGTTCTGCGCACGCCGAATTCGGCCACGCAGGCGCGGGCCGCGTCGAGAATCGCCACGTCCGTGGCGGACAGATCCTCCGGCGGTTCACTCGCGGTCATCGCACACCTCTCGTTACTGCTTGACATTCTATGTCAGACTGTAACGCATGACCGAGACGAGTGTGCCGGGTTCTTCCCATCCGATACCGGGCGAGTCGCCCGAACCTCCGAGTATGGTGTGGAACGCCTGGGGCATTCCGTCCGGACATGCGCCGCTGCCGGAGCAGATCCGCGCGTTGCTGGCGCAGGTGTTCGGGGTGTCCGGTGAGCCGGTGGCCCGTCGCGATGAGGGCGACGTGCCGCTCCGCGACTCCGCGTTGACGGCGGAGCGGCTGGCGGAGCTGTCCTCGGTGGTCGGTGCGGACCATGTGTCGATCGACCACCGGGACCGGCTGTTGCACGCGGGCGGCAAGAGCACCCTCGACCTGTTGCGCCGCCGCGCGGACGGTCCGCAGGACGCCCCCGACGCCGTCGTCTTCCCCGCCGATCACGACGAGGTGCTGGCCGTGCTGGCCCGCTGCGCCGCCGCGCGAATCGCGGTGGTGCCCTTCGGCGGTGGCACCAGCGTGGTCGGCGGCGTCGATCCGGCGCGCGGCGAATTCGAGGCGGTCGTCGCGGTGGATCTGCGGCGGTTGGACACGCTCGTCGATGTTGATCCGGTCAGCCACACCGCCACACTCGGCGCGGGGCTCACGGGTCCGCGGGCCGAGGCGCTGCTGGGCGCGCACGGGCTGTCGCTGGGCCACTTCCCGCAGAGTTTCGAATTCGCCAGCATCGGCGGGTTCGCGGCCACCCGCTCGTCGGGGCAGGCGTCGGCGGGCTACGGCCGCTTCGACGACATGATCCAGCGGCTGCGCGTGGCCACCCCGAGCGGCACGGTCGAGCTCGGCCGCGCCCCGGCCTCGGCCGCCGGACCGGATCTGCGCGAGCTGTTCGCCGGATCGGAGGGCACGCTCGGCATCGTCACGGAGGTGACGCTGCGCGTGCATCCGATCCCGGAAACCGTTGCCTACCAAGCGTGGTCGTTCCCGGACTTCGCCACCGGTGCGGCCGCGCTCCGGACCGTGGTGCAGACCGGCGCCGCCCCGACCGTGCTGCGCCTGTCCGACGAGGCCGAGACCGGACTCAACCTGGCCCGGGCCGGTGACATCGGCGGCGCGCCCGTCACCGGGTGCCTGGCCGTCACCACCTTCGAGGGCACCGCGGCGCACGTGCGGGCGCGCGCCGCGGAGGCGGGCGAACTGCTGGCCGCCGCCGGGGGCGCCGCGCTGGGCGAGCAGCCCGCCCGCGACTGGGAACACGGCCGCTTCCGCGCCCCGTATCTGCGCGACGCGCTGCTCGACGTCGGAATCCTGTGCGAGACACTGGAAACCGCGACGAACTGGTCGAATCTGAGCGCGCTCAAGGCGGCGGTCACCACCGCGCTCACCGAAAGCCTCACGGCGCAGGGCACACCCGCGCTGGTGATGTGCCACATCTCGCACACCTATCCCACCGGCGCCTCGCTGTACTTCACCGTCGTCGCCAAGCAGGCCGACGATCCCCTCGACCAGTGGCTGCGTGCCAAACGCGCCGCGAGCGAGGCCATCCTCGCCGGCGGCGGCACGATCACCCACCACCACGCCGTCGGGGCGGACCACCGTCCCTGGCTCGGCGCGGAGATCGGCGAGATCGGCGTCCGTGTGCTGCGCGCGGTGAAACAGGCGATCGACCCCGTCGGAATCCTCAACCCTGGGAAGCTGATCCCGTGAGCGTGCGATCGGTCCTGCTGGTGACCAACCCCCTGTCCGGCCACGGCAAGGGCCTCACCGCCGCCGCCCCGGCGCGCGCCCGCCTCACCGAGCGCGGCATCCGGGTCACCGAGGTCCGCGGCGCCACCGCGGCGGAATCCACCTCCCTCATCCGCGCCGCCCTCACCGGCGACGACCCGCCCGACGCCGTGGCCTGCGCGGGCGGCGACGGCCTGATCTGCATCACCCTGCAAGCCCTCGCGGACAGCGGGGTCCCCCTCGGCCTGATCCCCGGCGGCACCGGCAACGATCTCGCCCGCGAACTCGGCATCCCCGACCACGACCCGATCGCCGCCGCCGACATCATCGCCGCGGGCCGCACCCGCCCCATCGACCTCGGCCTGATCGAGCCCGGGCCGCGGCCCGAAACCCGACCGTCCCTCGGAACCGGGCGGGGGGAGGCGCGCGAGCCGGAATTCGGCGGGGACCCCCTCCCCGAACCGCTGCGCTTCGCGACGGTCGCGGGCACCGGGTTCGACGCGCGAGTCACCTTGCGCGCCAACAGGATGCGGTACCCGAAGGGGCCGTTGCGGTACACCCTGGCGGCGGTCGCCGAACTCGCCGGTGGGCTCGCGGTGCCCTATCGCATCGAATTGGCCGGGGCCACAGGGCAATCGGAGATCGTGGAGACCGACGCGATCATGGTGGCGGTGGGCAATACGCACAGCTACGGCGGGGGAATGATGATCTGCCCGGACGCGGTGATCGACGACGGGCTGCTCGAGGTGAGCGTGATCGGGGCGATGTCGCGGCTGGAGATGATGCGGCTGCTCCCGGCGCTGTCGGCGGGGAAAAGGGTCGATCATCCCGCACTGCGGCAGTATCGGGCGGCGGCGGTGACGCTGCGCGCGCCGGGAGCGCCCGCGACCGCCGACGGCGAACCGGCGGGGCGGTTGCCCGCTACGTTCCGCGCGCTTCCGGCCGCCCAGCACATCCTCGTACCGTGATCGGTTGTGGCCGGTCCCAACGACAACCGCGTGCAAACACTCACCCAGACAACGGATTCGGGCAAAACCTGAGAATTCCATATGGATTCTTCGGCCGCGCGCGGATCGGCGGTAACCTGAACATGTGAGCGGGGTTTTCGGTGTCCCTCATCCGCCGAAAACCCCGCTCTTCGGGTCCTCACCCCCTCTTCCTTAGAATCGCACGGTGACCAGCACAGCCCCTGAGAACTCACGTAATCGTGCCGATGCCCTCCCCAAGAGCTGGAACCCCGGCGAGGTAGAGGGCCAGCTGTACGAGCGCTGGGTAGCCGCTGGTTACTTCGCGGCCGACGCCACCAGCGACAAGCCGCCCTACTCGATCGTGCTGCCCCCGCCCAATGTGACCGGCAGCCTGCACATGGGCCACGCGCTCGACCACACCCTCATGGACAGCCTCACCCGCCGCAAGCGCATGCAGGGCTACGAGGTGCTGTGGCTGCCCGGCATGGACCACGCGGGCATCGCCACCCAGACGGTCGTGGAGAAGCAGCTCGCCGTCGACGGCAAGACCAAGGAGGACTTCGGCCGCGAGCTGTTCATCGAGAAGGTCTGGGACTGGAAGCGCGAGTCCGGCGGCCAGATCCAGGGCCAGATGCGTCGCCTCGGCGACGGCGTGGACTGGAGCCGCGACCGCTTCACCATGGACGACGGCCTGTCCCGCGCGGTGCAGACCATCTTCAAGCGGCTCTACGAGGCGGGGCTCATCTACCGCGCCGAACGCCTGGTGAACTGGTCGCCGGTGCTGAAGACCGGCATCTCCGATCTCGAGGTCGACTACAAGGACGTCGAGGGCGAACTCGTCTCGCTGCGCTACGGCTCGCTGAACGACGACGAACCGCACGTGATCGTCGCCACCACCCGCGTGGAGACCATGCTCGGCGACACCGCGGTCGCCGTGCATCCCGACGATCCCCGGTACAAGGATCTGATCGGCACCACCCTCCATCACCCGATCACCGGGCGTCAGATCCCGATCGTCGCCGACGACTACGTCGACCCCGAATTCGGCACCGGCGCGGTCAAGATCACCCCCGCGCACGACCCCAACGACTTCGAACTCGGCCTGCGCCACGGCCTGCCGATGCCGACGATCATGGACGAGAGCGGCCGGATCACCGGCACCGGAACCGAATTCGACGGCATGGACCGGTTCGAGGCGCGGGTCAAGGTGCGCGAGCGCCTGGCCGCCGAGGGCCGCGTGGTCGCCGAGAAGCGGCCCTACGTGCACAGCGTCGGCCACTCCGAGCGCAGCGGCGAACCGATCGAGCCGCGGCTGTCGATGCAGTGGTGGGTCAAGGTCGACGCGCTGGCCCGGGCCGCGGGCGACGCGGTTCGCAACGGCGACACCGTGATTCACCCCCCGAGCCTGGAACCGCGCTGGTTCGCCTGGGTCGACAACATGCACGACTGGTGCATCTCGCGGCAGCTGTGGTGGGGCCATCGCATCCCGATCTGGTACGGGCCGGAGGGCGAGGTCGTCTGCGTCGGACCCGACGAGCGGGCGCCCGAGGGGTATGTGCAGGACCCGGACGTGCTCGACACCTGGTTCTCCTCGGGGCTGTGGCCGTTCTCGACCATGGGCTGGCCCGACTCCACCACCGAACTGTCCAAGTTCTATCCGACCAGCGTGCTCGTCACCGGCTACGACATCCTGTTCTTCTGGGTGGCGCGGATGATGATGTTCGGCACGTTCGTCGCCGAGGACACCGCGCTGACCGCGGGCAAGCCCGCCGGGCAGAAGCAGGTGCCGTTCCGGGATGTGTTCCTGCACGGGCTGATTCGCGACGAGCACGGCCGCAAGATGTCCAAATCGCGCGGCAACGGCATCGACCCGCTGGACTGGATCGACGAATTCGGCGCGGACGCAACGCGTTTCACGCTCGCCCGCGGCGCGCAGCCCGGCGGTGACCTGTCGGTGGGCCCGTCGCACGTGCAGGCGTCGCGCAACTTCGTCACCAAGCTGTTCAACGCCACCAAATTCGCCCTGCTCAACGGCGCGGAGCCCGGTGCGGTCGGCGACCGCGCGGAACTCACCGACGCCGACCGCTGGATCCTCGACCGCCTCGACGAGGTGCGCGGCGAGGTGGACGCGGCGTTCGACCGGTACGAATTCGGCAAGGCGTGCGAGGCGCTGTACCACTTCGCCTGGGACGAATTGTGCGACTGGTACCTGGAATTGGCGAAGGTGCAGTTCGCCGAGTCCGAGGCGCGCGCCGAGCGCACCCGCCGGGTGCTGGGCAGCGTGCTGGATTCGGTGCTGCGCCTGCTGCATCCGGTGATCCCGTTCGTCACCGAATCGCTGTGGCTGGCGCTCACCGGCGGCGAGTCGATCGTCGTCTCGGCGTGGCCGCAGGCGAGCGGGGTGCCCGCCGACGCCACCGCGGCCCGCCGCATCGCCGACGCGCAGCGGCTCATCACCGAGATCCGCCGCTTCCGCAGCGATCAGGGCCTGACCGACAAGCAGAAGGTGGCCGCGAAACTGATCGGCATCGAGGCCGCCGACCTGTCCGGGTTGTCCGCGGAGATCGCGAGCCTGGCCCGGCTGACCGAACCCGGTCCCGACTTCTCGGCGACCGCCTCGGTGGAGGTGCGGCTGTCCGAGCGAACCGTCACCGTGGCGCTCGACACCTCGGGCGCGGTCGACCTGGACGCCGAGCGCCGCCGCCTCGAGAAGGATCTCGCCGCCGCGCGGAAGGAATTGGCCGGTACCACAGCCAAACTCGGCAACGAGGCGTTCCTCGCCAAGGCGCCCGACGATGTGGTGGCCAAGATCCGCACCCGTAAACAGGTCGCCGAATCCGAGGTCGAGCGCATCGGCGCCCGGCTCGAGGAGATCGCGCGGATGGCGGACAAGCAGTGAGCGAGGAGCCGCAGCACGGCAGCGCCGAACGGTTGCACTCCGGGCCGTCGCCGGTCGAACTCGCCGAGATGGCGCTGGTCGAGGCCGAACTCGACCAGCGCTGGCCGGAAACCAAGATCGAACCGTCGCTGGCCCGCATCGCCGCGCTGATGGATGTGCTGGGTTCCCCGCAACAGGGCTACCCGGCCATCCACATCGCCGGAACCAACGGCAAGACCTCGGTCGCCCGCATGATCGACGCGCTGCTGACCGCCCTGCACCGGCGCACGGGTCGCGTCACCAGCCCGCATCTGCAACTGGCCACCGAGCGCATCGCGATCGACAACGCGCCCATCGCGCCCGGCCGGTACGTGGAGGTCTACCGCGAACTGCTGCCCTACATCGAGATGATCGACCAGCAGTCCGAGGCCGCGGGCGGTCCGCGGATGAGCAAGTTCGAGGTGCTCACCGGCATGGCGTACGCGGCCTTCGCCGAGGCGCCCGTGGACGTGGCGGTGGTCGAGACCGGACTCGGCGGGACCTGGGACGCGACCAATGTGATCGACGGTCAGGTCGCGGTCATCACCCCGATCGGCTTGGACCACACCGACTATCTCGGCCCCGATCTCACCTCGATCGCGGGGGAGAAGGCGGGCATCATCAAGAAGGCTCCCGCCGACGCGCTCGTGCCCCGCGACACGGTCGCGATCATCGGACAGCAGGAGCCCGAGGCGATGGAGGTGCTGCTGCGCCGCGCGGTCGAGACGGATTCGGCTGTGGCGCGGGCCAATTCGGAGTTCCGGCTGGTGTCGCGGCGGATCGCGGTCGGCGGGCAGGTGCTCGAGATCCAGGGGCTGGGCGGGGTCTACGACGAGATCTTCCTGCCGCTGCACGGCGAGCATCAGGCCCAGAACGCCGCGCTCGCGCTGGCCGCGGTGGAGGCGTTCTTCGGGGCGGGCGCGCAGAAGCAGCTCGACATCGACGCCGTGCGCGCCGGATTCGCGAACGCGATCAGTCCCGGCCGGATGGAACGGATGCGCAGCGCGCCGACGATCTTCATCGACGCCGCGCACAACCCGGCCGGGGCGCGGGCGCTGGCCGCCACGCTCGCCGACGAATTCGACTTCCGCAAGCTGGTCGGGGTGGTCGCGGTGCTGGGCGACAAGGATGTGGCGGGGATCCTCGAGGCGCTCGAGCCGGTGTTCGAGGAGATCGTGGTGACCACCAACGGTTCGCCGCGGGCCATGGACGTCGACGATCTCGCGAATCTGGCCGTGCAGCGGTTCGGCGACGAACGCGTCGTCACGGCCGCGACCCTGCCCGACGCCGTCGAGACGGCCATCGCCATCGCCGAGGAGGCGGGCGACACCGGGGAGCCGGTGTCGGGGGCGGGCATCGTCATCACCGGATCGGTCGTGACCGCGGGCGCGGCGCGCTCGCTGTTCGGAAAGGACCCCGCATGAGCGCACAGCCCGTTCCGCCCCCGGCCACCGATCCCTGGAAGGGCCTGCGCGGGGTGATGGCCGGGGCGCTGGTGCTCGAGGCCATCACCGTGCTGCTCGCGCTGCCGGTCGTCGGCGCGGTCGGCGGCGGGTTGAGCTGGTGGTCGGTGCTGTATCTGGTCGGCGTCGCCGCGCTCATGATCGTCGGGGCCGGGATGCAGCGGCGGCCGTGGGCGATGGGGCTGAATTGGGGTGTGCAGGCGCTGGTCCTGCTCGGCGGGTTCATCCACCTGTCGATCGCGGTGATCGGCGTGGTGTTCGTGGCGGTGTGGGCGTTCATCCTCGTGCTGCGCTCGGACGTCAAACGCCGCATGGACCAGGGTCTGCTGCCCAGTCAGCGCGTCCAGAAGGAGACCTGAGCGTTCCGGTTCGGTTTCCGGCGTGTGCGACGGTTAGAGTTGCGCGCGTGACTGAGCAGACGTTGGTACTCATCAAGCCGGACGGGGTCGCCCGGAACCTGATTGGTGAGATCATCACCCGCATCGAGCGCAAGGGCCTGAGGTTCGCGGCGTTGGAGCTGAAGCAGGTGCCGCAGGAGCTCGCGGCGGCCCACTACGCCGAGCACGCCGAGAAGCCGTTCTACGGTTCGCTGATCGAGTTCATCACCTCCGGCCCGGTCGTCGCGGCCGTGCTCGAGGGTCCGCGCGCGGTCGCCGCGTTCCGTCAGATCGCGGGCGGCACCGATCCCGTCGAGAAGGCCGTGCCCGGGAGCATTCGCGGTGATTACGCCCTCGAGACCCAGTTCAACCTCGTCCACGGCTCCGACTCGCCCGAGTCCGCCAAGCGGGAGATCGCCCTCTGGTTCCCGGATTTCTCCCAGTAACGACAGTCTCGTCCGGACCGCCGATGAGCGTCGGTGGCGAACGCGCGCCCGTACATATGGGATACTGGCCTTGGAAGTGATCGACGCCCGCCGTTTGCGGCAGGCGACGGACGCATCCGATGGCACCGCGGTTCGACGCCGATCATCGCTGCCCCGGACGGTTACCAAGACTCGGCTGTTCGGCGGCACGCTGGATGAGCGCTCGAATCAGGTGTTGAAGCCAACAGCCAGGCGCCGCGTGACCAGTTAGCCCGACCGACGAACGACAACCGGCCACGCGGGGCGAGACCACTGACCTCGCGCCCTCAGGGGCGTGGGGCGAAGACAGTGCCCCCGCGTCGGCCGCGTCACACTCGTTCGAATGGGACGCGCCCGGGGGCCCGAGGAGATTTCGTGGCCGATCAAGAGCCGCAGGAAACGTCGCAGAGTAATGGTGAACACGCTTCGAACGAGGCGATACGGGCAGGGGAGGCGGCGCAGTTGCCCGAACGTATCCGGGTCCACGCGCTGGCGAAGCTGCTGGGCACCACGAGCAAGCGCATCCTGGCCCACCTGACCGAACTGGGCGCCGAGGCGCGCAGTCCGCAATCGAGCCTGGACCGTACCGTCGCCGAATCCGTGCGCGATGCGCTCGGCCCGGCCGACCCAGCGCAAACCGGTGCCCCGCAAGCCGAGTCCACGCAGACAGAAACCACACCGTCCGAGAGCGCGGCGGCCCCCCCGCCCGCATCCCCCGAGCCCGCCGCGGCCGAGGACCCGGGAAGCCCGAGTGCGCGGCCCGAATCCGCGCAGGCCCAGGTCGAGGAGGCCCGGCCCGACAACGCGCAGGCCGAGAGCGCGCAGCCTGAGAAGGCGCAGGCCGAGAGCGCTCAGCCTGAGAGCGCGCGGACCGCGGGCGCGCAGCCTGAGAACGCGCGGGCCGAGAGTGCTCAGCCCGAGAAGGCTCGGGCCGAGAATGCTCAGTCTGAGAAGGCTCGGGCCGAGAATGCTCAGCCTGAGAAGGCGCAGGCCGAGAGCACCCAGCCCGAGGGCACCCAGGCCGAGAACGCCCAGGCCGAGTCGACCCGCGCCCGGACCGCGCAGCCCGCGTTCGCCCAGGCCCGGCCCGAATCGGCTCCCGAGCGCGCGGAGCAGACCGAACCTCCGGCCCGGAGTGCGCAGCCGGAGTTCACCCGGAGCGCCCCGCAGCCCGAGGCCGAATCCCGCCCGGCGACAGGGGGGCAATCCGAGTCCTCCCGCACGTCCTCGTTGTTCACCAGCCCGTTCCACGCTCCGGCCGCGCCCCCGGAACCCGTCGTGTTCGAGCCCCCGGCCGTCGTCGCGGCCCCGCTGTTCCTGCCGCCCGACGCCACCCGGGCCGAGGAGATCCGGCGCAGGCTGCGGGCCGAGCGCGAGGCCAAGGTCGAGGACGACACGCCGCGCGCCGAGGAGCAGGCCCCCGAGGCACGAACCCCGGAACGGAAGCAGGACAAGCCCGCCGAACCGGCCGCCGAGGACACCGACTCCGATTCGGACTGGGACGACGATCAGGAGCACGGCTCCGACGAGCGCGGCGACGAGGGCAACCGGTCCCGTCGCCGTCGCCGCGGCCGCCGGGGACGCGGACGCGGCCGGGGCGAGCAGCACTCCGACGCCGACGACAACGACTCCGACGACACCGACGAGCAGGGCACGGCCGAGGACTCCTCCGACGCCGACAACGAATCCGCCGAGCAGCGTTCGGAGTCCGACGACTCCGACGACGGCGACGACTCGTCGCTGCCCGACGGCTCGACCCGCCGTCGCCGTCGCCGTCGCCGCCGCAAGGCCGGTGAGGACGGCGACACCGACTCCTCCTCCGACGACGATCCGCCGAACACGGTCGTGCACGAGCGCGAACCGCGCAACAAGCGCCGTGCCGTCGACGAGGTGCAGGGCATCACGGGTTCCACCCGGCTCGAGGCCAAGCGCCAGCGCCGCCGCGACGGTCGCGAGGCCGGTCGCCGCCGCCCGCCGATCCTGACCGAATCGGAGTTCCTGGCCCGCCGCGAGGCCGTCGACCGCGTGATGGTCGTGCGCGAGAAGACCTTCCCTGAGCACCCGAGCGCCACCATCCAGGTCGCCGTGCTCGAGGACAACATCCTCGTCGAGCACTTCGTGACCAGCACCGGCCAGGCGTCCATGGTCGGCAACGTCTACCTCGGCAAGGTGCAGAACGTGCTGCCGAGCATGGAGGCCGCGTTCGTCGACATCGGCCGCGGCCGCAACGGCGTGCTGTACGCGGGCGAGGTCAACTGGGAGGCCGCCGGGCTCGGCGGCAAGGAGCGCAAGATCGAGCAGGCGCTCAAGCCCGGTGACACCGTCCTCGTGCAGGTCAGCAAGGATCCGGTGGGCCACAAGGGCGCTCGCCTGACCACCCAGATCAGCCTCGCGGGCCGCTTCCTGGTCTACGTGCCCGGCGGCACCTCGACCGGCATCAGCCGCAAGCTGCCCGACACCGAGCGCAAGCGCCTCAAGGAGATCCTGCGCGACATCGTCCCGCAGGACGCCGGGGTGATCATCCGCACCGCGTCGGAGGGCGTGAGCGAGACCGAGCTGGCCCGCGACGTCGAGCGCCTCCAGGCCACCTGGAAGACCATCGAGGACCAGTCCAAGAACGGCTCGAACGCCCCCAAGACCCTCTACGAGGAGCCCGACCTGCTGGTCAAGGTCATCCGTGACCTGTTCAACGAGGACTTCTCCAAGCTGGTCATCGAGGGCGAACGGGCCTGGACGACCGTCGAGAACTACATCCGCACGGTCGCGCCGGACCTGCTGACCCGCATCGAGCGCTACGACGGCGGCAATGTCGACGTCTTCGGCAGCTTCCGCATCGACGAGCAGCTGGCCAAGGCCCTCGACCGCAAGGTGTGGCTGCCCTCGGGCGGCACCCTGGTCATCGACCGCACCGAGGCCATGACCGTCATCGACGTCAACACCGGCAAGTTCACCGGGGCAGGCGGCAGCAACCTCGAGGAGACGGTCACCCGCAACAACCTGGAGGCGGCCGAGGAGATCGTGCGCCAGCTCCGGCTGCGCGATATCGGCGGCATGATCGTGGTCGACTTCATCGATATGGTGCTGGAGTCCAACCGGGATCTGGTGCTGCGCAGGCTGACCGAATGCCTGGGCCGCGACCGCACCCGGCACCAGGTCTCCGAGGTCACCTCGCTGGGTCTGGTGCAGATGACCCGCAAGAAGCTGGGCACCGGCCTGGTGGAGGCGTTCTCGACCACCTGCGAGCACTGCCACGGCCGCGGCATCGTCGTGCACAACTACCCCGTCGAGACCGCGCCCGCCGAGGAGGGCGCGGGCCGTCGCGAGGGTCGCCGTCGCCGCAAGGAGAAGGAGAAGGCGGTCGTCGCGCCCGCCGCTCCCGCCCCGCAGCCGGTGCCCGAGCTGACCGAGGAGGAGGCCGCGGCCAAGCGCGCGCATCCGGTCGCCCTGGCCATGGCCGCCCATCAGGCCGAGGAGGCGGCCGCCGCGGCCGCCGCCGAATCCGAGGTCGCCGCGGTGGCGGCCGAGGCGGTCGCGGACGCGGTCGCCGAACAGCTCGCCGGGGACGTCGAGGTCGTCTCGGAAGGCGGTGCGGCACACGAAGATTCGGCCGCCGAGCAGATCCGCCCGACCGGGCGGGGCGGTCGCGCCGCCCGCGCGGCCCGCCGGGCCCTGCGCCGGGAGTCCCGCGCGGAGGCGGTGGCCGTCGAGAACGCCTCGCGGACAACGGATTCCGAGGGTCGCGACGAAACCGTCGCCGCGAGTTCGGATTCTGCGAGCGAGCCGACCGGCCGGGTCGCCCCCGACGCCGAGCCGTCTCGGTCGGAGCGCGAATCCCGTTCGGCCGCGGTCGAATCCGGTCACGCCGACTCGGCGGCCGGAAGCGCGCGTCGCGAGCCCGCGGTCAACGGCGCTGCCGAATCCGTGGGCGAGCATCGCGATGCCGAACAGACCGTGGCCGCCGCGGTGGCCGAGGCCCGCGCGGCCACCCATGTCGCCACGCCGGATCCGCACACCCCGGCCGCGGGCGAGCGGGCGGCCGAGACCGCCCGGCGCGGACGCCGTCGCGTGGCCCGCACGGCCGCGGCCCCGAGCGCCGACAGCTCGGGCGCGGTGTTCGTGCTCGGCAGCGACGATCGGGAGCAGGGCCCGAGCTTCTCGCTCGACGAACTGGCCCCCGCCGAGGTGACGCCGCGGCAGCGGCCTCGCCGCCGGTCCGCCGGACGGGCCGCGGGCGCGCCGGAACAGAACGACTGAACGGTTCGCGTTCCGGTGCCCCGTCGACGAGTTCGGCGGGGCACCGGCCGTTTCGGGGCCGGTTTGGTTCCCGAGCGGGCTCTCCTGTAATCTTGGACAGTCGCTGCCCGGTGGCAGCAGTCTGCTGCGCACGCCATGCGCCACCAGGCGCCGAGGCGGCGGTATTACCAGACCACTTGCGGCGGTTTCCGGTGTGAACCGGCAGGCGCGCCGCGCGAAGCCAAGTGCCGAGCACTAGTAGAGAAAGAGGGCAGCCGACCGATGGCAACGTACGCGATCGTCAAGACCGGCGGAAAGCAGTACAAGGTCGCGGTCGGTGACCTGGTGAAGGTCGAGAAGCTCGAGGGTGAGCCGGGCACGGCCGTGTCGCTGGAGCCGGTGTTGGTCGTCGACGGCGCCACGCTGACCACCGACAAGGACGCGCTGGCCAAGGTTTCGGTGTCCGCCGAGGTGGTCGATCAGACCAAGGGCCCGAAGATCCGCATCCACAAGTTCAAGAACAAGACCGGCTACCACAAGCGTCAGGGCCACCGTCAGAAGCTGACCGTCCTGAAGGTCACCGGCATCAAGTAAGCGACTACGGGGTCCCCGCACCCCCTGGTACGAGGAGTTCAACAGCTATGGCACATAAGAAGGGTGCGTCCAGCTCCCGTAACGGTCGCGATTCGAACGCGCAGCGGCTCGGCGTCAAGCGCTTCGGCGGCCAGGTCGTCAAGGCCGGCGAGATCCTGGTTCGCCAGCGCGGCACCCACTTCCACCCCGGCGTGAACGTCGGCCGTGGCGGCGACGACACGCTGTTCGCCCTCGCGGCGGGCGCGGTCGAGTTCGGCACCAAGCGGGGCCGCAAGACCGTCAACATCGTGGTCCCGGAGCCGGCGCAGGCCTGAGCCGCGCCGGAGCCGTCCGACACACTTCGAAGCGGGTCAGGGTGACAGACACCCTGGCCCGTTTTCCTGTTCCCAGCCGACCTGGCCCGCTGCTCCTGTTCCCACCCGACCTCGCCCCGCTGCCCGTTCCACCCGCGGATTCCAGCCGACCTGGCCCGCTGCCCTGTTCCACCCGCGGGCTCCAGCCGACCTGACCCGCTGTCCCTGTTCCACGCCTGTTCCCAGGCCGACCTTTCGAGAAGGAGGATGATCAAAGACATGTCCAAATTCATCGATCGCGTCGTGCTGCACGTCCGGGCGGGCAAGGGCGGTCACGGATGTGCTTCGGTGCATCGGGAGAAGTACAAGCCGCTCGGCGGCCCCGACGGGGGCAACGGCGGCAACGGCGGGGACGTGATCCTCGAGGTCGACCCCAATGTGCACACCCTGCTGGACTTCCACTTCCACCCGCACGCCCGCGCGGGCAACGGCAAACCCGGTGAGGGCGGCAACCGCGAGGGGAAGAACGGCGGCGAACTGCTGCTGAAGGTGCCCGACGGGACCGTGGTCATGAGCCCCGACGGCGAGCTGCTCGCCGATCTCGTCGGCGCCGGAACACGTTTTGTGGCCGCGCGCGGCGGACGCGGCGGCCTCGGCAACGCGGCGCTGGTCTCGCGCGCCCGCAAGGCCCCCGGCTTCGCGCTGCTCGGCGAGGAGGGCGAGGAACGCGACCTCGTGCTCGAGCTCAAATCCGTCGCCGACGTCGGCCTGGTCGGATTCCCCTCGGCCGGGAAGTCGTCGCTGGTGTCGGTGCTCTCGGCCGCCAAACCCAAGATCGCCGACTATCCCTTCACCACGCTCGTGCCCAACCTCGGCGTGGTCTCCAGCGGCGACACCACCTTCACCGTCGCCGACGTGCCCGGCTTGATCCCCGGCGCGAGCGAGGGCCGCGGCCTCGGACTGGACTTCCTGCGGCACCTCGAGCGTTGCGCGGTCCTCGCGCACGTGATCGATTGTGCCACACTGGAACCCGGCCGCGATCCGGTCTCCGACGTGGACGCCCTCGAGGCGGAACTCGCCGCCTATCGGCCCGCGCTGGCCGCGGACGCGAGCCTCGGCGATCTGGCCGAGCGTCCGCGCGTGGTCATCCTCAACAAGGTCGACATCCCCGACGCCGACGAACTCGCCGACATGGTGACCCCCGAGTTCACCGCACGCGGCTGGCCGGTCTTCAAGATCTCGGCGGTGTCGCGGGAAGGCTTGCGCCCGTTGGCCTTCGCGCTCGCCGACCTGGTGCGCGAGTACCGCGAGGCGCATCCGAAGGCCGCCCCGCGCCGACCGGTCATCCGGCCCGTCGCCGCGGGCGAGAGCGGTTTCACCGTCGTCCCCGATCCGGAGGTCGAGGGCGGTTTCATCGTGCACGGCACCCGGCCCGAGCGCTGGGTGCGGCAGACCCAGTTCGACAACGACGAGGCCGTGGGGTATCTGGCCGATCGCCTGGCCCGCCTCGGCGTCGAGGACGAGCTGGTGCGCCAGGGCGCGGAACCCGGCGCGTCGGTCACCATCGGCGATGTGAGCTTCGAGTGGGAGCCGCAGATCGCGGCGGGCGTGGACATGGTCATGACCGGGCGCGGCACCGATCCCCGGCTGGATCAGACCGGCCGCATCTCCGCCGCCGAACGCAAGCACGCCTCGCGGGTGCGCCGCGGCCTGCTCTCCGATGAGGAACAGGATGAGTGAATTCCGGTATGACGCAGGTTGATTCGGGACGCGAGCTGAGCGCGGCGCGGCAGGCCGTGGCGTCGGCGCGCAGCGTGGTGGTCAAGATCGGATCGTCGGCGCTGACGAGTCTGCAAGGGGGACTGGACACCTCGCGTCTGGATCGGCTCGCCGACGCGGTCGAGGCGCGCATGCGGGCGGGTTCGGATGTGGTGGTGGTGTCCTCGGGCGCCATCGCCGCGGGTATCGCGCCGCTCAAATTGTCCTCGCGCCCAAAGGATCTGGCGACCAAGCAGGCCGCCGCCAGCGTCGGTCAGCTCGCCCTGGCGCACGCGTGGGGTACCTCGTTCGCCCGCTACGACCGCGTGGTCGGCCAGGTGCTGCTGAGCGCCGACGACTTCTCCCGCCGCGAACACCACCGCAACGCCCAGCGCACCCTGGACCGGCTGCGCGCCCTGCACGCGGTGGCCGTGGTCAACGAGAACGACACCATCGCCACCGAGGAGATCCGCTTCGGCGACAACGACCGGCTCGCGGCCCTGGTCGCGCATCTGGTCGGGGCGGACGCGCTGGTGTTGCTGTCGGATGTGGACGGGCTCTACGACGGCGATCCGCGCAAGGGGTCGGCGAACTTCATTCCCGAGGTCCGCGGCAGCGCCGATCTCGACGGCGTGATCGCGGGCAGCGGCGGCGCGCTCGGCACCGGCGGCATGGCCTCCAAACTGTCGGCCGCGCGGCTGGCCGCGGACGCGGGCGTGCCGGTGCTGCTGGCCGCCGCCTCCGACGCCGCGGCCGCCCTGTCCGGCGCGACCGTCGGCACCGCCTTCGCCGCGCGGCCGGTTCGCCTGTCCGCCCGGAAGTTCTGGGTGCGGCACGCCGCCGACAGCCGCGGCGCGATCCATCTGGACGAGGGCGCGGTGCGGGCGGTGGCGCAGTGCCGTCGCTCGCTGCTCGCGGCCGGAATCACCGCTGTGCGTGGGCGTTTCCACGGCGGCGACGTGGTGGATCTGGTCGCACCCGACGGCCGGACGGTCGCGCGTGGGGTCGTCGAGTACGACAGCGGCGAACTCGAGACGATGATGGGCCGCTCCACCACCGAACTTCCGGAAGGTATGCGCCGCGCGGTGATTCACGCGGACGATCTGGTCAAGGTGTGATCAGTCGCCCAGCGGCGGCTGGATCGGCTCGAGGCCGAGTTCGTCGGAGTACGCGCGGTTGAGGTCCGGCCAGCCGTGCTTCATGGCGTCCGCCCCGACGATCGGACCGATCGGCGTGCCCGCGAGCAACAGCGCGGCCACGTCGAGGCACAGATGCCAGCCCGCGGCCAGCATGGCGGCCCGATCGCGTTCGGGCAGATGGTGGGTGAGGCGCAGGCGGGTGCCGTCCGGGGTTTCGGTGAGTTCCCACGTCAATGCGTCACCGCCCCAGGTGTATTCGAGCAGATGTGGTGGTTCGACGCGCGAGATCTCGCCCGGCAGTTCAGTTTTCGTGTCGCCGTCGATCATGATCAGGGTGACCGGGCCGGTCGAGGTGAGTGGCCGGTCGGCGGTGTAGGGGGCCCACTCGCGCAGTTCGTCCGGTTCGGTGAGGGCCGACCAGACCGTCTCCGGTCGGTGCGCGAAGTCGCGGGTGAAGATCAGCGACCAGCGTCCGTCGTCGTCGACGAGTTCAACCGGATGCAGGGGAGTGGGGCGGTAGGGGCGGGTGCTCATGCGGGGGGTTCCTTTCTGTCCAGGTGTCGCCCGAGGGCGTCGAGGTGGTGTCGCCACAACCGCAGGTAGGGCGACAGCCATCCGTCCAGTTCCTCGAAGGGTCCGGGCGCGAGCCGATACACCCGGCGCTGGGCCGCCACCTCCACGGTGACGAATCCCGCGTCGCGCAACACCTTCAGATGTTTCGATACGGTCGGCTGCGGCAGTTCCAATCCGTCGACGAGTTCGCCCACCGTCGCCGCTCCCACCCGCAGGCGCTCCAGGATCCGCCTGCGCTGCGGTTCGGCCACCACGGTGAACACATCGGCTGCCACCCCGCTAATATACCTCGAGAGGTATATACGTGTGAAGGCATACACCCTGGCTCATCGCCCGGGCGGAATCACCCCGGGCTGATCGGGCGCCGACGGCGTGGTCGACTGATCCGGAATCGGCCCGGTGACACCCGGCTGCCCACCCTGATCCGACAGCGGCGGCCCCTCGGGCGGCGGAGGAGCCGGAGGGGGCGGAGGCGGCGGCGCCGGGGTGTGGGTCTGCGGCGGCGGTGGCGGCGGCACCGGAACGGTCGTCGGTGGCGGCGGGGGCGCCTCCGAGGTGGCGGGCGGCGGCGTACTCGGCTGTGGCGCAGGCGTTTCCGGAGCCGGTGGGGGAGCGCTCGGCTGAGGTGCCGGGGACTGCGGCGCGGGTGGCGGCGGAGTATCCGGCGTAGTCGGTTGCGGCGCAGGCACTTCCGGTGTGGTCGGCTGCGGCGCGGGAGTGCTCGGCGTACTCGATTGCGGCGTGGGTGTATCCGGAGTCGTTTGCGGCCCAGGCGAGCTTGGTTGTGGCGCAGGGGTTTCCGGAGTCGGCTGCGGTGGGGGCGTCTGCGGCGTACTCGACTGCGGAGCCGGGCTCTGGGGCGTGGACGGGTGCGGCGCGGGCGAATTCGGCGCCTGCTCCGGCGTATCGGGGACCGACGGCCGTGGCGTGGACCCGTTGGGCGACTGATCCTGCGGCGGCAGCGGCGTCTTCCGCGGCGCGTGCGGTCCGGGCGCGGACGGGTGCGGCGCGGCGGGGCCGGGCAGCGCGGGCGGGACGGGCAGGGCCGGAATCCCGCTTCCCGCGGCCGAATAGGACGGCTTGTAGATCATGTTCATCGCCATCAGCGCCTCTTGCCGGACCGCCTCCTCGGCCACGCGCGCGTCGATGACGTGCGCCGCCTCCAGCGCCCGCGCGATCGCCCCGACCGGACCCGCGTCACCCGGCGGCACCACGGCCAGCTTCACGGCCTCCGCCGCGGCGGCCACCGCCCCGAGCCGCGCCCCCACCTCGCCCAGGACGGCGGCCAGTTCGTCGACCGATTCGGCGAGGCTGCGCGTGCTGGCGGCGGCCGCGTCGGCGGCCGCCCCCTGCCAGCCCGCCGAATCCGCGATCCGATCCGCGTTGCCCCGCGCCAGGTGGATCGAGGCCGCCAGCCGCGTCGCCCCCTCCGCCCACACCGCCGCGGTCTGCGTGATCGCGGCCGCGTCGATCTGCTGGGTACCGGCGTAGATCTGCTCGTGCGTCAGGGACTCGAAATGCTCCATGGCGCTGATGTATTCGGGATCCGTCGGTCGCGGCGCGGGACCGTACCGGAACTCCGCGGTCATCGCGGCACCCTCGGCTCGACCGCCCGCAGCGCGGCGGCGTGCGCGGCGTCGGCCTCCTCGTACAGTCCGGCGCTGAGCAGGAACGCCTCCTTCATCCGGTACGCGGCCGCGATGTACTGGTCCAGCAACGCCGCGGCGTCGCGCGCCTTGCGCCCGAACCCGGCCTGCAACTGCCGCGCCGAGAAGAAACCCCCGAACCCGTGCGGCTCCGCCACCGACTCCAGCCGCTGTTGTAGATACCGAAACCCCTCGGCCTGCTGGTCGTAGAGTTCGGCGCAGCGCCGCGCCGCGGCCGGATCGAACCGCACGGTACCGCTCTGAGCGGCCTGCAGGAACCGAGCGATGTCGGCCTGGCTCGTCTCGATCGTCATGCCTACCCCTGAGATCCGCGGTCGGTAGTGACTCAGCCTAATCGGTCGACCATGCCCGGTCAGTACGTCTTGCCGGTATCCAGGGGGTGAAATACCTCAGTGCGGGATGCGCTTCTGCAAATGCGACGCGATCTGCTGCGGCGAGGCCGGGACGACGTGCACGTTGTCCCCCGCCCGGATGAGGTAGCGGCCGTCGCCCGCCACATCGATCCACGTGTAGTAGACCGCGGGCGGCGGATCGTCGCGATCGAGCCGCGGTTCGATGCGGATGTGTCCCTCCGCGGTGTGCGGCCGCACCAGCAGCCGCCGGATCCGCGGCGCCAGCGGTCCGGTGGCGACCACGGTCTCCTCGTCGCGCACCGCCTCCGCGGGGGCCGTGCGGGCGGGTTCGCGGCCGGGCGGGGTGTCGGGCAGCAGGGCGGCGATGCGCGCCCCCAGCTTGGTGCTGTGCCCGATCGAAATATGCACCTGCCCACCGAAATCGGGCGAACGTCCCGGCTCCTGCACCGCGAGCACCGCGTGGTCGTACACGGCCGCGCCGAGCACCCGGATCTCGGTGCCGGGGCTGTGCCCGCCGCCGATGGCGATGACCCTGGTGTGCGGTTCGGCGAGGATCCGCAGACACGCGGACAGATCCGGATCCGACCGCAACGGTATGCGCGCCTGGAGATCCCGGCGCAGCGAGGCCGCCTCGTCCTCGGTGCGCGGCGACTCCAGCACGCGAATCGGGAACGGGTGCCGATCGAGATCGGTCTCGCGCCAGATGTGCGCGAACTCGTCCGGTGTGAAAGACCAACTCACGCCGACAAACACCCTTCACGCGACCGTCCCGAACCTGAACGTAGCGTAGCGGGGTACCGAGCGGTCGGCCAGACGACGGAACAACCCGGCCGCTGAGTCATCGGAAGGCCAGAGAAAGGGCAGTGGCAGGGCCGGGCGAAGCGCGCATCCTTGAATTGCACCCGGTGCCGCAGAAGATGTCCCCTTCGCAGATTGCGGTGCGCCGGATCCGGTGCGGTCCGCCCTTGCCGCACCGGGCTCGCGGTCCGGCGCCCGTGTGCGGTACCGGGTGCGCCCCACCGCCTTGGAGGTACCCGAAATGTCCACCCCACCCGATTGGCACGAGTTGCTGGCGGCGTTCTGCGGGCACATCGGCGACCGGCCCGAGGACCACCCGGTCACCCGGTGGGCCCGGTCCCTGGCCGAACTCCATCTGGCGCGGCGCGAGCAGCCCCTGCACGCGGCCGAAATCGATTGCCGCAGAAACGAACTGGTCGCCCTCATCGACGACTGGGTCGGCGCCAACACCACCCGCCGCCCCCGCGCCCAGTCCCTCGGCGCGATGATCGACGCCATGGCCGCCGCCCAGGTCCGCGCCATCCACCTCCTCCGCCACACCGACTCCGTCACCGACGCGCGCGTGCACGCCGCCTGGTATCTCCTCGCCTCGCTCGCCGACGCCTGGACCGATCAGGTGGAGCTGGTCTTCAACATCCGCCCCCCGGTCTCCCGCACGGCCCGCTGGGCCTGAGCGCGCGGCAGCGATCAGCCGCGGCGACGGCGGCGCGGACCGCGTCCGCTCGGCACGGGCCGAATCGCCGCGCGGGGGGCCGGATCTCGCGAGACCGCGAGGTCGAGCATGACCAGCCCCGCCTCGCGGATCAGCGCGTCCAGATCGTCGAGCACCCCGACGACCCGGTCGCTGGCGACGCGTATCTGCTCGGGGGTGGTGACGTCGCCCTCGAAAACGGCTCGCACGGAATGCAATTGCAGTCCGATGTCGAACAGGTGGCGCACGAGCCGGTCGTGCGCCTCGGGAATGGTCGACGGCACCCCGACCGGCACGATGTCGTCCCCGAACGCGGGAGCGACGGGCTCGGCGGCGGACGCGGGATCGGCGGACATGGTGACCTTCCTACGTCGAGGGCAGGTCCCCAGCCGCGCTACAGGACTCGGGGAGTGACGAGTGGAAGTGTAAACCCCGGAGGTGACCGAATGGGATACCCACCTGGTCAGGAATTACGCCTCATCCTTCTCGGGCGCGTCGGCAGGTTGAAATGCGGTGGGGTCGGGTCGGCCCCGGTGAGCCCGCGGATGATCCCCGCCGCCACCGTCACGAGTTTGACGTTGTCGCGCTGCGACGCGATCCGCAGCACTTCGAACGCCGCGTCCCGATCGCAACGCCGTTGCGCCATAACGATTCCCAGCGCCTGATCGATGATCGATCGCGACGCCAGCGCCGCCCGCAACTGGGTGGTCAGCTCCGCCTGCCGCGCGCTGTCGATCGCCGCGGTGAGCAGCACCGCGGTGTGCGCGGCGGTGAGCAGAACGGCCTGCATGGCCGCCGCGCCGAAGTTATCCGGTTCGGGGGAGTAGAGATTGAGCGTCCCGACGGCCACCGCGTCCACGAGCAGCGGCTGCGAGTGCACCGAGCGGATGCCCTGTGCCAGCATCCGCGCCGGATACGTTCCCCACCGCGTCTCGGTCGCCAGATCGGTGATCGTCACGGCCGTCCCGGTGTGCAGCGCCTCGAGACACGGGCCGAGCCCCTGCTCGCGTTGCAGCTCGTCGATGAGCGTCGCGTGCGGGCCGGTGGACGCGACGGTGAGGGCATCCCCGTTGCGCCGCAGCGTGATCGCGACCATCGGATGGCCGGGCAGCATTCCGGCGGTGATGTCCGCGATCTCGCGCAGCGAACCTTCCACGTCCCGGGTCGCCAGGACGACCGCGGTGAGCTCCGACAGCCCGACCGCGAATTCGTCGAGTGGAAAGGGTTCTTGGGGTATGCGAACCTTTCTAGCATCGTTTTGTTTGGTCAGCGGCGATTCGGGGAACGTGGATATGACCGGATGCCCTCCGGGGCGCGACGATCGGGGCAGACAGGGTAATGACCAGCCGAGCAGACGATCACCCACGATGTATCCGTCCGCCGAGCTCAACCCAGCAGGTCCCGCGGGATCTGTCGACGGCCGAGGCGATGCGCCTGCTCGGTCAGGTTCGGGTGGGCCGCATCGTCTACTCGCGGTATGCCCTGCCGACGATCCGCCCGGTGAACCACATGGTCGACGAGGAGAGCCTCATCGTCCACGTGCCGCGCGGCGCCACCCTCGCCGTCGACCGTCAGGTCGTGGCCTACGAGGCCGACGCGATCGATGAGCGGACCCGGCGCGGCTGGTGCGTGATCGTGACCGGCACCGCCGAACCCCTCACCGATCCCGCGGAGATCGACCGGTACCGAACCCTGTTGGGCGCGTGGCTGCCCGGCCCGCGCGATCAGATGGTGCGCATCGAGCCCGACATCATCACCGGCGTCGAATACGTCGACCCCGAACCGTCGTAGCCGGTTGCTCAGTATCCGGCCGCCACATCGATGCGGGCGTTCAACTCCCGTCCCGCCACGAAGCGCGAGACATTGTCGGCGACGTGCTCGGCGAAGGCGACGGTGCGCAGCCGCGGCGGATTCGAATCATGGGGCGTCACAATGGCATTCGGCAGCTCCCACAGCGGGTGCCCGTCGGGCAACGGCTCCGGTTCGGTCACGTCGAGCCCGGCCCCGCCGATGACGCCCGCCCGCAGCGCGGCGACGAGCGCGTCGGTGTCGATCAGGCCGCCGCGCGCGATATTGATCACCCAGGACGTCGGTTTCAGTTGGGCGAGTTCGTGCGCGCCGACCAGATGCCGCGTGGCGGGTGTCGCGGGCGCGGCCACCACGACGTGGTCGGTGCGCGACCAGACCTCCGGAAGCCGATGCGCCGGAACGGTTTCCACGACGGCGGGATGGGAGATCGCGCGGCCCGACCGGTTCACCGCGAGCACCCGCGCGCCCAGCGGCGCGAGCAACTCGATCAGCTCCCGCCCGATGCCGCCCGCCCCGACGACGGCGACGGTCGCCCCGCGCAGCGTGCCGACATGCGGGAAGAACTCGCGCTGCCGCCAGCTCCGCGCCCGCAGATGTTCGGGCAGGTACCGCACCCCGGCCAGCAGCAACGCCAGCGCGTGCTCGGCGACGCTGCGCGCGAAAGCCCCTGCCGCCGAGGTGAACACCACGCCGGGATGCCGGTCGAAGACGCCGCTGTCGAACCAGTCCTCCACCCCCGCGGAGAACAACTGCACCCAGGCCACGCCCTCGGGCAGCCGCTCGGGAAAGCCCGCCGGGCCGCCGTCCCAGATCAGCGCGCGGGCCCGCCCCAGCTCCGACACCGTCGCGCCGCCGTCGGTGATCGCCCGCGCGAGGAGTTCGGAGGGTTCGGGGCCCAGCGCGATGCGGACCGGCTCCGCCGTCATTCCCGATCTCCCTGTTCCTCGTCCAGATCCACCTCGACATTGTCCCGGTCGGCCCAGTCCAGCAGGGGCGCGATGTCGAACACGGCGTCGTCGATGCCCGCGTGCAGGTCGCCGAGTTCGGCGTAGCGGGCGGGCACCGTGGCGATGGTGAAGTCGCGCGGGTCGATCTCGGGGATCTCGTCCCAGCCGACCGGGGTGGACACGGTCGCGGTCGGATTGCCGCGCACCGAGTACGCGGCGGCGATGGTGTGGTCGCGGGCATTCTGGTTGTAGTCGACGAACAGCAGGTGCGGATCGCGGTCGCGCCGCCACCAGGTGGTCGTCACGTCGTCGGGCGCGCGGCGTTCCACCTCGCGGGCGAAGGCCAGCGCCGCGCGGCGCACGTCCTGGAACCCGTACTCCGGCGCGATCCGCACGTAGACGTGTAAACCCTTGCCGCCGGACGTCTTCGGGAATCCGACCGCCCCGAGTTCGGCGAGCACCTCCCGGGCGACACCGGCGACCCGGCGCACCCGCGACCAGGGGCAGTCGGGCATCGGATCGAGATCGATGCGCCACTCGTCGGGCCGCTCGGTGTCGAACCGCCGCGAGTTCCACGGATGGAACTCCACCGTCGACATCTGCACCGCCCAGATCACATCGGCCAGCTCCCGCACGCACAGCTCGTCGGCGTGGCGGCCGTACCGCGGGAAGTACACCCGCACCGTCGGAATCCAGTCCGGCGCGCCCGCGGGCAGCCGCTTCTGATGCACCTTCCCGCCCGGCAACCCCTTCGGGAACCGATGCAACATGCACGGCCGATCCCGCAGCGCGTTCACGATCCCGTCGCCCACGCTCAGGTAGTACTGCACCAGGTCGAGCTTGGTCGCCCCGATCTCGGGAAAGTACACCCGATCGGGATTCGACACCCGCACCGTGCGCTCGCCGACGCTCAATTCGACGGCTGGCGCCGCGTTCTTGCTGGCCACCCGTCCGACCCTAGCGACTCCACGAGCACCGGTCACGCATCCCGGGACCGCCGCCGCCCGGTGAACTCGTCTCGGGCCGGTGCGCGCGGCAGACTGTGGGAGTGCTGCGACGGGACGAATACGACATCCACCGACCGGACGATGCGACCGGCGAGCTGCCGGGGGTGGTCTTCCTGCACGGCCCCGCGCCGATTCCGCTGCGCGACTCCCCGCTGCTGGCCGCCTACGCGCGCCTGGCCGGTGCGCGCGGCTGCGCCGGTGTGGTGCTGGACCTCCGCTATCGGGGGGTGGAGAATTGGCCGCCGGGCACGATCTGGCCGCCGCACGCCGACTGGCTGGGCACCGCCGAGTGGGTGGCCGAGGTCGTGGATCGGGTTAGGGCCGAGGATGGAATCGACCCGAATCGCATTGCGGTGTGGGCCTTTTCGGGCGCGGGTATGCTCACCGGTGGGTGGTTGGCCGACTCACCCGCCTGGTTGCGCTGTCTCGCCTTGACCTATCCGGTGCTGGCCGATCAGACTCCCGGGTCGAGCACGCCCGCGCCCTGTGATCGACTGCGTCCGGGCCGCCCGATCGTCCTGACCCGCGTCGGCCGCGAACGCCCCGAGTACCAGGCGACCGTCGATCGCCTGCTCGTGCGGGCCGAAGAGGTCGGCGCCGACGTGACGGTGATCGATGTGCCCGAGGGGGAGCACGGTTTCGACGCCGCCGTGCCGTCATTGGCGGAGTGCGCCCCGGTACTGTCGGCCTTCGACGAGGTCGTGAAGCACCTGCGGGACACCTGATTCCGTCCGCGACCGAGGAGTGCGAATGCTCCGTGAACCGCGGTTGACCGGCAGGCGGGCGAATTCGGCGAACCGGCAGCCAACCGACCGGTCCAGCTCGAGCGCAGTTCACTGATCGGCACGCTTGTGCCAATAGCGTTTCGGTGGTGGGACACCAGGAGTTCTCCCGTCGGACCATGCTCACCGCGCTCGCCGCGGCCGCCGTCTTCCCCGCCGACGGCATCGCCACCGTTGCGTCCCAATCCCTTTCGCTGACCGCCCGCGATCTGGAGCTGATCTCGGTCACCGACACCTCGGTGGCGGTGGCCTGGTCCACCCTCGCGGCCGATCCGTTCGGGCTGTGGCGTCCGGTCGCGGCGGACACCGAACTCGCTCTGGGACCGTCGGATTCGTCGCGCCCGCTGCCCGTCGTGCACGCCGACGCCACCCCGACCGCCTTCCACTACGTGGAGGTGACCGGTCTCGAGCCCGGCAGGCGCTACCGGATCGAGGCCCGCTCCCGCGGCGAGCGGGCCACCGCGGGCCTGACGCCGCGCTTCTGGAACAGCGATCAACGCCACGAGTTCACCACGCTCACCCCGCCGCCCGGCCGGTTGCTGCGCACCCTCGCCCTCGCCAACGACGTGCACTACGGCGAGGAGGTCAGCGGCGAGATCCTGCCCGTGCTGCCGACCGGGGTGCGGCAGGAACGCGGACAGCCCGCCTATCCGGTGGCGATGCTCGACGCCCTGCTCACCGATGTGCGCGAACCGGATCGCGCCGTCGACCACCTGGTGCTCGCGGGCGATCTCACCAGCGCGGGCACCCCGCGCGAGTGCCGGGCGATCCGCGCGCGCCTCGACGCGTGGGGCACACTCGGCCGAGATGTGCTGGTGTGCAGGGGAAATCACGACCGCCCCCGGATCGGCCCGGAATGGCAGGCGGGTCCGCGGCTGCCCGGCACCGCCTATCACGACTGCTGGGGGCAGCAGTTCCTGCCGCGCCAGCGGCTGTCCACCCATCAGCTGGGCGGGCTGCGGATCGTCGGCCTGGACACCACCGATCTCGAGGGCGCGGGCGGCGGCATCGACGCCGATCAGATGTCGCGGTTGCGTGCGGTGCTCCGCGACGAACCCGACCGTCCCACACTGGTTTTCGGTCATCACCCGGTGACCCGGCAGTCGGGAACGACCAATCTCGGCGGTCCCGGTTTCGTGCTGAACCGGCACGACGCGGCCACCCTGCACAAGCTCTACGCGCGCACACCCGGCGTGTTCCTGCATCACAGCGGTCACACCCATCGCAATCGACGCACCCGGCCCGACATCGACATTCCGGTGGAGTTCCTGGAGGTGGCCTCGGTCAAGGAGTATCCGGCCGGATACAGCCTGCTGCGGCTGTACGAGGGCGGGTACATGGTGACGTTCCGAACCAGCCGAGCCGCCGCGGCCCGGCGCTGGAGCGCTCGCACCCGAACCCAGATGTTCGGCCTGCAAGCCGGTTACAGCATGGGCTCGCTCGCCGACCGCAATCACGTCGTACTGCGCGACCTGACCGGTATCGAGCCGATCGCGGCACCGCGTTCGGCCGCCACGGCCCGAATGCGCACCGCCGCACAGCATTAGGGAGTCGGCTGGGTCGCGCCGCCGAACATGGCCGCGGCCTCGTAACCCTTGGCCTGGTTGTCCTCGACGTAGGGCCGCAACTCGGCTTCGTATGCGGCGAAGGCCGTTTCGTGATCGCCCGCCGTCCGCAGGGCCCGCGCCAGGGTCGAGGCGCCGACGAGGGCCTGGCTGGTGCCCATACCGCTGGTGGGCGCGGCGCAGTATCCGGCGTCACCGACGAGCGCGATCCGGCCCCGGGACCAGCGATCCAGACGCACCTGACAGGACGAGGCGAAGTAGAAGTCGTCGGCCTCGCTCATCGCGGTGAGCAGCCGGGGGATTTCCCAACCCTGTCCCGCGAACGCGGCCCGCACGGCCCCTTCCTGCTCCGCGCGGTCGCGCCGATCGAGCTCCGGCGACGCGGTGGCGAAGGACAGGCTCACCGTGAGCCGATCGGGATCGCCCGCGCTGAACAGATACACCGCCGAACCGTCGCCGGGCCGCAGCAGACCCTGGTGGTCGAGTCCGAGGTGATTGGCCGTGGTGAATCCGGCCCCCGACATTCCCAAGTGCCGCAACGGGTTCGGTTGCGGACCGAACGCCAGCCGTCGGATGGTGGAATGCACGCCGTCCGCGCCGAACACGAGGTCGAATTCCGCGGTGCCGCCGTGCTCGAACTCCACCGTCACCCCGTCGCCGTGGTCGCGCAGCGCGGTCACGGTGTCGCCGAAGACGTAACGCACCTCGGCACAGGTGATTTCGTGCAGTATCCGGGTGAGCGCGGATTTGGGCACCTCCAGATCGCCCGCGAACGCCGCCGCGGGCAGTTGCCCGGCCTCGGTGCCGTCCGCGTTCACCAGCGTGGTGCCCCGCATCGCGGTGTCCGCCTGGCGAATTCGCTCCGCGATGCCCAGCTCGGCGAGCGCGTCGAAGGCCGCGCCCCGGAAGTCCACCGCGTAGCCGCTGTCGCGGATCGTCGGGGCCCGCTCGACCACCGTCACGTCGTATCCGTCGCGATGCAGGACGTGGGCGAGGGCGGGTCCGGCAACGCTCGCCCCCGAGATCAGAACCTTCGGCTTCGTCATGACCGGAACCGTATCGCGGCCTTATCCATTCGGTCAATCCATTTGGATAAACCAATTGGTTAAGGCTGCGGTATGCTCGCGACATGGGAAATCGGGAAGATCTGCTGGCGGGGGCGAAGCGGTGCCTCATCGAACGCGGCTGGGCGCGCACCACGGTCCGCGACATCGCCGCGGCCGCGGGGGTCAATCACGCCGCGATCGGCTACCACTTCGGTTCGCGCGACGCGCTGCTCACCCAGGCCCTCGTCGAGGCGGTCGACGAACTGGGCGAGGAACTGGCCGACCGCGGCCTCGCCGACGACCCGACCCGGGGCTGGCAGGCCCTGATCGACACCTTCACCACGCATCGCGCCCTGTGGGTCGCCCAACTCGAGGCCGTCGTCCAGGCCGAACGCTCGCCGGAGATCCGCGAACACCTCGCCCGCGGCCAACGCGAGGCCCGCGCCGGACTCGGCGGCTCGATACCCCTGGCCCTGCTGACCGGACTGATGATGCAGTGGCTGGTCGACCCCGGCCACGCCCCCTCCGGCGACGACGTCGTCACCGAACTGCGCGCCCTGACCGCGTCGCTCTGACCTCGCGCCCGCCGTTCTCGATCACTACTGTGTGGTCCGTGAGCGCAGTCGACGAGTTCCGCACCCGGGTCCGATCCGCCCTCGAGGTGAATCCGCAACATTCCTTGGGGGCGGAGCACGCCGTAACCCATTCCATCGCAACGCGATTGATGCGCACGGCACCGTCCGGCGACTGGGTGGACGTACGCGGCGTCCTCGCCCGCCGCGGCCGCAACCTGGCCTTCGTGACCGCCACCGCGACCCTCGAACACGACGAACCGATCGCGCACGGCCGGATCACCGAGTCGATCGGGACGATCCGATGAGCCACGCCGGACGCCGCTACGTCGTCACCGGATCCGCCTCGGGCATCGGCGCCGCCACGGCCGCCATGCTGCGCGAGCGCGGCGCGCAGGTCATCGGATGCGATCTCGACGACGCCGATATCCGCGCGGATCTGTCCACGCCCGAGGGCAGGCAGGCGCTCATCGATCGAGTGACCGGCCCGATCGATGGCGTCCTCGCCATCGCGGGCGGCGGCAGAACCCCTGCGCTGCAAACGAATTACTTCGGCACGGTCGCGACTCTGCGGGGCCTGCGTCCCCTGCTCGCCCGTGGCTCCGCGCCCCGGGCGGTGGCCGTCTCCTCGACCTCGTCGCTGGCCCCCGGCAACGACCGGGTGATCCAGGCATGTCTCGACGACGACGAACCGACCGCCGTCGACCTTCTCGCCGCCGACCCCGACGGCGGCGGCCCGACCGGCGGCTACGGCGTCGCCAAACGTGCCCTCAACCGCTGGGTCCGCCGCGCGGCCCCCACTCCCGACTGGGCGGGCGCGGGCATAGCGCTCAATATCGTCGCCCCCGGCGTCGTCGACACCCCCGCCGCCGCCTGGATCTTCGCCGACGACGACACCCGCAAGGCCGTCGAGGCCGCCGCCCCCCAACCCTTCGGCGGATTCCCGGGCCGCCCCGAGTGGATCGCCGAACTCCTCTGCTGGCTCGCGAGCCCGGACAACCGATTCGTCACGGGGCAGGTCATTTTCGCGGACGGGGGAGGAGAGGCCGCCGCGCTGGGCGATCTGCACTGGCGGTAGTGACGCGACGCGCTCAGGTGGTCTCGGCCGAGGACTCCATCAACCCCGCGAACAGATGCGTGATCCGATCGGCGAGCGTCTGCGCGTCGGTGCCGAGTTGCGTTGCGCGCTTGGTCAATTGGCCGTCCAGGGCGAGGGAGGCGACGCCGTGGGCGAGGCTCCAGAAGGCGACGGCCAGGGTGTCGGCCTGGGCCGCGGGCAGGGCACGGGAGGCGACGAGCTCCGCGATGGTGTCGGACAGGATGTCGTAGGCCGCGTCAGCGGCCTGCTGGGCGTCGGGATGCTTGTCGGGCTGGGACAGTTCGGGGCGGAACATGAGCCGGAAGTGCGCGGGCTGGTCCCAGGCGAAACGGATGTAGGCGTCGGCCATCGCGGTCAGGCGGGCGAGGGGCGTCGCGGCCGCGGCGCGGGCCGCGGCGAGGCGAGCGCCCAGCACCTCGAACCCCTGACCGGACAACGCGGCCAGCAGCGCGGACCGATCGGCGAAATGGTGATACGGCGCGCCCGGACTGACCCCGGCCTCGCGCGCCACCCGGCGCAGGCTCACCGCCGCCAGCCCCTCGGTCTCGATGAGCCGCAGCGCGACGCGCAGCAACTCCTCGCGCAGCGCGCCGTGGTGATAGCGATCCTTCGTCGACGGCATGTGCAGAGCGTACGGGGTTGACACCGGGCGAACTCCTGATCTATACAGTGATTACATTCTAAACACTGCTTAGATCGGAGTTGTCATGCCGGATCGTGTTCTGGTGACCGGTGTTTCGGGATTTCTGGCCGGGCACGTCGTCGCCGAGCTGCGGGACCACGGCTATCGGGTGCGCGGCACCGTCCGCCGGGCGACGCCGGAACTCGCGGCGCACCTGGGCGATGTCGAATTGGTGACCGCCGACCTCGCCGCCGACGACGGCTGGGCCGAGGCGGTCGCGGGCTGCCGCTTCGTCGTGCACACCGCCAGCCCGTTCCCCATGGCCGAGCCCGACCACGAGGACGAGCTGATCCGTCCCGCCGTCGACGGCACGCTGCGGGTGCTGCGGGCGGCGGCCGCGGCGGGCGTCGAACGGGTGGTGCTGACCTCCTCCCTGGCCGCGATCGCGGTGGGCCACGCCGATCGGGAGTGCACCGAAGCGGATTGGTCGGACCTGTCGGCCTGCCGTGCCTACGACAAGAGCAAGACCCTCGCCGAGCGCGCGGCATGGGAATTCGCCCGGAGCACAGCGGGTTTCGAACTGGCGGTCATCAATCCCGGCATGATCGTCGGCCCGGTGTTGCGGGCGGCGGTCGGCACGTCGGCCGGGGCGATCCGAGCGATTCTGGCCAAGGAGATGCCGGGCATACCGCCGATCAGCTTCGCCCCGGTCGACGTCCGCGACGCGGCGGCGGCGCACCGGCTGGCGATGGAGGTCCCCGAGGCGGCGGGCAATCGGTACATCTGTGCGGGACAACCGGTCTCGATGCCCGAGATGGCCCGAATGCTCGCCACCCGATACCGCGTGCCGACCCGTACCCTTCCCGCACCGTTGCTGCGGGTCGCCGGTCTCTTCGACGGCACGGCCCGCGCGGCGACCCGTTTCCTCGGCCGCACCGAGCGGGTGAGCGCGGCCAAGGCACGCGCGGAACTCGGCTGGAGTACGCGCCCGGTGGCGGAGAGCGTGCTCGATACGGCGGAGAGCCTCATCCGTTTCGGCCTGGTGGCCGATCCGGGCCGCCCGCGCTCGGCGGCGTGAGTGTCGGCTCGCGAGGCCGGTTACGGCTTGTCGTACACCAACGAATACCGCCAGAACAATCGCCGCCGTATCCGCGCCCCCGGCAGCAACTCCGCCGCCCGGTCTCGGATCTCGGCGAGCGTTTCGCCGGGAGACGCTGTGGGAGCGGCCATTTCGATCGGCGGCGTATCCGTCCCCCGCGGCCGCGCCCGCCATCCGACGAACATATTGACCGGCACGGCCACCGCCCCCACCACCAGGTCCGCCGCGCTAGCCTCCCGATAACACCCGACGACCACCAGCCGCCCACCCGGATTCAGACATCCCCGCAGGGCCCGCAGGCTGGCATCCAAGGGCAGATGATGCAGACTGGCCACCAGAGTGATGGCATCCCATTGCCCCTCCACCGCGCCCGGTTCGAACCTCGCCCGCTCGATCACCACTGACGCATCCCCGGCGAACCGCCTCGCGGCGACCTCCGCCATGGCGGCATCGGCCTCCATCCCCGTCACCGACGCGACGCGCCCCCGCAGCCGCTCTATGAGATTCCCTGTCCCACAACCAATATCGAGAACACTCCGCGCCCGGGAAGCTATCACCTGCTCCACCACCCAGGCCCCGTAGAAGTCGTTGTGACTCCACGGGTGCCGCTGGTTGAATCGCTCGATAGAGGAGAGCAAGCCCATCCGGCCCAGGATAGCGAGGATCACCGATGGAACGAATCCCGTTCGACCTCACCGCCTACGAGCGCCGCGTGCGCTCCGGCCCCTGCTTCGTCTGCGCGATCGTCGCCGGTACCCACAACTCCGACCTCGAGCAGGTCATCGCGGAGGATGACGAGAACATCGCCTTTCTGGTTCGCTATCCGACCCTGATCGGCCATAGCCTGGTCGCGCCGAAACAGCACCGCGAGCATGTGGTCCGCGACCTGGATCCCCAGCAGTACCACCGCCTGACCGATCTGGTCTATCGAGTGGCCCGAGCCGTTGAGGCCGTCCTTCCCACCGAGCGCATGTACCTGCTGAGCCTCGGCAGCCAGCAGGGCAACTCGCATCTGCACTGGCATGTCGCCCCGCTGCCCCCGAACGTGCCGTAGCGCGAGCAGCAGTTCCATGCCCTCATGTCCGAAAACGGCGTCATCCCATGGGAACTCGACGACGCCATCCGATTGGCCGATCGGCTCCGTGCCGCGCTTGCCGACTGAGTGCGGTCAGGATGCGGGAGCGATGCGGGTGTTGCGGATGTGCTCGAAGACGATCGAGGTGCGGACGTCGGCGACCTCGGGGCGTTCGGTCAGGCGGTCGATGACGAAGGCGTAGAGGCTGGCGTTGTCCGGGACGGCGACGTGCAGGATGAAGTCCTCGGTGCCGGTGGTCACGTACAGGCCGATGACGTCCGGCAGCGTCGTGACCCAGTTGCGGAAGCCTTCGATACGCGGGCGCGACGGCGGCCGCACCCGCACGGCGATCAGCGCCTGCACCGGACGGCCGATCGCGGGCAGGTCCAGATCGAGAATCGCACCCCGGATGACGCCGCGTCCGCGCAGGGCCCGGGTGCGATCGAGCGCCGTCGTCGGCGAAACCCCCACGGCCGCGGCCACATCCCGATTGGTCTTCCGTGCATCCGACTGCAATTCGGCCAGAATCGCCTTATCAAGTTCGTCCATGCGCCCCGAATCCCTCTCTCTGCCGATACAAGTACGGATCTCCTGGAACATCATCGTACGAGTACCTAGCCTGTTCGTGAATCACGGAACGAATGAACAGGAGATGCGAGCATGTCCGAATCCTCGCAGGCCATCGGCTTCGCCCCCGAGGAGATCGACCCGACCACCTCGACCCGGGCCGCCCGCCTGAAATGGGTCGTCGTGGTCGACGAGACCCTACCCGCGGGCCGCGCGGTGAACGCCGCCGTCTGCACCGCCGCCGCGACCACCGCGCGGGTGACCGGCCTGCTGGCCGAGGACGCGATCGACGCCGACGGCCAGCCCCACCCGGCGATCCCGTGGATCGGCTGCTCGATCCTCGCCGCGAACCCGGAAACACTGCGCCGGATCAGGGACAAGGCGGCCAGCTCGCCCGCCTGCTTCGTCGCGGACATGCCCACCATCGCCCAGCAGATCCGCGTCTACGCCGACTATCTCGAGTCGATGAAGGAGATTCGGGGCGAGGACATGGAGTACCTCGCGGTGAGCATCGTCGGCCCCCGCAATCGCGTCGACAAGATCGTGGGGCGGCTCCCGTTGCTGCCGTAGATGATTAGCTATTCGCGCTCCACGCGACGCAAACCGCTTGCCGGAGTCCACCATTCGACGACGAGCAATGTCGCCGCCTCGTCGAGATGCGTCAACACGACCTCCCCGATCTCGGCCCGAAAGGAATCACCGTCGGCCCCTTCCCCGACGAGCACGGCCCGCCCGGATATCTTGGCCTCCCCGGGCCACCGAGCCTCGTCCCCCTCCACGGGATCGACTGTCGCACTGTGCAATCCGAACCGCGGATCGCGCCGCAGATCGAAACCCTTGCGCGCCCTCGGCATCGACCCGAAAGTGAGTTCCCCGTCGACGAACGCGGCCTCGATCCCCGAGATCCGCGGCGACCCGTCGGCCCGAACCGTGGCGATCGTCTTGTGCCGGTGCGCGTCGAACAACGTCCGAACGCGCCGAGCGAACTCGGGAACCGCGTGCTCCACGTCTTTCCAGGAAGTCATGGGGAGATGATGCCGCGCTCGCTCGATCCTGGACACCCTCGGCACGCGGCCGTTATCGTCGGTCCATGACCGCAGGGGGGTCGCCGGAGCCCGGCAAGATCACCGTCGTACCCGACGACGTGCAGGACGTCGGCCAGTACGTCTACACCATCGCCGACACGCTGAGACAGGCCCTCGACGCCGCCGCCCGCGAGGTCTCGACGCTGCTGGAATCGGACTGGACCGGCGACGCGGCCGACGAATTCCGCACCGGCTGGGACGAAACCCGCGACGGCGGAACCCAATTGATGCAGGCGCTGTCCGCGCTGGCCGAGAAGCTCGGCGTGACCGCCGAGAACTACCGCAAGTCGGACACCGACAGCGCGACCGCCCTCGGCAGCCTGGACATGTCATGAACTCCGAATTCACCGTGAATCTCGAACAACTCGACCGAATCGTGTCGAGGTTGAGCGGGCTGTCGGGTTTCGTACGAGATCATCTCGACGAGCTGGACCGGCGGGTAGCCGCGCTGCACAGCGGCAGTTGGGAATCCGCCGCCGCGACGGCCTACGCCGAGGCGCATCGCGAATGGGTGTCCGCCGCAAGGGAATTCGCCGAAGGCGTAGCGGCAATGAGCGACGTCGCGGCTCGGGCGCACGGCCGCTACTCCCGTGCCGTAGAGGTGAATCGGCGGATGCTCCAATCGGGCCAGGCATGAGGGTCGACTGGCAGGTCTACTACGACGCGGCCAAGCGATGTCAGGATTTGGCCGAGGAGCTACGGCGCGCCGACAAGCCGGTGCATGACGCGGTCAAGGGTGAATGCGCGGGGATGGCGGGGGATGCGCCGGGGTGTCGGGAGTGGGGGGTGGCGTATGACGACGCGGCGCGGAAGACGATGCAGGCGTGTTCGAGTCTGGCGAACGCGCTCACGAATTACGGGGCTGTGTTGTATGCGATGGGGTTTCATTATGGGGAGGCGAACAACAACAAACCTCCCGTGCCCAATGTCGCCCAGGTCGGCGAGTATCAGGTCGTCATTCCGACTTCCGTGCACGACAACGGGATCGGCTTCACGAACCATGGTGGTCTCAAGGAGTATATCGACCAGGTGATCGCCCGTGTCCTCGCCACATTCGGCAAGCTCCCGAACGGCGACAAGGACAAGCTCGACAAGGCGCACAGGGTCTGGGACACCTTCGGCACTCACCCCACGATCACCGGCGCCGCCGCACAGATCGCCGCCATCTCCGCCCTGTTCGACGGCTTGGACGACCCCACGAACCGTCAACTAATCCAGGACCATTTCGCCACCCTGAAGACGAGCGCGGAAACCATTGCCACAGCCGGACAATCGATGGCCGCCCCGATCAAGAACTACCACGAGGCCACGGTCTCACTCGGCTCCGACACCTCTCGATCCATCAACAACCTCGAACTGACCCTCGGCGTAGCGGCGGTCCTCGGCGGCGCAATCGCACTGTTCAGCCTGGGCACGTCGATCGCCCCGGCCGCAGCCGTTGTGGGGGAGGAGGTGGCGTCAACCGTCGCGGCGATTCAGACCGCTTATCAAGAGAGTCAGATGGTCCGGGTGCTGGGCATGGCCGCCCTGGCTGCGACGGCTGTGGGGACGATTACCGCGTTCACCGGGGTGCCGTCGGTCGATCTGGACAAGGTGGCCAAGGATCTCGCCGCGATCATCGCGATGAAGGCAGCCATTCACGGAGAGGGCGGTCAGGACGGCGCGGAGAAACATGAACTTCCCAACGTTCGTGATCCGAAAACCTTCGATCCGCAGTCGCTCACCGGTAAGAGTGCGCAGGAAATCGCCAACGGCATTCCTTCGGACTGGGAGGAAGCTCCGAGCAAGAGCGGGGGCGGAACCGTATATCGAGACCCGAACAACTTCGGTCGGCAGATTCGCATCATGCCCGGCTACACCGAGGGTAACCGTCCGGACCCGCTCACCCACGGCCCGTATGCTGAGGTTTCGCAGAACGGGACGAATACGAAAGTCCCGTTGCAAGGCAACCCCACCCTGGGAGGACCGCGATGAGTCAAACCGCCGACGAGTGGTTGCTTCAAGAGGCGACGGACCACCTAGCCATGGATGCTGTGGGTGTCTATGAGCTTCTGTGGCTTGTCAGAGGTTCGAACTTCGACTTGGACGATGACCTCGCGAAAGCACTTGCTCGCCGAACGGTTCGGCGATTGCTCTCGCAAGGGAACGCGAAGCTGCTCTATCTGAGATGGCCGACCAATGAGGTCGTGGACGCAGATCCAGAAGGAGTCGACCTGGATTCGGATTCCGTTTTCGAGCCTGGTCCCGGCGGAATTTACCTTGCGTTGGTTGAAGATTAGTCCTTGCCAGGATGAGAGCGAGGACATTCCAATCAGACCGTGGAGCAGATCGATGGCAAAATATGGCCGGAGCTGGCGGCCGACGAGACGCGCCTGATGAAGACGGTGCACAAGCGCAAGCCGATCTTTTCAGCGCCGAGTATCTTCGAATATTGTTGGGGCAGAACGAAGTCACAGCCGTCCTGTTGCCGCTTGTACTCACTGTGCTTGAACGGAATCCTCTTGCCGAGGGTGATTACTACCCTGGGGATCTACTCACCACTACCGTCCGGATACCGGCCGAGATGTGGAAGGCCGGTGCCAAAGCCCCGGTGCGGCTTCATGCAGTGATCGATTCGTTGTTGCGGCGGAATGATTTGGAGATTTACTTCCCGCAAGACGACGAGATCTGGGGCAACATCGAGAATCTGAAAGACGCGGGCGTATGTCGGATATTGATGCCCAAACGAAACGACTCACGACCTCAGGGATTGGCATAATGGGCTATTATCAGTTGTTCTTAAAATCCGATAAGCCCGAAAAGTTGGTGGTCCAGGATTTGGAATCAGCTTTAGAGATAGATTTCAGCGCTGTCGATCCAATCGCTAGATGGCCGTCCTACGGCGGTCGTTCAGAGACGTTTGTCGTTGAGTTGGAGTTCGGCCACGATATCGAAGACGACAAGGGAATTCCTTTCGAATCTCATTCGATCGTTGTCACCGTTCGAGATCTGAACTCCGACGACGATCGCGGTCGGAAGACTGCAATAAGTATTCTTCGGCGTTTGCATGATTATCCCGATTATGACGCTCTGCTGGTACATGACCTCCAAGAACTGATTGTCGCAGAAGAAAATCATGACGCAGATTGATGCTCGCGCGAAGCGTTACTTTTCGGAAGACGAAATCGCGGAGATTCGCGCACATTCAATTTCGTTGGAGTCCGGGGACGTACGCGACGCGATTCGCTTGGCGGATTCGTGGGCAGCGCACGTCGAGAAGATCGATAGCGACAGATCCCTGCCCTGGTCCGATAGGTCGGTGTGGAATGAGTACGATTTCTGTGCGGCGTTGACGATCCGAGATTATGTGAAGAAGTCGGTCGATGCTCTTCCTCCAGTGCTGGCGGTGAAGATGGAAGATTATATTTCGGAAGCAGACGACCGCTTCACGTCGATCACTGTCGAAGATTCGGGTCGCCGAATTACGGCTGTCGCCAAGGTGGCTAGGAGTGAACGGGATTGGTGGTGGTTTCGATTTCCCGACTCCGGGCCGGTACTAAGAGATTTGGCCCGCTGGGATCATTTCGAAGATGAATAGCATTCTTGAACCACTTGCCCGATGGGTCCGCGAATCACGTTGGGCCGGGATACAAGGCGGCCTCTACCGCGGGAGGACCGGTCGGGAGGCGACGCTTCGCCCGTAAGCCCAACGTCTCTTCAGCGGCGAGAACGTCCCGGTCGCTCCTGACACGATCTCGCCGGGCCGCCGCATCCAGCTTCAGGAGCCGATCGCAAAGATCCACAACGGCAGGGAAAGTGATTTGGGGGCGATGACCACGACCTACGGCCGCACACGTTCCGCGCTCCGGCGTTGGCCCGCCAATGTACGTGCTCGAGCGGCCCTGGAGACCTATTTCGACAGCCTTCCCGCTGATCCCGCTGCCGAGCGGACCACCGTCTCCCTCTTGAATGGATGGGCGCTCGACTTCAGGGGCGCGGACCTGTCCGGCCTCGACCTGCTCGGCGCAGAACTCAGCGAAGCGAATTTGAGCGGAGTGCGGGTGGCGGCTGTCGACCTGTACACGGCCTGGTTGTCCGACGCTACTCTCGATGACGCTGATCTGACCGGGTCCGACCTGCGGAAGGTGCAAGGGCGAGGCTGCCGAGCTCCCCGAGCCGTGTTCCGTGACGCTGATATGCAGCGAGCGGAGTTCGACGCGTCGAACTTTCAGGAGGCGATTCGAACTACCACGTGGGTTGAAGTCAACGCGAAACACCTTGCGATCGCGGGTTCCGACGACCGCTTGCAGTGGGTGACGCGAGGTTTCTCCTCTTGATGTGGCCGTCGAACGAAACCTCGATGAGGGGCAAGAAGGTGTGGATCAAGCCCGGTCGTGCAGCGTGATCCGGTACCCATCCGGATCGGCGAAGGTGAATGTCCGCCCGAACGGGCCATCGATGGGCGCCGAGACGATGGTGTGGCCGTCGGCGGCGAGGGCGTCGTGGATGGCTTGGACGTTTGTGGCGTGGAGCCAGATGGCTGTGCCGATGTCGGGGTGGGCGGCGGAGGTGAGGTCGGTGCCGGGGACGGGCTCGCGGAGGGCGAAGGCGATCGGCTTCGTGTCGAAGACGACGGCGTGGGGTGGGCCGGACTGGGAGCGGACGAGGCCGAGGTACTGCTCGTAGAACGCTTGGGAGGCGGCGAGGTCGCTGGCCTGGAGGGAGATGAAGTCGGGGCCGGTGGCTGGCATGGGATGCTCCTTCGGTTTGTGTCAGGTTTCTGACATGGCTCAGGCTATGTCAGAATGCTGACATGAGTCAAGACGGTGTGGACCTGGAGTCTTCGCTGGGGTATCTGCTGAAGGAGGCGTCCAGTGCGCTTCGGGTGGCGATGGAGGAGGTGTTGCGGCCGCTCGGGATGAGCGTGACGCACTACGCCTGCCTCGAGCTGCTGGCGCAGCGGCCGGGGCTGTCGAACTCCGAGCTCGCGCGGGGCGCGTTCGTGACTCGGCAGACGATGAACGTGCTGCTTCAGGCTCTGGAACGGGACGGGTACGTGACCAGGCCCGCGGCGCCGCCCGTCGGAAAGGCGCTTCCCACGCGGCTCACGCCGCGCGGACGACGGAGTCTGGAGAAGGCGTCGGCGGCGGTCCGGTCGGTCGAGGTCAGGATGCTGGCGGGTCTGAGCGAAGGGGAGCGGGCGGACGCATTTCGTGTCTTGCACAAGATGATTCGTTCACTGCGTGAGGGCGACGGCGAGGTGTAGGCCCTGTGCGGCGCATGCACGGAGTGAGTACGGCCGATCGATACTTCAAGCGTCGGCCGAACGGATAGCCTCCCGAGGTCACGTCGGCGTCGCCAGAGCGAAAGGCAAAACCGCTGGCGCACCGGCCTTTCGGAGGGTGTGGGCGGCGAGCGTCAGCGTCCACCCCGTCTCGGTGAGGGCGTCCACCAACAGGACGGGCGCGTCGAGATCGGGAAGAACCGGGGGTTCCCAATAGTCGTAGAGGGCGGCTACGCGGTGCGCCGAGTTGGCCTGCGATACCGGTGCTCGATCGGGCCGGGGGTGGAGCGTGCCCAAGTGTTGCAGGCGGCCGACTTTGGCGAGACGCACCGCCAGATCGTCGACCAACTGCGGATGAGTGGCCGAGTGCATCGCCATGACAGAGGTAGGTCGTCGAGCCCAATCCCATTCGCGCAGAACGGCTATGCAGGCGTCGAAGACCTGATCGGGCACCGGTCCGTCCGGCGAATCGAGCAGAGCGCGTAGGCGTTGACCCCAACCCAGATCGCTGAGGCGGCCGAGCACCCGACCGGTCTCGGGTCCGTCGGATATCTTGCCGGACAATGGGATTCCCAGCTTGGCCATGCCCGTCGGCCACTGGCGGCGGGGTGACAGGTCGATGCCCGGCCGGTCGAGGCGGGCGCGGATGGTGGACAGGTCGGACTCGTCGACCGTGATGTCGAGGCGGACTCCGGTGCAGTTGTCGCAGCGGCCGCACCCTTCTCCCGTGAGGCCCGGGTCGTCGAGCTGGCGGCGGAGAAAGTTCATACGGCATTCGGACGTGGTCTGGTAGTCGAGCATCGCCTGCTGCTCGGCTTCGCGAGCGGACGCCAGCCGTTCGTAGCGTTCGGCGTCGTAATGCCAAGGCTCGCCGGTGGAGAGCCAACCGCCCCGCACCCGGCGGACGGCGCCGTCCACGTCGAGAACCTTCAACACCATCTCCAGGCGAGAGCGGTTGAGTTCCACCAGAGGTTCGAGGGCGACCGTGGACAGCGGGCGGTCGTGATCGAGCGCGTCGAGCACCGAGCGGACGGCGGATTCGCGGGGGAAGGCGATCGAGGCGAAGTAGCTCCAGATGCGGCGATCCTCGGGGCCGGGGAGGAGGACGACCTCGGCCCGGTCCGTGCCTCGCCCGGCGCGGCCGACCTGCTGGTAGTAGGCGATGGGCGAGGAGGGGGCGCCGACGTGGATGACGAAGCCGAGGTCGGGTTTGTCGAAGCCCATGCCGAGGGCGGAGGTGGCGACGAGGGCTTTGACCTCGTTGGCGAGCAGGGCCGACTCCAATGCCTCGCGTTCGGCCGGATCGGTCTGGCCGGTGTACGCGGCGACCGTATGGCCATGGGAGGCAAGGACATCCGCGAGGTCGTGGGCGGCGGCGACGGTGAGGGTGTAGATGATGCCGGAGCCGGGGAGGTCGTGCAGGTGGCGGCTGAGCCAGGCGGTGCGCTGGACGGCGTCGTCGATGCGCAGGACCGACATGTGCAGGGATTCCCGGTCCAAGGTGCCGCGCAGGACGAGGGCGTTGTCCCGGCCGAGGCCGACCTGGGCGGCGACGTCGGCGACCACGCGGTCGTTGGCGGTGGCGGTGGTGGCGAGGACGGGGATGTCGCTGCCGAGGTCGGCGATGAGGGTGCGGATGCGCCGGTAGTCGGGGCGGAAGTCGTGGCCCCAGTCGGACACGCAGTGCGCCTCGTCGATGACTACCAGGCCCGCGTCGGCGGCGAGTTTGGGCAGCACCGAGTCGCGGAAGTCGGGGTTGTTGAGCCGTTCGGGGCTGACCAGCAGGACGTCGACCTCGCCCGCGGCGACGCGCGCGTGGATCTCGTCCCATTCGGTGACATTGCCCGAATTGATCGTCGCCGCAACAACTCCCGCGCGTTGCGCGGCGGCGACCTGGTTGCGCATGAGGGCGAGCAGCGGGGACACGATGACCGTCGGGCCGCGTCCCTGCGCGCGCAGGAGTTTGGCGGAGATGAAGTACACCGCGGACTTGCCCCAGCCGGTGCGCTGGACGACCAGGGCGCGGCGGCGGTGGACGACCAGGGCCTCGATGGCGGTCCATTGGTCATCCCGCAGCCGCGCTTGCGGGCCTGCCAATTCGCGCAGGAGCGCTTCGGCGGATTCACGCAGGTCGGTAGTCATGGAGCCCATCGTGCCGCACGGGTCCGACATGTCGCCAGGGGCATCTCCAGCCGCACCCTTTATTCGAATCCGCACCCTTTATGTGGCCCTGAAAGGGGTGCGGATCCGAATAAAGGGTGCGACTGTGTTACCGTGCTTGGGGGGTTGGGTGCCTTTGGGGGTGTTGCCGAGCGGGGGGATTGTGCGCCTGGTTTGGGGGCCGAGTGGGGAACCGTTGGAGGATTCTCTGGTCTATGACGAGAACCTCTGTGGTGCAATGTATTCGACGATCCAGACGAGGTTCCGCGATCATAGCGAGGCGTACGCGAAGCTGGTCGATTCCGCATTGAGCCCGGAAGATAGTAGGCGTTTGTTGCGGGATACGGCGCGCGGATACGAGCGGCGAGGACCGGTTATCCGCACGGACGAAGCGAGTTCGGCTAGCCTGTCTCTGCGGCCAATGTCACCAACCGTTCCCGCACCAAATCCGGCCGTTCCTCCGCTATGAAATGCCCACTCCCGGAGACGTATTCAACCGTATAATCGTCGGCCCGAGCGGTCTCGGCGGAAGCCAGGGCGGGGTGAATAGCCCCGTCCTCCTTCCCGAACAACGCCCGGATCGGAACGGTCGCCCGCGGCGTAGCGGTCCGCGCTTGCGCCGGAACCTCACGCAACAGAAACGTGCGATACGTATCGGTAGCGGCACGGGCGACCACCGGATCCCGGAAACGGTCCGCGTAGACGCCCACAACCTCAGCCGTGAACTCCGTGTGATCCTTCACCCCGCCCCGAAACAGCCAGCGCAGGAACGGCGTTCGCTGATGCAGCGGCATGCCGAGGGTCGCGACCAGCGGCTGGTACAGCAGGAAGCGCCACAGATGTGGCGCGAGGGTGCGCGGGGTTTGCCAGGGATGGGCCATGTTCAGCGGCATGAAACCGTCGAAGCGCTCGGGGGCTTGGGTGATCATCAGGAAGCCGATGTACCCGCCCCAGTCGTGTCCGACCAGCAGCGTCCGCTCGATGCCCAGCTCGTCCAGCAGCGCCAGGATGTCGGCGGCCACCTCGGCCTTGGACCAGCGGTGCGGCGGGGGACCGGACCAGCCGTAGCCGGGCAGGTCGGGGGCGATGATGCGCAGACCGGGAGGCGGATCGGCGAGCAGGTGACGGTAGGCGTAGTGATGTTGTGGCCAGCCGTGCAGGACGACGACGGGTCGCGCGTCGGCCGGACCCGCCTCCGTGACATGGAAGCGCACGTCACGGGCGGTGACATACGATCTGCGCACGCCGTCGATGGCCGGAGGGGTCATGGGCCGATGCTAACCGTGCGGTAACGACAAGGCTCGCCACGCGGAACGATTTCCGTCGCCGGTCGGACAATTTTCCGACCGTGGCATGACAATGTATGGGCCGAGACGAGAGGACGGGCGATGCCGAACAAGTTCGAATCACCCGCGGGGTGGTCCCCGCCCGGAGCCGAATTCCAGAACCGAGGCATCAGCGGCGGCGGTGTCGTGGGCATCGTGATCGCCCTGATCCTGACGCCGATCGGTATCGCGTTGGCCGCCAAGGGCGGTGCCGACATCCGGTACTGGGTCATCGTCGGGCACGTCACCGATCGGTGGACGGCCGCCCTGGAGGTCATCTGCGGATCGCTGCTGCTGATGCTCGTCGCGGCGCTGGCGACCTTCATCCCGTCGGCGACGATCATCTCCAGCCTCGTGTGGGGCATCTTCCCCGGCTTCCTGCACATCCTGTTCCCCGAGGACGCCTTCCGGCTCATCACGGATCTGCCGCTGATCAACTCCGCGATGCAGGTGGCGCTGCACGCCTGGGTGACCAACGGGTTCGCGCTGATCTCCGGATTCATGCTGCTGGGTGCGGGTTTCGTGGGAGTGCTACGCCGGAACTGACGCGATGGTCGTAGAGCCAATCCAGATGTTGGACACCGGCTTCGGCGGCGCGCCGTAGGAAGAACGGGGTCAGTAGCCGGACGACGAGGCGGCCCGGTCCGCTGGTGGCCTTGTCGCCGCTGGTCTCCGCGCCGTAGCGGACCACCCGCTCGACCCGGTCGCGGCGGCGTCGCTCGAATTGCGCCAGGGCCGTGGGGATCTCGGGAATGTCGCGCAGGCAGTACGCGAGGGTGACCGCGTCCTCGACGGCCATCGACACGCCCTGACCGGAGGAGGAGGCGACCGCGTGCGCGGCGTCGCCGATCACGATCATGGCGTCGTTGTGCCAGGTGGGGACGGTGGGGAGGTCGTATTGGTTGAAGGCGGGCACGAAGGTGTCGTCGGGTGTCGCGGCGACGATGCGGGCGGCGGGGGAGCGGTCGGCGGCGAGTCGGCGCAGTAGTTCGGTGCGGGTCCGGTGCGGGTTCTGCCTCGGAATCTCTTGGGCGCTGGCGACATTCGCGAACCACCAGATCTCACCGTCCGGCGCGACGAGGTAGCCGAAGAACGCCTTCCTGCCGAAGATCATGGTGTAGCCGCCGGGCTCGAGGCCCAGCTCGCGGTGGACGGCGGGGTCGGTGACGAAGCCGCCGACGCCGTAGATGCCGAGGAAGTGCGCCTTCGGTGCGCTGGGATCGATGATTTCCCTGGTGCGCGAACGGATTCCGTCTGCGCCGACGAGCAGGTCGGCGGTGCGGCGCGTGCCGTCTGCGAAGGTCGCGGTGACCCGGCCGTCGGCGGCGATGGAGGCGTCGAGCAGCCGTTTGCCGAATTCGAAACGCACACCGCGTCGTTGGGCCTCGTCGGTGAGCACGCGGTACAGGTCGCGGCGTTTGACGCTGTGGGTGATCGTGCCGTCGGGCAGGGTGCCGCCGATGGGGAGGTCGGCGATGTGCCTGCCGGAGCTGGTGCGGAACGACAGCGTGCCCGTGGGATGGCCCGCCGCCATGACGGCCTCGTGTGCGTCGAGTTGGGCCAGCGCGGACAGTCCGTTGACGGCGACGGTGAGGTACGCGCCGATCTGTGCGGCGGACGCGTTTTCGTACGCCTCGCAGACGATCGGCTCCCAGCCCGCGCGCTGTAGGGCCATCGCGGTCACGGGTCCGGCGATGCCGCCGCCGATGATCAGGGCTTGTCTCATGGGTGTCTCTCTCCGGAGGGCGGGGAAGGCGGGTATCTTGATATTCAAGATATATTTAGTTTGACGATCGAGTTGCTTGATTGTCAAGAGATATGCGGAGGTGCGGGTCGTGCCCAAGGAAAGCGCGGACGAGCTACGGGAGCTGGCGGGCCGGGAGTCGCAGGCCATGCAGGCGGCGGTCGACGCCGTCGACGAGGCCGCGGCGCGCGTGCTCGGCGTCAACCGCACCGATCTGCGCTGCCTCGAGATCCTGATCCGCGACCCGGCCACCCCCGGCCGCCTCGCCACCGAACTGAACCTCACCAGCGGCAGCGTCACCACGATGCTGGACCGCCTCGCCAAACTCGACTACATCGCCCGCACCCCGGACCCCGACGACCGCCGCAAAACCCTGATCACCATCACCGAGCGGGCCCGCGAAACCGCTTGGCGCATATACGGCCCCATCGCCGAGGAGGGCGCACGCGAACTGGCCGACTTCACGCCCGCCCAACTGCGCACGGTCCTCGAGTACCTCCGGCGCAGTCGCGAACTCCAAGAACGACATCGGGCTCGAATCGAGCAGTTGCCCAAGCGGAAGCGGTGAGGCGCGTCGGGGAGTCCTCGGCTCACGGCCCTGGGGGCCGTGAGCCGAGGAACAAGGGAGGGGCCCGCCCGAGGAACAAGGGAGGGGCCCGCCCGAGGGACGAGGGAGGGGCCCGCCCGAGGAACAAGGGAGGGGCCCGCCCGAGGGACGAGGGTGGGCAGGTCCGGCAAGGACGCCCGGGGTCGGTGACGCGGGTCAGCAGGTTCGGCGGAGGTATCCGGGGTGGCCCAGTGGCACGACGTCGCGATCGCGCTGGACGATGCTGATGTGGTCGCGGTGGCTGGAGCAGGCGGTGGTTAGGCCCTCGGGGGTGTATTCGATGTCGATCACGTTGTCGGCGAAGGCATTCGCGTAGGTGTCGCATTCCTCGGTGTCGCCGCATTCCTCGACGACGGCGAAGTCTAGGCCGTTGCGGGTGTGGGCGTCGGCGAGTTCGGCGGTGTTCTTCTGGGCGGCGGCGAGGCCGCGCTCGTGGGCGTGGGCGGACAGCAGGCGGATGTAGGTCTGGGCCTGGTCGGGGGTGAGCAGGGACCTCGAGCGGGTGTAGCTGTCGTAGTTGTCGAGTTCGACGGCCTGGTAGTGGGCGGCGGCGCACTGGTCGATCCAGGCGTTCACCGTCGCGGCGGCGCGTCGCCGTTTGTCTTCGGTGCGCAGGTCGAGCAGGGCCTCGTGCCAATCCTCGTCGATCACGGGCTCACCGTTCGCGTCTCGCAACAGCAGGTCCGGCTCCCATTCCCGCTCGGCCCCGGGCTGAGCCTGGAAGGCGTTGAGATAGCAGATGTTGTAGACGCCCTCGACCGGCGATTCGGTATGCGCACGGGACACGACGCGCACGTCCGGCGCTGGCGGGTAGGGGCCGCCGATCTGGTAGTCGAACGCGGCGGCTCGTGGCGGCAGGGGGACATTCGCGGAAGGCGCCGAGCCACAGGCCGACACGAGGACGAGCAACGCGGCGGCGCCGATGTTCCGGGCGGAAGGGCGACCCTTGCCGACGGCTGCTCTCCGAACTCGGCCGCGAATGCGCATCCGCGAGCATAACCAATGCGAGGTGTTCACGTACCGGTCGATCGGACGTCGCCTGGTCGCGATAGACAGCGCATGTGAAAGCTCAGCGTCGTATCGGTGTGTTCGTCCTCGCCGCGGCCGTGGCCGTGGCTACCGCGTGTTCGTCGGGGGACGGGGACGCGAATTTGCAGGCCCACAAGGACAAACCGCTGGTCATCGGGTTGGACGCGCTGCTGGCCAAGGCGGGCGGGAGCGCGGCGGTGACCGTGGGCAAGCCCCAGCACGGCACGATCGAGCGCCGGGGGGATGGGTCGTTGCTGTATACCCCGGCCCCGGGCTACACCGGCGACGACACCCTGACCGTCACCACCACCGACGCCGTGCGGCTCTACACCACCGACATCCCGGCGCTGGGACAGTTCGGCGGAATCACCGTGCAGGGCAGCGGATTCGGATCGGCGTTCACGCCCGTCCCGGGCTCGACGGACGAGTTCTACGGTCTCACCGACCGCGGACCCAATGTCGACGGGCCGAACAAGAACGAGAAGCTCTCGCCCACACCGGATTTCGTGCCGAAGATCGGCAAGTTCAAGCTCACCGGGACCAAGGCCGAGCTCGAATCCACCCTCGAGCTGAAGAACCGGGCGGGCGTGGCGTTCAACGGCGGCGTCGACACGACCGCCAGTACCGGCGAGACGATCCGCGACCTGAACGGCGTCGTGCTCGCGCCGACCGATCACGGCCTGGACCCCGAGGGCCTGGTGGCGCTCGCGGACGGGACGTTCTGGGTCAGCGACGAATACGGCCCGTTCCTGGTCCACTTCGACGCCACCGGCAAGGAGATCGAGCGTCTCGCGCCGGGCAACGGTCTGCCGCAGGAACTCTCGTTGCGCACACCGAACCAGGGCATGGAGGGACTGACCCTCACCCCCGACGGGAAGACGCTGGTCGGGGTGATCCAGAGCGGTTTGCAGGCGCCCGGTGCGGGTTCGGCACGGGAGGTGCCCATGACCCGCATCGTCACCGTCGGCCTCGGTGACAAGGCGGTCCACGAGTACGTGTATCCGCTCGAGGATCCCAAGAGCCAGCTCGCGGTCTCCGAGATCACCGCCATCGGGCCGAGCACCTTCCTCGTCGACGAACGCGACGGCAAGCTCGCCCCCAAAGCGAACAAGAAGCTGTGGACCATCGACCTGTCGGGCGCGACCGATGTCGGCCCGCAGGCGAATGTGCCCGGCGCGCAATACGATCCGAGGCTCGGGCTGCTGATCGACGGCAAGCCGCTCGAGGTGTACGTGGGCGCGGTGTCCACCGCCGACGGCGTGGCCGCGCTGCGACGCGCGCAGATCACTCCGGTCGCCAAGAAGTCGAATCTGGATCTGGCCGGGCTGGTCGCCGGTCTCGCGCCCGACGGCACCTTCTTCGGGCACGACAAGATCGAGGGCGTGGCCACCCGTGACGGCGGGAAGACGCTCTACATCTCCAACGACAGCGACTTCGGTCTGGGCGGGTCGACCGGTGACCAGCCGCCGTTCGGGTTGAAGGCCAAGACGCTGCCCAACGGGACCCAGGACACCGGCGAGATCCTCGAGGTCGACACCACCAGACTGCCCGCGCGGACCACGACGGCCACGGTCACCATCACCGTGCGCTGATCAGGAATAGTCGCGGAAGGTCATGACGAAGCCGACCAGGCCGATCACGACCAACGCGATGTAACCGAGCACACGCAGCGGCGGGTTCGGCAGGTGCTGGACGCCGAACCCGCCGAGCATGGCCACCAGCAACATCAGTACCCCGTAGAACGGGGTGCGCCGCGGATGCCGACCCATACGCCGGGTCATACCCGATCCATTCGTGGAAGAATCCGAATCATGCCCACGCAGGCCTTGACCCAGCAGACCTTCGAGCGGACGGTGTCCGGCGGGCCGATCGTGCTGGTGGATTTCTGGGCGTCCTGGTGCGGATGGTGCGCCCGGTTCGCCCCGGTCTACCAGGAGTCGTCGACCCTGCATCCCGAGATCGTGCACGCCACCGTCGACACCGAGGCGGAACCGGCGCTGGCCGCCGCCGCCCAGATCACCAGCCTGCCGACGTTGCAGGCGTATCGCGAAGGGCTACTGGTCCATTCGGCCGTCGGTTTCCAGACCGCCGCGCAGCTCGAGGACATCGTCCAGCAGGTCATGTGGCTGGATATGGACGCCGTGCGCCGCGAACTGGCCGACAGGATCCCGGGGTATGTGGAGGCCGCCGCGCCCACCGGCGGCCCGGTCCCCGCGGCCGGGCTCGCCGCCGGTCCCAGTCCCTACGGCTGGCCGGGCCTGCGGGCGCGATAGGCCCAGCCCGCCACCGCCGCCAGCGCACCCGCCGCCACCACATACGCCCAGCCCAGGCGATACTCCGCCAGGCCCGGCACGGTGACGCGCGCGAGGATCGCGGTCAGCACGGCCACGCCGAGCGCCGAACTGGTCTGGCGGGCCATCATCAACATGCCCGAGCCCAGCGACAGCTGTTCCGGAGGCAGCAGGGCCGACGCGCCGAACAGCGGGGGTTGCAGGAACGAGGTACTCACTCCGGCCAGCAGGGCGCCCGGGAGGAAGACGACGAGATAGCCACTCCCGCTGCCGGACAACAGGATCCACCACAGCGCGCCCGCCGCGATGGTCAGCCCGCCCAGCGCCGCCGAGGCGCGCGCGCCGATGCGCCGCACCACCCGGCCCGACAGCGGCGAGGACAGCAGGCACGCGGTGCCGATCGGCGCGATGGCCAGGCTCGCCCGCACCTGCGAGTAGTGCCACTGCTGGGTGAGGAACAGCGTCGCCTCGAGGATCAGCGCGGCGAAGGCCAGGTAGTAGCAGAACACGCCGAGCGTGGCGACGCGAAACATGCGGTGCCGCAGGATCTTCGGACTCACCACCGGGTCGGGGTGGCGGCGGATGTGCCAGGCGAACGCGAGGCCGAGCAGCACGGCCGCGGCGAGGCACGCGACGGTGGCCGCCGAGGTGTAGCCCCAGTCGGAACCCTGGACGAAGACGGTGGTCAGCGCGGCGGTGGCGGCGAGCAGGACGGTCGCGCCGACCAGGTCGAGCGCCCGCCCGGCGTGCCGGGGGACGGCGGGCAGGACCCGCGCCCCGAAGGCGAACGCCGCGACCGTGAACGGGATGTTGAGCAGGAAGATCCACCACCACCCGATCGGGAGCAGCAGCCCGCCGATCACCGGGCCGCTGGCCGCGCCCGCCGCCGCGATCGCCGTCCAGATCCCCATCACCGTCGGATGATCGCGAATGTCGAAGGCGGGCAACACCAATCCGAGCCCGGTCGGCACGAGCAGCGCCGCGGCCGCCGCCTGGAGCACCCGAGCCGCGATGAGCGCCAACAGGTTCGGGGCCAGGCCGCACGCGAGCGAGGCGACCCCGAACAGCGCGATGCCGATCAGGAAACCGCGCTTGCGCCCGGTGTCGTCGGCGAGCCGCCCGGCCGGGACCAGCAGGGCCGCCATCACGATGGTGTAGGCGTTCAGCACCCAGGTCACCTCGCCCGCGGAGGCGGCACCGAAGGCGGAGCGCAGGGTGGGGAAGGCGGCGGTGACCGCGAACAGGTCGAGAATCGCCAGGTACTGGGCGATTCCGGCGACCGCGAGCACTCGCCAGGGGCGGGATGTGGAGACGAGGGGCGGGGCTGCCGTGGCGGAAATGGTCATACCCGAAACTATTCAGCCGCGGTCGCGCCGGATCGAGTGGCAGATTTGCCATGATGCGCTAGATTTCAGACATGAGTGATCGACATCCGGGGACGCTCGCGGTGGCCGTGGCGCCGGGGCAGCCGCTGTTCGAGGTGGCCATCCCGTATCAGGTGTTCGCCGAGGCGCCGCCCGGGATCGAGGCGTCGACCTGGTACGACTTCCGGCTCTGCGGTCCGCGCGGTACCCGGCACGCCACCATGCGCGACCCCTTCGTGACGCTCACCGACTACGACTACGACGATCTGGTCGCCGCCGACACGGTGATCGTTCCCGCCACCCCCGATGTGCGCAGGGACCCGCCCGCGGACCTGGTGGAGGCGGTGCGCGCGGCCTACGAGGCGGGGGCGCGGGTGGCCGCCCTGTGTTCGGGCGCGTTCGTGCTCGCCGCGGCCGGGCTGCTGGCGGGACGGCGGATGACGACGCACTGGAAGCATGTGGGCGCCCTGCGGGAGCGGTATCCCGGGATGGATCTCGATCCCAAGGTGCTCTACATCGATGACGGCCGCATTCTCACCAGCGCGGGCACGATGGCCGGAATGGACCTGTGCCTGCACATCATTCGCAAGGACCTCGGCTCACGAGCGGCCAACGCCACGGCCCGATCCCTGGTCGTGCCGCCGCACCGCGCGGGTGGTCAGGCGCAGTACGTCCAATCCGCGGTGCCCGCCGACCCCGCCGACCCCGGCCTGGCCGCCACCCTCGCCTGGGCCCTCGATCGCCTCGCCGAACCGCTCACCGTCGGCGATCTGGCGCGCCGCGCGGGCATGAGCGAGCGCACCCTCGCCCGCCGCTTCCACGCCGAACTCGGCGCCACCCCGCTGCGCTGGCTGCTCACTCAACGCATCCTCCTGGCCCGAGAGTTGTTGGAGAGCACCGACATTCCGGTCGACGCGGTGGCCCAGCGCTGCGGTCTCGGCACCGCGGCCAACCTGCGCGCGCACTTCGGGCGCGAGGTGGGAATCGCGCCGAGCGAGTACCGGCGGTCGCATCGGTCGGGTCGGCACGAGGTGGTCACCGGCTGAGGCGTTGTGGCGCTCAGAATTTCGTGCGGTCGAGCCAGGTGGTGAGGACGTCGCGGTCGCCGGTGACCTGTACGCGGGGTTCCTCCGGGGGGAGTCGGCGCAGCATGACCAGATAGAGGTCCGCGGCGGTGGCCTCGACGCCGGTGGTGGTGGGCGCGGTGTCGTCGTCCCATTCGATGGTGTTGCCCGCCTTGCGGATTCGCCAGTGGTCGGCGTCGTCGCTGGCGTGCAGGGTCAGGGACCGTCCGTCGTCGAGCGGGGGTTCGCCGGTGGGGAAGCGCACGGCCATCAGGCCGAGGAGTTCGGAGATGCCGTCGGCGGCCAGGGCGGGATCGAGGTCGATCTCGCGGTTCAGGGCCAGCAGGGCGTCGCAGCGGTGGGCGGTGGCCTCGTGGAGGAGGCGGCGGATCCACCATTCGCTCGGCCGGACCTGTCGCAGCGTCGTCCAGACCGGGACCTCGGGGCCGGTGGCGTCCACCGCCTCGATCAGAACGCGGGCGCCGTCGCGCAGCCACGCGACGGCCTCGGCCACATCGTGGGGCCGGCGGCCGTCGGGAACCTGTGCGAAATCGAGGGATTCGGTGGTCTGGGCGGCGATCATGGCGGCGGCCCAGCGGTGCGCGCCCCCGACGTGCGCGACCAGATTGGCCAGGGTCCAGTCGGGGCAGGTGGGGATCGCGGTTTCCGGGTCGGCGTCGGCGTACAGCTCCGCCAGACGGTCGGTCTCGTCGAGCAGTGCCGCGCGCACGACCTTGGTGTCGAGAGAAGTCACGACGGGAACGCTAGTCACCCGCCCCGCCGCCGACCACCCGGCTCCGCTCCTTCTCGGAAAACGCTGTCGCGGAACGGATCCAGCATTCTTTCAGCAACCGTTCGGGCCGCGAATGTGTCCGCGCCGCGCATTCGTCCTCGAGTGCGCGGATGTCGTGTCAAAATCCGGATGGTGCACGAGATATGGCGGCTCGATCAGGCCCGGACCCGATCCATCGGGCCGGAGAATCCGACGGGGGCACCGGGCGGGGGCGGGCGCGCGCTCGTGGGCAGCGGGGCCGACGCGGCCCGGGATCTCGGGATCGGGTGGCGGGTGTCGCCGACGGTGCCGGTGGCGGGTGGGGCGACGGTGGTGCTCGCGAATATCGCCGGGCCGGGGGTGATTCGGCAGCTGTGGCTCGGGGTGGAGCCCGCGGCGCTGGCGGCGTTGTGGTTGCGGGTGTACTGGGACGGAGACGCGGAGGCCGCGATCGACGTGCCCGCGGGGGCGTTCTTCTGCAACACGGGCGCGGAAACGGCCGCGGTGAATTCGGAGATGGTGGTCGTCGCGCCGACCGGCGGCCTGAACAGCTACTGGCCCATGCCTTTTCGGTCGCGTGCGCGGATCGAGGTGAGCAACACCGGGGACCGGACCGTGCCGGTGGGGTATCAGGTGACCTATCTCGAACAGGAGGTGCCGCGCGAGGCCGGATATCTGCACGCACGGTGGCGACGCGCGAATCCGCTGGGCCGCCCGGCGGTGCACACGGTGCTCGACGACGTGCCCGGCCCGGGACGGTTCGTCGGCACGTACCTGACCATCGCGCCGAACGCGCCGGGTCGGTGGGGCGAGGGCGCGGTCAAATTCTATTTCGACGGCGACACCGAATTTCCCACGATCTGCGGCACCGGAACCGCCGACTACTTCGGCGGGCACGGCGAACTCGCCACCGGCGGCCCGTATTCGACGCCGTATCTGGGTGTCGTGCGGGCCGACGACCGGTTCGGGATGTATCGCTGGCACGTGCGCGACCCGATCTGTTTCCAGCGCAGTATGCGAGTCACGGTGCAGGCGTTGGGCCGTCGCGCCGACGACCGCTATCTCCCGCTCGAGCAGGCGGATATCGCCACCGTGGGACTGTGGTACCAGCATCGCGCGGTGCTCGGGCGGCGTCATCCGGGATCGAGCAGGCCGTGATCGCGCGCCCAGCCCGCGAGCTGGGTGCGTGAGCTGAAACCGAGCTTGGTCCGAATGTGCTCCACGTGCGCCTCGGCCGTGCGTACCGAGATCACCAGTTCGGCGGCGATGCGTTTGTTGCTGTGGCCTATCGCGACCAGACGGGCGACATCTTTTTCGCGCGGGGTGAGCACGTCGAGAGGGTTGGAACGTGAGCGGCCGCCGGGTTCGTGCCCCATCGTCGTGGGTTCGGTTGCGCCGCTTTCGCTTCGGCCCAGCCTACGAGGGGTGGTCGCGGGTTCGATTGTGCCGCTGTCTCGATCTCGCACCTGCTCGGTTGCCTGGAGTTCGGCCGCATCGCCGCGGTCTCGACCGAGCGCGTACTCGATGGCGGCGGTCAGTGGCAGTGCCGAGCCGCTGTCGTAGGCAACGCGAAAACGACTCTCGCCCAATGCCTCCCGTACGCCGGTGCGCACCTTCTCGCCGACCGCGCCGATGATCGCGTCCGCCAGCCGCACCGTGGAGCGTTGCAAGGTTTCGGCCGCGCCCATCAGCCGGGCCGCGCGTTCCGGGTCGCCGCGGGCGGCGTCGGTCCACGCCATGCCCTCGAAGGCCGTGGCCAGCCACACGCAGCGGTCGAACAGTGCCAGCGTTTCGATGGCGTCCGCCATGTAGTTCGCGGCGGTGTCGTGCTCGCCGCGCCGCCAATGGTCGAGTCCGACCGCCCACAGCGCCAGCCCGCCCAGCAGGTGCGAACCGTCGCGTCGCGTGCCCGCCAGGAAACGTCGCGCCATGTCGGTGGCGCGGTCGTCGGCCAGGACGGTCGCGCAGATGAAACCGAATGCGAGACTGTCCATTTCGACCGTGGGCCGGCCGCACTCGCGGGCCAGGGCGACGGCCTGCTCCGCGTGCGCCAGCGCGCCGGCGGGATCGTCGTCGGCGAAGGCGATGAGCGCGGTGCCCAGCCGGGTTTCGGCGAGAATGTCCTCGGCACCCAATTCCGCTGCCAGCGCGACACTCTCACGCATCCACCGGCCCGCCGCCGCGCGATCGGACAGCAGCGCGGCCAGCGATCCGGCCGAGGACAGGCCGCGGGCGCGTTCCGGGGTGGGTTCGGGGCAGCGGGCCAGCGCGTCGGTCAGCCAGCGGTACCCCTCGGACAGGAAGCGGTAGTGCTCCCAGTACGGGCGCAGCGCGGTGGCGGTGTCGAGCGCCAGCGACGGCGCGTCGGTGAGGGAGAAGCGCAGGGCGGCACGGAGATTCGCGTGTTCGCGGCTCAACTCGCCGAACCAGATGACATCCTCCGCGCCCTGATACGCCCGCTGCCCGCGCAGCGCCAGGGCGCGGTAGTGATCGCGGTGGCGGGCGCGGACCGCGGTCTCGTCGCCGTGCTCGGCCAGCCGCTCGTGACCGAACTGCCGGATCGGTTCCAGCATGGCGTATCTCGCGTCCCGGCCCTCGTACCGCAGGGTGAGCACCGACTTGTCGACCAACCCGGCCAGGGTGTCGAGCATCGGCCCGTCGATCGCGCACACCGCCTCGGCCGCCTCGAGGTCGAAACCGCCCGCGAACACCGAAAGCTGTTGCCACAAGCGCTGTTCCGATGCCGAGCACAGTTCGTAGCTCCAGCGGATCGCGCCCTCGATGGTCTGCTGCCGCTCCGGCGCGGTGCGGGGTCCGGCGCGCAGCAGGCCCATGATGTCGTCGAGGCGGGCGAGGATCTGGTCGGGGGTGAGGACGCGGAAGCGCAGGGCCGTCAGTTCCAGGGCGAGCGGAATGCCGTCGACGCGGCGGCAGATCGCGGTCAGCGTCGCCGGGTCGGCGGCGGGATCGAAATGCGGGTTGGCGGCGGTGGCCCGCTCCGTGAGCAGCCGCAGGGCGTCGCTGTCGGGGGTGGCGGCGGACAGCGGCGGCACCGGCATGACCTGTTCGCCGGGCACGGCCAGCACCTCGCGACTGGTCGCCAGCACCCGCAGCCGCGCGGTCGAGGCGACGAGGCGTTCGACGAGTTCCGCGGTCGCCGCGATGAGGTGCTCGCAGTTGTCGAGGATCAGCAGCAGGCGGCGCTCGGCGAGGAATTCGGTGAGCCGCAGCAGCGGTGCGGTGGTGTCGTCGCGCAGGCGCAGCGCCTCGGCCACGGCGAGGGTCACCAGCTCGGGATCGCGGACATCGGCCAGTTCCACCAGCCACACGCCGTCGGGGAACGAGCGGGCGACCGCCGCGCCCACCTGCCGCGACAGCCTGGTCTTTCCCACGCCGCCGGGACCGAGCAGGGTCAGCACGCGGGTCGCGCCGAGTAACCGGCGGGCGGTGGCCAGTTCGTCGCGGCGGCCGATGAAGCTGGTGACCTCGGCGGGGAGGTTCCCGGTGACACGCCGCGCCATGCTGGATAACACTATCGTCGGGAGGCGAGGCGGACGGTAGAAGTCGTCCGCCCGATTTTCCGCCGTCAACGAGGAGGCACCCCGCCGTGCGCATCGGCATCATGCTCGACCCACCGAACGGATCGGACGCGCTGCTCCGGTTGACCGATGATCTGCGGCAGGCCGCCGATGAGGGGTTCGCCTCGGCGTGGGTGACCCACATCTTCGGCCTCGACGCGCTGACCGCCCTGGCCGTGGCCGGGAGCCGGGTGCCCGGCATCGAACTGGGGACCGGTGTGGTGCCGACCTATCCGCGGCATCCGGGCGCGCTCGCGCAGCAGGCCCGGACCACGGCGCTGGCCGTCGGGCCGGAGCGGTTGACGCTGGGAATCGGGTTGTCGCACAAGATCGTCATCGAGAACATGTACGGCCTCGACTTCTCCCGGCCCGCCCGGCACATGAACGAGTACCTCTCGGTGCTTCTCCCGCTGCTGGAGGGCAAGCCGGTCTCCTACACCGGCGAGACACTGAGCGCGAACCTGAACATGGACGTGCCCAACGAGGGCCGGATCCCGGTGCTGATGGCCGCGATGGGTCCGCACATGCTGCGACTGGCCGCCCGGCGCACCGACGGCACCGTGCTGTGGATGACCGGGCCGGTGACCATTCGCTCGCATGTCGCGCCGCTGCTCACCGAGGCCGCGGCCGAGGCGGGACGGCCCGCGCCGCGGGTGGTGTGCCCGCTGCCGGTGTGCGTCACCGACGATGTGGACGGGGCGCGGCAGCGGGCCGCCAAGACGTTCAAGGTGTACGGGACGTTGCCGTCGTATCGGGCGATGATGGACCGGGAGGGCGTCGAGGGTCCGGCGGATCTGGCGATCATCGGCAGCGAGGACCAGGTGGCGGCGCGCATTCACGAGGTGATCGCCTCGGGCGCAACCGAATTCGTGGGCGTGCTGTTCACCCGTGGTGAGTCGGCCGCCCGCACCCGCGCGCTGCTCGCCGGATTGGCGGACTGAGTCCGATGGCGCGGCGCGCTCGGATCGAGGACGTGCACGACCTGGCCGCGGGGATGCCGCATGTCACCGTCGAGCACGGGCCGAAGGGCAATGCGATCTACCAGGTCGGTCGCAAGTCGTTCGTCTTCTTCCGTACGCCGCGCCCCGACGCCGCCGACCCGGTGACGGGCGAGCGGTACGACGACGTGATCATCTTCTGGGTTCCCTCCGAGTCGGACAAGCTGGCATTGGTCCAGGACCCGGACTCCCCGTTCTTCACCACCCCGCATTTCGAGGGCCATCTGTCGGTGTTGGTGCGCGGGGCGCACATCGGGCAGCTCGACGTCGACGAGCTGCGGGAGATCATCCAGGACGCCTGGCTCTCCCGAGCCTCGGCGGCTCGCGCGCGCCGGTTTCTTGACCTCGAGCGCGCTCGAGGTAACAGAGTGGAGTCGTAACTCCTCGGGTACGGGTCGGAGCCGTGGCGCTCGGGGCGGGACGGTACTGCTTTGGTGCCTGAGTGGGTCCGGGGTTCTCCGGGCGCGGAGGGCAGCGGGATCGCTCGGTATCGGGTGGAGCCGTGGCGCTTCGGGTTCGGAGGGCCGCGGTACTGCTCGGATATCGAGTGGCGCCGGGCTTTTCGGACGTGGAGGGCAGCGGCGCTTCGGGTCCGGAGGGGCCGCGGTACTGCTCGGGTGTTGAGTGAGTCCGGGGCTCTTCGGGTGCGGGGGGAATCGGACTGCTGGGCGGTCCGTGACTTCCTCGCTACGGGGCCGAGTCGTGGGTCGAGGGTCGAGCGATGAGAGGTTGGGTCATGACGCAGAGCGTGGAGATGTGGAATACCGCGTACGACGATGATGTCGCGCCGTGGGTGATCGGGGCGCCGCAGGACGCGATCGTGGAACTCGAACGGGCGGGGGCGATTTCGGGGCGGGTGCTGGATCCGGGGTGCGGGGCGGGGGAGCACACGATTCTGCTCGCGCGGCTGGGGTACGACGTGTTGGGGGTGGATCTCTCGCCGAGCGCGGTCGAGTACGCGCGGCGGAACGCGGCCGAGAAGGGCGTGCCCGCGGCGCGGTTCGAGGTGGCCGACGCGCTGCGGATCGGGGCGGATCCGGAGTACGCGGGGCGGTTCGGGGTGTTCGACACGATCGTGGACAGCGCGTTGTTCCACATCTTCGGAGAGGACGCCGAGAATCGTGCGGCCTATGTGCGGAGTCTGCGCGTGTTGTTGCGGCCGGGCGGGACGTTGCATCTGCTGGCGTTGTCGGATGTGGAGCCGGGGTTCGGGCCGCGGATCGGGGAGGCCGTGATTCGCGAATCCTTCGGTGCGGGTTGGGTTGTCGAGGAGGTGCGGCCGTCGCGGTACACGGGGCGGGTGACCTCCGTGGTGGCCGACAATGTCGACGGGGTCGAGGTCGACGCCGAGGGCATGGTGCGGGCCGCGGCGTGGTTGGCGCGGATTCGGCGGGTCTAGCGGGTCGTTCTCGAGGATGAGACGCGGATGCGACTTCGGTCGCATCCGGTCGCGTCGCCGGGGTGGATGCGCGGATCGCGGCGGGCGGGCAGCATGGATCGGCCAGCTCGAGCGAGGGAGGCCCCGCAATGCCCGTGTCCGAGGAGATCGCCGCGACCACGCCGGAGGCGCCCGCGTTCGCGACCCGGGCCGTTCTCGCGGTCGCGGGGGTGGTCGGCATCGCTCACCTGGCGTGTTCGATTCCGCGCGGGTACTGGTTCGACGAGGCGTACATGCTCGCGATCGGGCGGTACCACCTGGCGTGGGGGTCGGCGGACCAGCCGCCGTTGACCCCGGCCCTGGCGGGCGTACTGGGTTGGCTCGCACCGGATTCGGTCGTGGTGTTGCGGCTGCCCGCGGTGCTCGCGACGGCGGCGGCCGTGGTGGTGGCCGCGTTGATCGCCCGGGAGTTCGGCGGGGATCGGCGGGCTCAGATCCTGACCGCGGCGGCGCAGGGGACCGCGCTGTGGGTGACGTTGATGGGGCATTGGCTCACGCCGTACACGCTCGAGCCGGTGCAGTGGCTGGTGTTGTTCTGGTTGGTGGTTCGGTGGGTTCGGGTGCGGGACGATCGGTTGCTGCTTGTGCTCGGGGTCGTCGTCGGGGTGGCGGCCGAGACCAAGTTTCAGGTGCTGTTGCTGTGCGTGGTGCTGGCGGGGGCGGTTCTGGTGTGCGGGCCGCGAGAGTTGTTGCGGCGGAGGATGTTCTGGGGTGGGGTCGCGCTCGCGCTGCTGATCGCGTTGCCGACATTGGTGTGGCAGGCGCGTAACGGGTGGCCGCAGTTGCGGATGGGGGCGGTGGTGGCCGGGGAGGCTGCGGCGTTGTACGGCGGGCGGGCCGGGGTGGCGGTGACATTGATCCTCACGGCGGGGATCGCGGGAACGGTACTGGCGCTGTACGGGTTGTGGCGGCTGTTGCGGGTCGCCGAGTTGCGGGACTATCGGTTTCTCGGTGTGACGGCCGTGGTGTTGTACGTGTTCTTCGTCGTCACGGTCGGTCGGCCCTACTACCTCAACGGGATTCACGGGGTGCTGATCGCGGCGGGGGCGTTGGGCTTGCAGCGGCGTCGCGAGACGGGCGGTCGTTTGGGCTGGGTCGCGTGGCCCGCGTACGCGCTCTCCACTCTCGCGGCCGCGGGCCTGCTGGTGGCATCGCTCGGCGCCGCGAAACCCGATGCGCCCCAGGAAATCGCCAGCCGCACCGCCGCCGCCTACCACGCCCTGCCGCCGGACCAACAGGCCACGACGGTGGTGATGGGCGAGTCCTACATCATCGCCGCCTACGGCGACGTCTACCGCCGCACCTACGACCTCCCCCCGCTCTACAGCACCAACCGCAGCTACGGCTACTTCCCGCCCCCACCCGAATCCGCCCACGACGTCCTCTACGTCGGCAAGAACCCCGACGAACTACGCCCCCACTTCGCCTCGTGCACAACCCTTTACGACGCCGGAACCGACCAACACGGCTTCCTCTGCCACACCCGCCAAGAGCCCTGGGACCTCCTCTGGCCCCGCCTACGCCACCTCGACGTATCCTGACCAACCCCAGCCGCACCCCTTATTCGGATCCGCACCCGCTTCATAGCCCTACAAGGGGTGCGGATCCGAATAAAGGGTGCGGCTGGGTTGCCGGGCCTTTGGGGGAGTGGTCAGCGCCAGGGGGTGCGGTGGGGGGTCAGGGTGCGGGTGGCTTCGTGGGAGAACTCCAGGAGGATTCGGGTGAGGCGGGGGAGGTTGAGGGTGTCGGGGCGGGTGGAGAGGGAGAGGGCGGCGGGGGGTGTGCCGCGGGGGTGGATGGGGGCGGCGGCGCAGGTTATGCCGAGGACGGCTTCTTCTCGGGCGGTGGCTATGCCTTGGCGTTGGCGGATTCGGGCCAGTTCGCGGTGGAGGGGGGCGGGGTCGGCGATGGTGTGGGGGGTGAGGCGGGGGAGGCGGGTGTGGAAGGCGGCCTCGGTGATGTCGGGGTCGAGTGCGGCGAGCATGGCCTTGCCGAGAGCCGTTGCGTGGGCGGGCATTCGGCCGCCGAGGCGGGTGGGGAGGGCGGCGGAGAAGCGGCCGCCCGCCTTGTCGAGGTACACCACGTCGCGGCCGTCGAGGACCGCCAGGTGGCCGACGAGGCCGGTGCGCTGACACAGCTCGTGCAGCAGCGGACCGACGGCGTCGCGGATCTCGTTGTGATCGGCGGTGAGACCGCCCAGCTCCAGGGCGCGCAGGCCCAGGCGGTAGCCGCCGGAGGTGTGGGTGAGCCAGCGCAGGCGGATCATCTGGTCGAGGATGCGATGCACCGTCGAGCGCGGCAGGCCCGTCCGGTCGACGAGTTCGAGCAGCGTCAGGGTGGGGGTGGCGGCGTCGAACGCGTCGAGGATCAGCGTCATCCGCTCGATCATCGACACCGGCCGCGCGGCCAGCGCGGTGACGGTCATGGGTACCTCCGTGGGCGCATCCGTCGGGTCACCCCTCACCCTGCTCCGCACCGGCCCCGTACCGAATCCGTGGAATTACCTATCTGTGAAGGTGACCCGCACCGACACCGGCGTCGTCTGCAAGGCCGCGAAGCTCGCCGCCGTGAACGCCGCGAGGCGCGGATGCGGAGCGAACGCCTTCGCCCGCGCCACCACATCGTCGTCGGGGCGCAGCTCGGCGCGGCCGGTACGCCACCGATCCCCTTGGCGCAGCCGCACTTCCGGATTCGCGCGCACATTGTTGCCCCAGCCCGAACGCATCCCGTGCTGGCAGATCAGCCACGCGCCGTCGGCGTCGAACAGCGCCGACACGTTCACCCGGCGCGGCTGTCCCGACTTGCGGCCGATCGTCTCGAGTTCGGCGGCGAAGTCGGACCGCACGCCGATCCGATCCAGGACGCGGAACAGCGGATTGGCGAAATACCGGCCCACCGCGCGTTCGACGGCGAACTTGCGCGCCTGCCGCTCGCCGCCGGTGTGACCGCGTTTGGGCCGCACGCTGTCGAAACCGTTGCGGCGCACCATGCTCACCGCCGTGCGCCACGGCGACCGTCCCGGATCGGGATCGAGCCCCGCACCGAGCCGATGCAGCTGATCGGTGTGCCATTGCAGATCCACCGCGCCGTCGAGCGCCTTCAGCCCCCGCGAATTGCCGCGCAGGCCGAGCGTGATCGCGGGCGGGCGCAGCGCGTCGACACCGCCGCTGAGGAGATCGCTTGCGGCGCTGGTGAATACGGCCGACGGGCGACCGAGCCCGATGACGTCGCAGGCGTCCGATTCCACCGCCTCGGCCATCGCCGACCGGGTCCGGAACCCGCCGGTCACCGCCAACGGAACGGTGGTCGCGGTGCGCCGCACGGTCTCGGCGTAGTCGAGGAAGTACGCCTCGCGGGCGCGCGTGCTCGCCGAGCGGCCCATCATCGCCGGGGATTCGTAACTGCCGCCGCTGATCTCGATGAGGTCCAGCCGTTCGGCCGCCAGCAGTTCGATCACGTCGCGCGACTCGTCCTCGGTGAGGCCGCCGCGCTGGAAATCGGCGGAGTTCAGTTTGATGGCGACCGCGAATCCCGGGCTCACGGCCGCGCGAATGGCGCGCGCCACCTCGAGCACGAACCGCGACCGGCGCGACGTGTCGCCGCCCCACGCGTCGGTGCGCCGGTTGGTCAGCGGGGAGAGGAACTGCGAGACCAGGTAGCCGTGCGCGCCGTGGATCTGCACGCCGTCGAAGCCCGCTGCCTCCGTCACCCGGGCGGCGGTGGCGAAACGGGTGACGAGATCGAGGATTTCGGGCTCGGTCAGCTCGCGGGGGGTGGGCATACCGGGGATGTCGAGCGCCACCGCCGACGGCGCGACCGGGCGGCGGCGCGAGGCCAGCGGATTCGCTTGCCGCCCAGGGTGATTGAGCTGCACCCACACCGGGGTGCCGCCGTCCTTGGCGGCCTTGGCCCAGCGGGTGAGCCCGTCGAGGTGCCGCTCGTCCTCGATCGCGACATTGCCGGGCTCGCCGAGCTGGGTGCGGTCGATCATGACGTTGCCGGTGACGACGAGGCCGAAACCGCCTGCGCCCCAACGACGGAACAGGCGTTCCAGCCGTTCGTCGGGCCCGTGGTCCGCGGTGCCGAGACCCTCGCTCAGGGCGGCCTTCATGAGGCGGTTCGGCAGCACCTGCCCGCAGGGAAGGGTGAGCGGATCGGTCAGCGTGGCCATGGTCGTGCTCCTTCCGTCCGGTCCCGGGTAGACCGATTGGTTTAGCGTGACGGTAGTACACCGATCGGTCTACGGCAAGGTAGGCTGGGCGGACGGACAGCGCGCAGGAAGGGGTCGCGACATGGGAGCCCGGGATCGTCTCATCGACAGCGCCGTGGAACTGCTGGGCCGCCACGGGGTCGCGGGGACGGGCATCGCTCAGCTGCTCGAGCACAGTGGCATCTCGCGCCGCTCGGTGTACCTGAACTTCCCCGGCGGCAAATCGGAGCTGGTCACCGAGGCCACGCGGGTCGCGGGCCGGGCCTACAGCGCGCTCATCCGCACGGCCGTCGCGGGCGCGGATCTGGCCAGTTGCCTGGCGTCGTTCCCGTCGATCTGGAGCGAGATGCTGGTGTCGAGCGATTTCACCGCGGGCTGTCCGATCGTGTCCGCGGCACTGGGCCGTTCGGAGGCCCCCGCGGCGGCCGACGCGGCGGGGGAGGCGTTCACCGAGTGGGAGACCATCGTCGCCGAGCGGCTGCGCGCCGAACGCGTGGACGCGGAGACCGCGCGCTCACTGGCCACCACCATCGTCGCCGCGGTCGAGGGAGCGGTGGTGATGGCCCTGGCGACGCGCTCGGTGACGCCCCTCGAGCGTGTCGGCGCCCAACTGTCGGCGCTGGTGGCCCAGCACACCCGAGCGGCCTGACCGCGCCGCTGTCCCATATTCGCATCGGCTCGGTCGAATTCTGTTGCCGGCCCGGCTTACTCATGCGGCCGTGAGCGCGGGTGTTGCTGCGCCCGGACGCGCCGTGAACGCGGGTGGTTTCGGTTCGCTCGGATACCGTAGACGCGACTCGCGCGGATTTGTCAATAGCGTTCGGGCGCAATATGTTTCGGGAGATATCCATGTGCGCTTCGGGGGTGGGGCGGGTAGTTTGGCGGGCATGACGATTCTGGTTACCGGGGCCACCGGGAACATCGGGCGGAAGGTTGTGGATCATCTCCTCGCGGCGGGGGCGGATGATGTTCGGGCGCTGTCGAATCGGCCCGAGCGGGCCGGGTTGCCGTCGGGGGTGGAGGTCGTGCGTGGCTTCCTCGGGCGGGTGGAGACGCTGCCCGCCGCGTTCGAGGGGGTGGATCGGATGTATCTCGCGCCGTATCTGCCGACCGTCGAGGAGGTGGTCGATCTGGCGCGGCGGGCGGGGGTCGGGCACCTCGTGGATCTGTCGGGGGACGCGCATTGGGTGCCGATCGCGCGGGCGGTGGAGAAGTCGGGGGTGGATTACACCCATCTGTCGGCGGGGGAATTCGCCGACAACAGTGTGATGTGGGCCGAGCAGATTCGGGAAGGGCAAGTGCGGGAGGCGTATCCAGAGGCGGCGAACGCGCCCGTCGCCATGGACGATATCGCGCGGGTGGCCGCCGCCGTGCTCACCCAGGACGGGCACGCGGGAGCCACCTATACGCTGACGGGACCGGACACCATTACGCGGGCGGAGCGGATTCGTGAGCTGGGGCGCGCGCTCGGCCGCGAGATCCCCGTGGTCACCGTGAGCGAGGCGGAGGCGGTGGCCGTGCTGGCGCCGGCGATGGGGGAGGAGTTCGCGCGGTGGTACGTGGAGGGCCTCGCCGCCTCCATCGATGATCCGCAGCGGCCGACCACGACCATCGCCGATCTCACCGGTCGGCCCGCCACCACCTTCGCGGAATGGGCCAGGGCCAACGTCGATCAGTTCCGCTGAGCCAGCAGGCGTTCGATCTCCTCGGCATCCGGAATCGACGCGCTGGCACCGAGTTTCGTGGTCGCCAGCGCGCCCGCGGCGCACGCCCAAGCCAGCGCGGCCCGGGGACCCTCGTGCCAGTGCGCGGCCAGGGCGCCGGTGAAGGTGTCGCCCGCGCCGGTGGTGTCGACGACCTCGACGGCGACGCCGGGATCGTCGAATTCGCCCTCGGGTCCCCGGTACCGCGCGCCCGCGCCGCCGCGGGTGGTGACGACGTGCGGCACGGGATCGAGCGCCGAACCCAGTCGCCGGGCCTCGCCCTCGTTCACCACGGCGATGTCGACGGCCTGCCACAGTTCCGGTGGAAGATCCTGCGCGGGTGAGGGATTCAGCACCACGGTCGTGCCGTGAGCGCGGGCGTGGCGGGCCGCGGCTAGCACCGTCTGGACGGGAATCTCCAACTGGCACAACAGCAGATCCGCGGCGGCGATCGTGGCGAGATCGGGCTCGGACAGCTCGGTCATGCGGGCGTTGGCGCCGCCCACCACGATGATGGTGTTCTCGCCGGAGGCGTCCACGACGATGGTGGCGACGCCGCTGGGCCCCGCGACGGTCCGCAATCGGGCCGTCCCCACCCGCGCGTCGTCGAGCGCGGTCCGCAGTTCGGCCGCGAACAGATCGTCTCCCACCGCCCCCACGAAATCGACCTCCGCGCCCGCCCGCCGCGCGGCGATCGCCTGATTGGACCCCTTGCCGCCGGGCACCGTCTCGAACCCGCTGCCCAGAACGGTCTCCCTGGGCTCGGGCCGTCGCGCGGTCGTCGTCACCAGATCCAGATTGATACTGCCCACCACCGCGATGCGCGCCATAATCGCACCGTAGTCGCCGAAGGGGACATCGCGATGACAGACACCGATCCGCACATCCATGTCGACCGCAAGGTCGTGGCGGCCGGGGCCGACGTGCGCAACGCCATGGTCTCGGTACTCGGATTCGCCCCCGACACGCCCGGTGCGGTCACCACGGGATGCGGTGTGCGCGCGGCGTTCTCGATGACCTCGGCGCGGCCGGAGAAGGTGACGTGTCTGCCCTGCCGAGAATTCGCCGCGGCGGCGTATCGGCGGCTGGCCGATCAGGTCGAGCGGGCCGCGCGGATGCCGGGGGTGAACATCACCGCGACCGATGCCGCGACCGCCGCGACGCGATTGCGGGAGATCGCCGCGCGATTCGCCACCACCTGATGATCTTGATGTCGGCTTTAGCCCGGCCGGCTGAGCACCTCGAGATGGTGGGATGTACCTCGCCGTGGACCGGATCGCCGTCGGTTTGCGGCGGGAGGTGGGCCTCGGGGTCGCGCGGCGGTGCGCACACCTCGATGGCCTTGTGGTTCTCTGTCCAGCCCCTTTCCCGCCTCGGGATATCCTGTGTCCCATGACTGCCCCCACTGCCACCGAACTGGACGACGTCCGGGCGGCGGTGCACGATGCCGCGCGCCGCGCTCGGGTGGCGTCGCGGACGCTCGCCCAGCTGACCACCGCGGAGAAGGACACCGTGCTGCACGCGGCGGCCGACGCGCTGCTCGCCGCCAAGGATCGGGTGCTCGCCGCCAATGCCGAGGACATCGAGACCGCGCGCGCCGCGGGCACGGCCGATTCGCTGCTCGATCGCCTGCGGCTGACCGAGGCCCGGATCGACGGCATCGCCTCGGGGTTGCGTCAGGTCGCGGGGCTGCCGGATCCGGTGGGTGATGTGGTGCGCGGGTCGACGCTGCCGAACGGGCTCGAGATCCGGCAGGTGCGGGTGCCGCTGGGTGTGGTCGGGATGGTGTACGAGGCGCGGCCCAATGTCACCGTGGACGCGTTCGGGCTGGCGTTGAAGTCGGGGAACGCGGCGCTGCTGCGCGGGTCGTCCTCGGCCGCCCGGTCCAATGCCGCGCTGGTCGAGGTGCTGCGCGAAGCCCTTGCGGCGCAAGGCGTTCCGCGGGACGCGGTGCAGCTGCTGCCCAGCGCGGACCGGTCCAGCGTGACCCATCTGATCCAGGCGCGCGGTCTGGTGGACGTGGTGATCCCGCGCGGCGGCGCGGGCCTGATCAACGCGGTCGTGCGCGACGCGCAGGTGCCGACCATCGAGACCGGCACCGGCAACTGCCACGTCTACGTGCACGCCGCCGCCGATCTGGATATGGCCGAGTCGATCCTGGTCAACGCCAAGACCCGCCGCCCGAGCGTGTGCAACACCGCCGAGACCGTGCTGATCGACAAGGCCGTCGCCGAGGTCGCGGTGCCCCGGCTGATCGGCGCGCTCGAGGGCGCGGGCGTCACCGTGCACGGCGATCTGCCCGGCCTGGTCCCGGCGACCGACGAGGACTGGGCCGACGAGTACCTGTCGCTCGACATCGCTCTGAAGGTGGTCGACGACCTCGACGCCGCCGTCGAGCACATCAACCATTGGGGCACCGGCCACACCGAGGCCATCGTCACCGCCGACCTGCGCGCGGCCCGCGAGTTCACCAACCGTGTCGACGCCGCCGCCGTCATGGTCAACGCCTCCACCGCCTTCACCGACGGCGAACAGTTCGGCTTCGGCGCGGAGATCGGCATCTCCACCCAGAAACTCCACGCTCGCGGCCCGATGGGTTTGCCGGAACTCACCTCGACCAAATGGATCGTCTGGGGCGACGGCCAAATCCGGGCTGTGTGAATGGCGCCGCCTCCGGCGTCGCGTGTTCGCGGCTCCGAGGCTCGCCGTTCAGCGGCCGAGACTCGCGCTGCGCGCATGCGCTTCGGCCCCTGAACGGCGAGCCAGCCGCGAACGTCGCTCGTAAGAATCGCTCCCGGCGTGAGTTGTGGCGAGGGGGCGCTCGGGTATTCAGGGGTGGGCCGGGTGTGTAACGTCGGACGCGGACGTTTTACGGCGCATATCCGCGTGTGCCGGGACCGAGGAGGACCGCACCAGTGCAGACCGCAGTGCACGAGCCGATCTTCGCGTCGGTCGACGATGTGATCGAGCGGCTTGCCACGACCGGCTATCTGGCCGACAAGGCGACCGCGACCTCGGTGTTCCTGGCGGATCGGCTCGGCAAGCCGCTGTTGATCGAGGGGCCCGCGGGTGTCGGCAAGACCGAGTTGGCGCGGGCTGTCGGGCAGGCGACCGGCGCCGAGTTGGTGCGCTTGCAGTGCTACGAGGGGATCGATGAGGCGCGGGCGCTCTACGAGTGGAACCACGCCAAGCAGATCCTGCGCATCCAGGCGTCGAGCGAGAACGGTTGGGCCGAAACGAAGGCCGACGTGTTCAGCGAGGAGTTCCTGCTGTCGCGGCCGCTGCTGACCGCGATCCGGCGCACCGACCCGACCGTGCTGCTCATCGACGAGGCCGACAAGGCCGATGTCGAGATCGAGGGCCTCATGCTCGAGGTGCTCTCCGACTTCGCCGTCACCGTCCCCGAACTGGGCACCATCGCCGCGGTCCGCCGCCCGTTCACGGTCCTCACCTCCAACGCGACCCGCGAACTGTCCGAGGCGCTCAAGCGACGCTGCCTGTACCTGCACATCGACTTCCCCGACGAGGAACTCGAGCGCCGCATCCTCGCCAGCCGCGTCCCCGAACTGAAGCCCGCGGTCGCCGCGCAACTGGTCCGGGTCGTGCACGTGCTGCGCGGGATGCAGTTGAAGAAGCTGCCGTCGGTGGCCGAATCCATCGACTGGGGTCGCACGCTGCTGGCGCTGGGCCTGAAGGATCTCGACGACAAGACCGTGCGCGCCACCCTCGGCGTGATTCTCAAACACCAGAGCGACCATCAGCGCGCGCTGGCCGAGCTGAAGCTGGCGTGAGGTGAGCAGGCGCACCCCGGCCCGCGCGTTGATCTCCTCGGCGCTGCGCGGCCGGGAGGACGGCCCGGAGGAGCCGAACGCGCTTGCGCCGCACGGTTTCCCGGGGCACCTCGTCGGATTCGTCGACGCCCTGCGCGCCCGCGGCATCCCGGTCGGTCCGTCGGAGACCGTCGACGCCGGGCAGGTCCTCACCGTGCTGGATCTGATGGATCGGGAGATGCTGCGCGAGGGCTTGGCCTGCGCGCTGGTCCGCCGATCCACCCAGCGCGCCACCTTCGACGGCCTGTTCGACCTGTGGTTCCCCGCCGCGCTCGGCCAGCGGGCCGCCGCGCAGGAGGTGGAGATCCCGCGTCGGGCCGACGGCGAGGTCGACATCTTCGAACTGCGGAAGATGTTGGCGGAGTTGCTGTCCGCCGACCCGTCGGGAGAGCGGACCCGCGAACTCCAGGCGTTGGCGGCGCAGATGGTCGAGCAGATGGGCCAGTACCAGTCCGCCAACGGCCCGTCGTTCTCGGCGTATCAGACGCTCAAGGAACTTCAGCCCGAACTGCTGATCAGCAAGATTCTCGCGGGATTGGCCGCGGGCGGCGACAATTCGGATTTCGACACCGAGGTTGCGCGGCGCGCCGCCCGGCAGCGGGTGCGCGATTTCCGCGGCACGGTCGAGGCCGAGACCCGCCGCCGCGTCGCCGAACGCATCGGCCGCGAACGCGTCGCCACCTACGGCGTGCAACGCCAGGCCGAGGACGCGGACTTCCTGCGCATCTCCGAGAGCGAACTGGCCGAATTGCGCCGGGGCAGTCAGCGTTTGGCCCGGGTGCTGGCGGCCCGGCTGGCCGCGCGCCGCCGCCGCGCCCGCCGCGGCGAGATCGACCTGCGCAAGACGCTGCGCAAATCCATGTCCACCGGCGGCGTCCCGATCAAGCTCGCCGCGCGCAAGCCCCGGCCCACGCGTCCGGATCTGGTGCTGCTGTGCGACATCTCGGGTTCGGTGGCCGGATTCTCCAGTTTCACCATGATGCTGGTGAACTCGCTGCGCGAACAGTTCTCGCGGGTGCGGATCTTCGCGTTCGTGGACCGCGTCGATGAGGTTACCCACCTGTTCGACCAGGTGACGCCGCTGGATCGGGTGACCCGGCGGATCTTCACCGAGACCAGGGTCGTCGGCATCGAGGGCCACTCCGACTACGGCACCGCGCTGCGCATGTTCGCCGAGGACTACCCGGAGGCGGTCACCAGCCGCACCTCCCTGCTGGTGCTCGGCGACGCCCGCACCAACTACCGCGATCCGGCCCTGGACACGCTGCGCGAACTCGCCGGGGTGGCCAAACACGCCTACTGGCTCAATCCGGAGGCCGAAAAGATGTGGGGCACAGGCGATTCCGCGGCCCGCCGCTACGCCGAGATCGTCGAGATGCACGAATGCCGTTCGGCGCGGCAGCTGACCGCCGTCGTGAGCCGGTTGCTCCCCGTGTAGGAGGTGGCGATGGATCTCATGCCCTACTGCCTGACCAAACCCGGCGCGTACCAGGACGAGCCGTGGGAGGGCGATGTGGTCGCCAAGGTCGGCGACAAGATCTTCGCGTTCGTCGGGGCGGAGTCGGTGACGCTGAAATGCGGGCGCACTCGCGAGGAGGCCGACGAACTCGTGCGCGTGTACCCCGACGACGTGACGGCCTCGGCCTACATCGGCCGCTACGGCTGGAACACCATCCGGCTCGGCGGCGCGGTCCCGCTCGACGAACTGCGCGAGCTCATCGATATCTCCTACGACGCGATCGTGGCGAAGCTGCCGAAATCCAAGCGGCCCGCGCTCTGACGACCGCTCACCGCTCGCTAGGCTCACCGTTCGTGCAGGAAACAGGTCGGCGCAAGCTGGGTGTGATGGGCGGGACGTTCGACCCGATCCATCACGGGCATCTGGTGGCCGCCAGCGAGGTCGCCAATCGGTTCGCCCTGGACGAGGTGATCTTCGTCCCGACCGGGGAGCCATGGCAGAAGTCCCGTCGCCAGGTCAGCGCGGCGGAGGACCGGTATCTGATGACGGTCATCGCGACCGCCTCCAATCCGAGCTTCTCGGTGAGCCGGGTCGACATCGACCGGGGTAAGGAGACCTACACCGTCGACACCCTGCGCGACCTGCAGAAGCTGTATCCGGACGCGGACCTGTACTTCATCACCGGAGCGGACGCGCTGGCCAACATCCTGACATGGCAGGATTGGGCCGAACTGTTCGAGCTGGCGAGGTTCGTCGGCGTGAGCCGTCCGGGGTACGACCTGAACGTCGACCATCTCGCCGAGCATCTGCGCGACAGCCCGGCCGACGCGGTGACCGTCATCGAGATTCCGGCGCTGGCCATCTCGTCGAGCGAGTGCCGTCGGCGCGCCGCCGAGGGGCGGCCGGTGTGGTATCTCGTCCCGGACGGGGTCGTGCAGTACATATCGAAGCGGCATTTGTACGTGCCGAACGGGAACGGGAAGGTGACGGAAACAGCATGACTGCATCCGCCGAAGCGGTCGACATGGCGCAGATCGCCGCGCGCGCGGCCGACGAGAAGCTGGCCTCCGACGTGGTGGTGCTGGACGTGTCCGAGCAGTTGGTGATCACCGACTGCTTCGTGATCGCCTCGGCCCCCAATGAGCGGCAGGTCAACGCGATCGTCGACAGCGTCGAGGAGAAGTTGCGCGAGGCCGGGCACAAGCCGGTGCGCCGGGAGGGCACCCGCGAGGGCCGGTGGGTGCTGTTGGACTACGTCGAGGTCGTGGTGCACATCCAGCACAGCGACGAGCGCAATTTCTATGCGCTGGAACGACTCTGGAAGGACTGCCCGCAGATCCCGGTGCCGGGTCTGGGCGACCCCCGGACCGGGGACGCCGAGTGAACAGACACGCCGGCGTGCGCCGCCTGATCATGTTGCGGCACGGGCAGACCGAGTGGAACGCCGCCGACCGCATGCAGGGCCAGATCGACACCGACCTCAGCGAACTGGGCCGCCGTCAGGCCAAGGACGCGGCGCGCGAACTGGTTTCGCACGAGGCGATCGCGATCCTGTCCTCGGATCTGCGGCGCGCCCTCGACACCGCGACGGCGCTGGCCGACCACACCGACCTCGACGTGGTGCCCGATCCGCGGCTGCGCGAGACCAGCCTCGGCGTCTGGGAGGGCCTGACGCACATCGAGGTCGACGCGCAGTACCCGGGCGCGCGGCAGCAGTGGCGGCTGGATCCGACCTACACCCCGCCCGGCGGGGAGAGCAAGCTCGAGGTGGGCGCGCGGGCGCTGCCGGTGGTGCGCGAACTGTTCGCCGAGCGCGCCGACTGGCCCGGCCGTACCATCATCCTGGTCGCGCACGGCGGGTTGATCGCGGCGCTGACCGCGGCTCTGCTGGATCTGCCGGAGAAGAACTGGCCGGTGCTGGGCGGGCTGGCCAACACCAGTTGGGTGCAGCTGAGCAGTCACGGTCCGAGCATCGAACAGCCCGGGTGGCGGCTCGATGTGTGGAACGCGGCGGCGAAGGTAGCACCCGATGTCCTCTGAGAACAGCGACGAACCGCGGCCCGTACTGCTGGTGATCGCCGATTCGCTGGCGTACTTCGGGCCCCGGGGCGGTCTGCCCGCGAACGATCCGCGGATCTGGCCGAATCTGGTGGGCGCGGAACTGGATTGGGATGTGGAACTGGTCGCCCGCATCGGCTGGACCTGTCGCGACGCCTACTGGGCGCTGATCGGCGATCCCCGGGTGTGGGCGGCCGTGCCGCGCGCGGGCGCGGTGGTGTTCGCGACCGGCGGCATGGACAGCCTGCCGTCGCCGCTACCGACCGCGCTGCGCGAACTGATCCGGTATCTGCGGCCCCCGCTGCTGCGGCGCGCGGTGCGGACCGGATACCAGTGGCTGCAACCGCGGTTGTCGAAACTGGGCCGGCCGGTGGCCCTTCCGCCGCGGGTGAGCGTCGACTACCTGGAGCAGTGCCGCGACGCCCTCGCCCAGTTGCGGCCGGATCTGCCCGTGGTCGCCGTGCTGCCCTCGGTGCACGACTGCGCGGCGTACGGCCGGGTGCACGCCGGGCGGGAACCGGCGGTGCGGGCGCTGTCCGACTGGTCGGCGAAAACCGGTGTGCCGCTGGTGGATCTGGGCGAGGCGGTGCGCGACAACATCTTCTCCGGCGACGCGAATCCGGACGGCATCCATTGGGGGTGGGAGGGCCACACCGCGGTCGCGCGGGCCATGGTGAAGGTCGTCTCGGAGGTGCGCTAGCACATGGCCGTCGTGGTTGTGACCGATTCCGCCGCGAGCCTGCCCGCCGGACCGGTCGCGGAACTGGGCATCGAGGTGGTGCCGCTGCACGTGCTCGTCGACGATCGCGCGCTGCGCGAGGGCGTGGACACCTGCGAGATCGACTACACCTCCGCCACCGTCAGCACCTCGGCGGCCTCGCCGGGGGAACTGCGCGAGGTCTACGAGCGGGCGTTGGAACGCAGCGGCGGCGACGGTGTGGTGGCCGTGCACATCTCCCGGCAGCTGTCGGCCACCTGGGAGGCGGGCCGTCAGGCGATCCACGATCTGGACGCGAGCCAGCATGTGCGCCTGGTGGATTCGCTCAGCGCGGGGCTGGGTACGGGTCTGCCTGTGCTGGCCGCCGCTCGTCGCGCGGCCGCGGGCGCGCCGCTCGAGGGCGTCTACGACACGGCCGTGACCGCCGCGAACCGGGGGCGCGCCTTCATCGTCGTGAATCGGACCGAGCAGTTGCGCCGCGGCGGCCGGCTGAGCACGGCGGCCGCCTTCTTCGGCACCGAACTGGTCACCAAGCCCATCCTCCGGATCGCCGACGGCCGACTGGAATTGCACGAGAAGGCCCGTACCCGCAGCAAGGCGTTCGCGAAACTGGTGGCCGCCGCGGTGGACGCGGCGGGCGCGGACGGCGCCGCGATCGCCGTGCAGCACCTGGCCGCCCCCGAGGCCGCCGCCACCCTCGCCGGTCAGCTCGAGAACCTCGTCCCCGGCCTCCGCGAGGTGATCATCGCCGAATTCGGGCCCACCCTCGCGGTGCATCTGGGGCCGGGCGCGGTGGGCGTGGTGGTGGTGCCGGGCGGGTGCGGCTAGTCACTGCCGGTAGGTCGCCAGGAAGCGGCCGATGCGTTCGATGATCGCCTCCAGATCGTCGGCGTGCGGGAGGGTCAGGATCCGGAAGTGGTCGGGGCGTGGCCAATTGAAGCCGGTGCCCTGCACGATGTGGATCTTCTCCTGCAACAGCAGGTCCAGCACGAAGCGCTCGTCGTCGTGGATCGGGTACATGTCCAGATCGATGCGCGGGAAGGCGTAGAGCGCGCCCTTCGGCCGCACGCACGAGACGCCGGGGATCGCGGTGAGCGCCTCCCACGCGCGATCCCGCTGCTCACGCAGCCGACCGCCGGGCAGGACGAGATCCTGGATGCTCTGATAGCCGCCGAGCGCGGCCTGAATCGCCTGCTGCGCGGGCACATTCGCGCACAGCCGCAACCCGGCCAGCATGGTCAGGCCCTCCAGGTAGTTCGCCGCGTGCTGCGTCGGGCCCGACACCACCAGCCAGCCCGAGCGGAAACCCGCGCAGCGGTAGGACTTCGACAGGCCCGAGAAGGTGAGGCAGAGCAGATCCGGGGCGAGGGCGGCGGTGGCGGTGTGCGGGAGGTCGTCGTAGCGGATCTTGTCGTAGATCTCGTCGGAGAAGACCACCAGGTTGTGCCGTCGCGCGATCTCGAGCAGTTGACGCAACACCTCCGGCGGATAGACCGCGCCCGTCGGATTGTTCGGGTTGATGATCACCAGCGCGCGGGTGCGGTCGGTGATCTTGGCCTCGATATCGGCGAGATCGGGGTACCAGTCCGACTCCTCGTCGCACAGGTAGTGCACCGGACGGCCGCCGTTGAGCGTGGTCGAGGCGGTCCAGAGCGGAAAGTCCGGGGCGGGGACGAGGACCTCGTCGCCGTTCTCCAGCAGCGCCGTCATCGCCATCATGATCAACTCGGAGACGCCGTTGCCGAGGAAGACCTCCTCGACGTCCACGTCGTCGACCCCCAGGGTCTGGTAGTACTGCACGACCGCGCGCCGGGCCGACAGCAATCCCTTGGACGTGCAGTAACCGCTCGAGCCCGGCAGATTGCGGACGATGTCCTGGAGGATCTCCGGCGGCGCCTCGAAGCCGAACAGCAGCGGGTTGCCGGTGTTGAGTTTCACCACGTGGTGGCCCTCGGCCTCCAGCCGCGCGGCGTGCTCCGCCACCGGGCCGCGGATCTCGTACGACACTCCCGCCAGCTTGCTGGACTGCTTGACCTGCATGGACGTCCCTTCTCGATGCGGTTGCCGCACACTCTACTTGGAATCTCAAAGTATGCACTTGGATTTTCCAAGCGGCCCGCTACAGTGGGATCGTGCCACGCCGAAGCTACGACCACTACTGCCCCGTGAGCCGCGCCCTCGACCTCGTCGGCGACCGCTGGAGCCTGCTGGTGGTGCGCGAATTGTGTTCGGGCCCACGCCGTTACAGCGACCTGTTCGCCGACCTGCCTGGCATCAGCACCGATATGCTCGCCGCCCGCCTCAAGGACCTCGAACGCGACGGCATCCTGACCCGACGCCGGGTCGGGCCGCGGGCGTCGACGGCGTTGTACGAGCTGACGGCGGCCGGGCTGGGGCTGCGTCCGGTGCTGGAGGCGCTGTCGGCCTGGGGGACAACGCTTCTCGGGGAGCGGCGGGCGACCGACGCCGTGCGCGCGCACTGGTTCGCGTTGCCGTTGGGGCGGCTCATCGCCGAGCGGATCGGCCGGGGCACGGCGACGGTGCGGATCGGGGACACCGTCTTCCACGTGATCAGCGACGAGTCCGGGGTGGTGCATCGCGACGGTCCGGCGGAGGCGGCGGATGTGGTGCTGGATCTCGACCTGTCCGCCGCGACGGCGGTGGTGAACGGGAGCCGCACGCTGGAGGCCGCGCTACCCGAGGTGACCTGGCCGAATCGGGTTGCGGTGGACTGAGTTCGGGCTCGGTTGTCCACAGCCGAAAAGTTGTCCACAGGTTTGTCGAAAGCCCAGGTCGGCCGCCGAGTGACGCGGCGGCATCGGCCTAGCGTGTCGGACATGGCACGAGACGACGAGCGGGTGCGAGAGCGATTGGGTGCGCTCGAGAACGGGCGCGCGAGCCGGGGCGGCGGCTGGGATCAGGACGAGTTCGATCCCGGCCCCGACGACCGGTACGACGACGAGTACGTGGCGGAGCCGCGCACTCCGCAGTGGTTGAGCGAACCCTCCGGCGGCGTGTCGGTGTGGCACGAGCGGCTGGTGCCGGAGCGGTTCCGGGGGACGCGCTGGGATCCGGGGCGGCGCGGGGTGCTGGTGCTCGCGGCGATCGGGGTGTTCGCGCTGGTGCTGGCGGCCGCGGCCGTGCAGCGGGAAAAACCTGTGCCGCACGCGGTTCCGCCGTTGCCGACGGTGCGCGTGGCGGCGAGCCCGTCGATCCTGGCGGCGGAGACGACGGTGGAGGCGACCCCGACCGGTGTCGTGCCCGCCGCGAAACCGGTCGAACCGACGGCGGGCGGCCGGGCCGGTGAACTGGTGGTCAGTGTGGTCGGCATGGTCGAGCGACCCGGGCTGCTGCATCTGCCGTCGGGGGCGCGCGTCGCCGACGCGGTGTCGGCCGCGATCGCCCGGGACGGCGCGGATCTGTCGACGCTCAATCTGGCCCGGCGGCTCGGCGACGGCGATCAGGTCGTGGTGGGCGCGCACGGAACCGATTCGGGCGCACCGCGACTCGGCAGCGCGATCATCGTGGCGGGGCAACCGGCGGGACCGTCGTCCGCGAGTCCGCAGGCGAAGGTGAACCTGAACACGGCCACCGAGGCCGAACTGGACACGCTGCCGGGAATCGGACCGACGACCGCGCGGGCCATCCTCACCTGGCGCGGCGAGCACGGGCGGTTCAGCAGTCTCGATCAACTCGCCGAGGTGCCGGGCATCGGTCCCGCGCGGTCGGCTCGGATCCTTCCGTTGGTGACGCTGTGAACGGGGCGGTGGGCCGGGAGCCGATCTCCGTTCCGCAGCCGCTGGATCTGAGGTTGCTGCCGACGGCCGCGGTGGGCTGGGCGGGGGTGGCGGGGACGATTCTGCTGGGTTGGCGGTTCGGGGTGGTGCTCGCCGGGGCGTTCGGTCTCGCGGGAATCGGGTTGTCCTGGTTGCTGTTCCGGAATCGGCCGCGGGGCGCCCGAACGGCGGTGGCGGCGTTGGTGGCGGCGCTGCTCGCCGGGGCCGGATTCGCCGGGGCGGCGGCGTGGCAGGAGCACGAGGTCGCCGGGCATCCGCTGGCGCGGCTCGCGGCCGGGACGACGGTCACGGCGGAGGTGGTGCCGACGGGTGATCCGAAGCCGTTGCGCACCAAGGCCTTCGGTGGGCGGCAGTGGCTGGTGCAGGTGGGATTGCGGGAGTATCGGCGCGGGTCGGAGGTCATGCGGGTGGGTGGGGCGGTGCTCGTGGTGGGATCCGGGGAGTCGTGGTCGACGGTGCTGCCCGGCCAGCCCCTGCGGTTCCGGGCCCGGGTCGATCGGGCGTGGCGGCGGGATCTGACGGTGGCGGTGTTGCGGGCGCAGGGCACGCCGGTGGCGGTCGGCGCGGCGCCGTGGTGGCAGCGGGCGGCCGGATCGGTGCGGGAGCGTCTCACCGAGGCCGCGGCGCGGGCGCTGGCCCCGGACGCGGCGGGGCTGCTGCCCGGCATGGTCGACGGGGACGTGTCGCGGCTGCCCGACGAGGTGTACGAGAACTTCCGGGCGACCGATCTGGCGCATCTGATCGCGGTATCGGGGACGAATGTGTCGATCGTGCTTGCGGCCGTGCTGGTTTCGGCGCGCGCGTGCACGGTGGATCTGCGCGCCGCGGTGGCGCTGGCGGCGGTGGCGCTGGTGGCGTTCGTCGTTCTCGCGCGGCCGTCCCCGTCGGTGCTGCGGGCGGCGGCCATGGGCGGCATAGCCATCGTGGCCCTGGTGACCGGGCGGCGAAGACAGGCGTTCCCGGCGCTGTGCGCGGCGGTGATCGGGTTGCTCGCGTACTCGCCCCGGCTCTCGCTCGACGTCGGGTTCGCGCTGTCGGTCTCGGCCACCGCGGGTCTCGTCCTGGTGGCTCCGGACTGGGCGCACCGACTGCGAGAGCGCGGGTGGCCGCGGGTGGTGGCCGAGGCGTTCGCGGTCGCGACGGCCGCGTTCCTGCTCACCGCACCCGTCATCGTCGGACTGACCGGTCATCTCGCGCCCACGGCGATCCTGGCCAACGTTCTGGCCGAACCGGTGGTCGCGCCCATCACCGTGCTGGGCGCGGTGGCCGCGGTGGTGGCCTGCGTGTGGATGCCCGCGGCGGTGTTCCTGCTCGAGCTGACGGGTCCGCTCCTGCGCTGGCTTCTCACGGTCGCCGAAGAGGGTGCCGCGCTGAGCGTCTCCGTTCCGCTGCCCACCGGGATGACGGGCGGGGTGATCACCGCGGTGGCGGTGACCCTCGTCGTCGGAGTCCTGCACCGATCGAAACCGGGCAGGAGACCGGGTTGACCTTGACGCAGGGGCAAGCCCGCAGCATGGTCGGTATGACCGCGACACAGCCTTCGCCATCGAGTTTCACCGTTCGCCACGACGGGGTGACCATCCCGGTGTTCCGTGGCGGCCGCGGGCGGCCCCTGGTGCTGTGCCCCGGATTGCTCTCGACCCGGGCGGAATACGAGGAGTTGATCGAACTACTGCGAGAGGATTTCGATGTGCTCAGCTTCGACCTGCGTGGTCACGGCGCATCCTCGGCGGGCGACCGGTATTCCTTCGAGGCGTTTCTCGGCGATTTCGCCGCCGTGATGGCCGATTCGGGACTTGTCGGGGCGGCGTCACCGCCGGTGCTTGTCGGGCATTCGCTCGGGGCGGACCTGATCGTGCACTACGCCGCCGAGCATCCCCAGGCGGCCGCGGAGATCGTCGTCATCGATGGAGCCGACCCCGTACCCGAGCCGTTCCTCACCGGCAGCACCCTGCCGGAGTTTCGGGCCCTGATCGAAAGCCTCACTCGGGAGCCGGAATTCGGGCGGCGGGTGGCACTGACCGCACGGGACATTCTCGATCTCGATATCGAGATCGATGCGGTCCGATCCCGCATCCTCGACCGTTATCGCCGGATCGAGGTTCCCATCACCATGATCATGTCGACGTCCATGGCCGGGAACGGCACCGACGAGCGGACGACGCGATGGAACGCCAACTGGCGCACCGGCGTCGAGCGACTCGTCCGCGAACTGCCCCGCATTCGCACGCATTGGGTCGAGGCCGGGCACGCGCTCGTCACGACGCATGCCGAAAGCGTCGCCCGCATCATCCGGAGCCGCCGATGATGACCATCGGCGAACTCGCCGCGCACGCGGGGGTGACCACGCGCACGATCCGGTACTACCACGCGAAAGGTCTGCTGCCCGAGCCGATCCGGGACGATTCCGGCTACCGCCGATACGCCCCGGCCACCCTGATCGACCTGATCAGGATTCGGACGCTCGCCGAGGCCGGGGTGCCACTCGCCCGCGTGCGGGAACTGCTGGTGGCCTCCGAACCGGAGTTCGCCGCGGCGGTCGCCGACATCGACGCGCGGCTGCGGGCCGAGATCCGCGAGCGGGAACGGCATCGGGCGCGTATCGCGCGGCTCACCGCCGGTGAGGGCCTGGTGCTGCCCGCGGAGGTGGTCGAATTCCTCGACCGGCTCCGGGCGCTCGGCGTCGACGAACGGATCGTCCGGGTGGAACGCGACGGGTGGATCCCGCTGGTCACCCGTTCGCCCGAGATGATCCCGAAGTGGATCGCGCGCAAGCGGATTCAGCTGGACGATCCGCCGCTGGTCGAGTTCTACCTCACCTTGGGGCGGGCATTGGACCAGACCGACGACCGGGAGCTGGTTCGATTGGCCGACACGATGGCGGCCTACCTCGAGCGGCTGGCCGGCGAACACGGCGAAGACGACCTCGGCGCGGATCTCGAGCCCGCCCTCGCGGCGTTGCTGGACGGGCTCGCGTTCGAGGTCGCGCCGTCGGCTCGGCGGCTCGCCGAACTCCTGACCGAACGCGGCTGGACCGGCTGGACCGATGTCGGGCGCTGTCGGACCCGGCCCGTAGGATCGGCGCCGTGACCGAACGTCCCGCACCCGTACATCTCGTGCTCGGTGAGGAAGAGCTGCTCATCGAGCGCGCGGTCGCCGCGATCGTCGCCCAGGCCCGATCCCACGCGTCCGACCCGGACGCGCTGCCGGTCGACCGCCTGCGCGCGGGCGACGCCAGCACCCCCGAACTGGCCGAGCTGCTCAGCCCCTCCCTGTTCGCCGAGGACCGGGTCATCGTGCTGGAGTCGGCGGCCGAGGCGGGTAAGGACGCGGTCTCGGTCATCACCGCCGCCGCCACCGATCCGCCCGACGGGGTGGTGCTGATCATCCAGCACTCCGGCGGTGGCCGCGCCAAGGCGCTGGCCCCGGCCCTCCAGAAGCTCGGCGCCGTCTCCCACGACTGCGCCAAGATCACCAAGGCCGCCGAGCGAGTCGAGTTCGTGCGCAACGAGTTTCGCGCCGCGGGCCTGCGCGTTCCGGGCGAGGTGGTGCAGACGGTCCTCGAGGCGGTCGGCTCCGACCTCCGCGAACTGGCCGCCGCCTGCTCCCAGCTCGCCGCCGACACCGGCGGCAAGGTGGACGTCGCCGCCGTCCGCCGCTACTACTCGGGCAAGGCCGAGGTGACCGGATTCGACGTCGCCGACCTGGCCGTCTCCGGCGACCGCCCCGCCGCCATGGAAGCCCTCCGCTGGGCCACCGACCGCGGCGTCCCCGCGGTCCTGCTGGCCGACGCCCTGGCCGACTCGGTCCACACCATCGCCCGGGTGGGTTCGGCGGGCCGAGGCGACCCGTTCAAACTCGCCCCCCAACTCGGCATGCCGCCCTGGAAGGTCAAGAAGGCCCAGTCCCAGGCCCGCGGCTGGACGGCCGCCACCATCGGCACCGCGCTCCAAGTGGTGGCCGCCCTCAACGCCGACGTCAAAGGCGGCGCCGCGGACACGAACTACGCTCTGGAACACGCGCTTTCGCGAATCCTGGACCTACACGCCGCCCAGCGGTAGGTGCCCGCGTCATCCCACTGTGTCCATATCCGACGCGAGCCACAGCCCGTCGACGTTCTGCTCGGTCACGACCATATCGGTTGTGCTCGACTGCGGCTGCCCGCTTTCCTGCGATGTCACGACCTGCTCGGCGGTCACCCGAACCCGCACGCTCACACCGGAATCCGACTCGACGTCGCACACCACCTTGCCCGCCTCGGCATGCACCTGCCGGGCGATCAGCAGTTGCGCGAGCGTGGCCTGCGACCGGCTCAACCTTTCCCGCAACTCACCGGTGGTCAGTGCGAGCACTCGCGCGTTGTAGCCGTCCACATCCCGATAGTCGTAACTCGACAGGTTCCGCGCGAATTCACACGCCGCGTCCCGAGCCCCATCGCTGTTCGAATCCGCGGACGCGGTCCCGCCCCCGACCGCACCGAACACAGCGCCCACCGCAACAATCATGACCGACAAGGCTTTTCGCATCCCGAGATCCTCCCACAAGAACCGTCTCAGGATCCGCTTCGGCCTTCCCGTAGTCCGGTCGAGGGCTGTCGCGCACCGCGTAGCTGCGTTGGTTCGGTCGGGATTCGACTGTGCCGCTGACGGACGCTGTTCGGCGTGCGGAGCGGTGAGGGCCTGATGGACGATGGATGAGTTCGAGATCAGGCTCAGCTCACCGCTGTCAGTGCCCGCCACGGCTTTCGGGTACGCGAGCGGGGCCGTGGCGCGGCGCATTCGATGCGCCGACGCGCCTCGGAGGCGGTGATCCGCAGCAGATCGCTCAACAGCTCGGCCGTGTCCCGGTAGCCGGTGTCGGCGGCGAGGCCGCGGCGTTCGGCCTCGGCGACGGCCGCGATCATGGCGGCGCCGAGGCGGCGGCGGTGGCGTTCGGTTTCGACGAGAGTGCGCAGCAGGTCGACATCGGCGAGGTCCGACCAGCTGCGTGCCGGAGAGTCCGGGGCCAGTGCAGTCGAAGGTGTCTTCACGCGGAGCAGTGTAGCCGATGATCGAACGCGTGTTCGATGAATAGGGCTTCCAGCGCGTCGAACTTTCCGGCAGGGTTGCTCGGTTTGTGCTCCGAGCACAAGATCAGGAAGGGAGCCGGTCCGCGGCGAGGTCACGGCGGTTGACGATTCGGGTCGAGGACAAGGTGCGGGTGGTGTTGTCGGTGCTGGCCGGGGAGGCCCTGAGAGCGGCAGAGGGAGTGCCGGTTTCGAGGTTCGCTCGACTGGCTGGTATTCCCGCAGGCACGTATTGGAGACGGCAGTCCAGATCTTCGTCATGGACAGTCCGCTGATGGTCACCCGTCCTCGGTGAGCGGCTGGCTAAAGATCAACAAGTGCCCATCGGGTGTCCGTACGTTGAAGTCGCGCATCCCGTAGGGCCGGTCAGCCAGTGGCTCGACGATGTCGGCGCCGCGGGCGCGCAGCTCGTCGTGCCAGGAATCGACATCGTCCATGACAATCACCACCCTGGCCGGGCCGACGCTGCTTTCGGCGGATAGGTGGAACTCGGCGGTGTCGCGGATCACGGCCGCGTAGCTAGGTGGGGTCTCCCAGGTGAATATGGTGTCGAATCCGAGCACGTCCGTGAAGTACGACCGCGCTGCCTGCACATCTCGGCACGGCAGCACGGGAACCGCCACCCGCATGACCATTCCGTCACCTTAGCCGACTTTGGTTCGAGATCGCTGATCTTGGGTAGGGTGCTGGCTGTCAGCGGTTCCTCTCGGTGGTAAGGGGAAGCTCTGCACGTTCACGGTAGGGCCTGCAGGGGCGGGCCGTGCGGTGAACGGAATTCCGTACCGATCGTGAGATGTGTTGCGCCACAAGATCACATTCCACATGCGCGCCTCAGCGAGAATGCGCGCTCATCGGCATTACAGCGCGGTCGATCCATCGCTGGCGTAAACCTCATTACCAGCGAGATCCTGCCAGGATCTCGACGCAAGACATCGGCTCGGGTGTGTTGCGCTCGCGCAATGCGGCGTCGGCGGATGCGCCGGTTCTCTTGCGGCAGAGCCGATGTCGATGGCTGCCGCTGGCCGAGGTCGATCTCGGTCCCCCGATTCGATCGGCTACTGTGACCGTGGAGTGGGAGGAATCGGGTCATGTCGGCAGGGTCGAACGTGGGGGTTGTGCGCGGTGGGGGGCGGATTCGTCCTCTGCGGGCGCAGGGGATCTCGGTGCTGGTTCTCATTGCCGGGGGCATCGTCATGCAGTGCGTCGGTGCGATTCTCGACTGGACGACACTGGCCGACCTCGAGCGAAGCTGGGAGCAACTGGATCAGTCGGACAAGCAGTGGCGGTCCGACGGCTGGGTGTACTACATCGGGCTCGCGCTGCTCGTAGCCGCGGGGATCGTATTCCTGATGTGGTTGTGGCGTGCGCGTCGGAATGCGGAGTCGTTGTCCGCGACGCGGCATCGGCTTTCGATCGGCTGGGTGATCGGTGCCTGGTTCTGCCCGGTGGTCAACTTCTGGTTTCCGTACCTGATCGTGGCCGATGTGGTGCGCGCGAGTGCCCCTCGACCGTCGGATGAGCAATCGCGCCCTCGCCTTGTTATCGCGTGGTGGCTGTCGGTGCTCGTCTGCTCGGTGCTCAGCGTCGTGACGCTGATAATGAGCCTGCCGACGGTAAGAACGCAAACCACCGGTGGATATCTGGTACTCGGGACCGCCCCGGTGGGAGGGTTCGGTCTGATCGTGGCGGAGCTGATCCGGGTCGCGGGACTGACGGTTGCGGCAATCCTGTTGGGAGCGATCATCTTCCGGGTGCAACGGTGGCAGGATATCCGCGCGACGCAGCATCTCGGCGATGGCATCGACAAACTCTCGTATCTCCCTGCGACAGCGCGGCAATCGAGTGCGATGGTGGGGAGCTTCGCGGCCTCGCAACCACTGCCCGGTACCACCGCCGCCCCGGCGACGCTGCCGATGCGGGCGACCGACCCGGCGGTGATCGGACCGTACACGCTCATCGGCCGACTCGGCTCCGACGCCAACGCAGAGGTCTATCTGGGCCGTGGCGACGACGGCGCGATGGTTGTCATCCGGATTGTGCGCCCCGAGTCGACCACCGGCGGTCGCGATGAACTCGCCCGGGTATTCGCCGCCGCGCGGGCCGTGCGGAGCCCCTTCGTCGCGGCGGTACTCGACGCTGACGCCGAGGCCGAGCCGCCGTGGATAGCGACCGAATACCTCGCCGGTCGGTCGCTGCACGATCTGGTGGACGAACACGGACCGTTACCGCCAGCGATGGTGGCGGACATCGCTTTCGGGATCGCGCGCGCGTTGTCCGCGATCCACGATGCGGGCCTGACGCATGGTGGGGTGACCCCGAAATCGGTGATCATGACCGAAACCGGTCCCCGCACAGCCGCTTTCGGCGCGGTGCCCGCGCATCCCGAGCTGTCGGCGTTCAGTTCACCCGAACAACTCGCCGCCGAACCGGTCACGCCCGCATCCGATGTGTTCTCGCTGGGCAGCGTGCTGGCATACGGTCTCACCGGTCGTCCTCCGTTCGGCGACAGCGACCCGGCGACGCGACTGCATCGGGTACGAACTCAGCCGCCCGATCTCATCGGAATACCCGAGAGCAGGCTCGGTTTCATCATTACCGGTTGCCTCGATCTCCGCCCCGGGGCACGCCTGACGACGACACAGATACTCGGGCAACTCGAGGCCGCACGACCGCAGCAACCGATACCGGCATCGCCGCAACCGGCATACGCCCCGGGGTCCGGCGCACCCCGGGGCGGACACGGCCGCGCCGTCGCCATTGGCGCTTCCCTGGCCGTCATACTGATCATCGCTGTCGGCGTGTGGGTCGGCCGCCTCATCGAAACCGATCGGACCACAGCCGCGGACACGCGGACCTCCGCACAATCCGCCACGGGGCAGTTTGGGCCGTGGGGCAAGGTGCAGTGGATCGCGGACGTGTTCCCATACCTCCTTCCCACGACGCCAGCGGCGCAGAACGGGTACCGGGGTATCGGAGGATGCGATGCCAATCCGAGCGGTTATCTCACGTGCCACAACACCACCGATCCCAGGCGACCGGACTTCACCATCACCTGCAGCCACACCGAGGAATTCACCGATCAACGTTTGAAGCTCGTCGGCAAACAGCAGCGCGGAAAGGAAACACTCCTTTTCTGGGACAGGCACCTCAAAGACGGGGACACCGGTCTCATAATCAGTTTCGAAGACTCGCCGCGCAGTCGATGCCGGATCGAATCCAGATTCCTGACCGGTTCGCAGGCTGACGATATCGATTGGTGGCGATCCGCGTCACTGTAGCCGTTGTAAGACCCGGGAAGCGCCTTCGATCCGATGTGGCCTAGCTCCTCGGCCGCCGCTGCCGACCCAACTGATATCCCACCCGGTAGCCGTCTCGGTAGCCGCGGTGTGAATCCGGCTCGGCGGTTCGGGGAGTGGGGTTCGAGGACCGCCGCGGAGCGCGTCGCAGAAGCCGTCGCTGTGGCCGTCGCGGTAGTCGTCCGAGGTCATATCGGCTCACCTCCGCTGGCCGGAGTGACGGGCTCGGTATCGAGACATGCTGTGGGAGAGGCTGATTGGGGTGGGCCCGGGTTTCGGGCCCACCCGCGGGCGAGGGCCGCGCGCAGGATGCGGTCCACCTCCGCGAACAACCACTCCGGATCGGGTTCGCGGATCAGGCGTTGATGGCCTGCCGCTCCTGGTCGAGCCGGGTGACCTCGATCTTGCGGGGCTTGGCCTGCTCCGCCACCGGGATGGTCAGGCGCAGCACCCCGTCGCGGTAGTCCGCGCGGATCGCGTCCGTGTCCAGGTTCTCCCCCAGGAACAGCCTGCGGGTGAACACGCCGCGAGGGCGTTCGGCGGCGAACATCGAGCGCTGTGGGTCCAGCGCCGGGCGTTCGGCGCGCACGGTCACCACATTGCGTTCGACATCGAGTTCCAGTGAGTCCGGGGCGATTCCGGGCAGATCGAGTTCCGCCACGAACTCGTCCCCCTCGCGCCAGGCGTCCAGCGGCATCGCCGCCGGGCGAGCCGGGGTACCGAACAACTGCTGCGTCAGGCGATCCAGATCGCGGAAGGGATCGGTACGCATCAACATGGTCACCACCTCCGGTTCAGTCCACAATCTGCTGATGGAGATTCATATAATCTGTGCTTGCGGGCACAGATATTTTTTAGCACTCTTCGGTGCCGAGTGCAAGGTCCGCTTACACGAAGCCCGCCAGTTCGAGCAGCCGGCGCGCGGGGCGGCTCGGGGACGGGATGAGCAGTTTGTGATCGGTCGGGGCGAGCCGGGCGGTGAGCTGGACCACCAGGCGCAGTGCCACACAGCCGAAGAAGGTGACCTCGCCGAGGTCGAGGACGATATCGGTCGGCGGCAGCAGCGCGAGTTCTCGATAAGCGGCGCTCAGCTGGGGTTCGGTGGTCATGTCGATCTCGCCGCGCATCACCACCCGCGGCAGAGGTTCCTGGAGGAAGCAGCGGACCTCGCCCGGCTGGGGGTCCCAGTCTCGCCGCGGCGGCGCGGTGATCACCGGGATGGCGTCGGATGAACTCACGATCGACCTCGCCTCCACGGACCGCCTCGGCGGCAGTCCACGTAATAATTGTCGCACGACAAATGTCGAGAAGCGAGAGCGGGCGGCGGAACGGTTGCCTGGTCGGGCGTGTCGCCGTGAACGCCGAGAAGGGCCTGGCCGAGAGGAGTGTGTGGGATGGGAGGGCATGGCGGAGTCGTCTCGCGAAACGCCTTGCCGGACTTATCGATTGCCGCGCGGAAACGTTCCCTGGACGGGCGGCTCAGGCGCGGCGCTGCTGCTGATCGTCGGCGCTGCGCTCGGCGCTGGCATTGAACTCCGCCAAGCCCGTGAGCAGCGCCTCCCGTCCCGCGCCGCTCATGCCCTGGAGAATTCGGGCCAGTTCCCGCCGTCTGGTGTCGCTGACCTCGTTGAGCAGCCGCTGGCCGTCCCGGGTCAGGGCGAGCATCACCTCGCGGCGGTTGGCCGGACTCGCGGTGCGGGCGAGCAGGCCCGCGGCCTGGAGTCGATCGCACAGCCGGCTCGCGGAGGACGGCATGGCCTCCAACTCGACGGCCAGCCCGTTGAGGTTGATCTGCCCATGCTGTTGCATGATGGTGAGGGCCTGGAGTTGCGAGGGGGACACCCGCGTGCCCACGGCCTGTTGCGCTCGGCCCCACAACACGACCAGTCGCGCCGCCGCCTGTTCGATGGCCGCGGCGAGCTCGGCCCCGGATCGGTCCGGCCGTCGCGCACTGCTCATGCCCACTACTGTGACAGCTCCGACGCTCTGGCGACAGCCCGCACGCGGTACCGTCGTCCGACATGTGTCACGCGACAATGGTCGCGATCGACCACAACCCACGTAGCCCCCGGGGGCTCGCCGACTCTCGGAGGCCCGATGACCAGCCATGACGCCCCGCTCGGGCACCTCGAACAGACCCTGCGCGCCAGCGCTCCGCACGCGCTGCTCGACGTCGTCCGCGCCTCGCTGCGCGACGAGTTCGCGGCGAAGTCGGTGGATCTGCTGCTGGCCGACTACCGGTTGTCGATGCTGCAACCGGTCACCGAGCTGCCGCACACCGCCACCCCGCTGCCGGTCCGGACCACGACCGCAGGGCGGGCGTTCACCGCGCAGCAGGTGCTGCTCGAGCCCGGTCCGGCCGCCGAGGGTGTGGTGATCTACCTGCCGGTGGCCGTGCGCGGCGATCGGCTGGGGATTCTGCGGGTCCAGTTGCCCGCCGCCCCGACGGCCGCCGAGCATCACGCGCTCGCCGGGCTGGCCACCATGCTCGGGCACGAACTGATCGTGGCCGAACGCGACACCGATCTGTATCTCCAGGCGCGGCGGCGCGAACGGCTCAGTCTCGCCGCGGAGATGCAGTGGCAACTGCTGCCGGGGCGCGGCTGCTCCCGCGCGGAATACGCCCTGGGCGGCCAGCTCGAACCGGCCTACACGATCGGCGGGGACAACTTCGACTGGAGCACGTCGGCGGACCACCTGACGGTCACGGTCTCCAATGGCATGGGCCAGGGCATCGAGGCCGCGCTACTGACCAATCTGGCGATCAGCGCGTTGCGCAACGCGCGGCGGGCTGGGCTGGACATCGCGGATCAGGCGTCGCTCGCGGATCAGGCCGTGTACGCGCAGTACGGGGGAAGTCGGCACGTCGCGACGCTGTTGATGCGTTTCGAGGTCGCCACCGGGCGGGTGGGGGTGATCGATGCGGGCTCGCCGCGGGCGCTGCGGTTGCGCGACGGGGCGGTCGAGCTGATCGAGTTCGAGGCGCAACTGCCGTTGGGGATGTTCGACGGGACCGATTACCACGAGCAGACGTTTCAGGTGGAGCCCGGGGACCGGCTGGTGATCGTCAGCGACGGTGTGCACACCGCGCAGGCGCCGACCGGGATCGAGTACGGGATCACCAATCTCGACCTCGCGATACTCGCGTCCAGCAATCTGCCCGCCTCCGAGGCCGCGCGGGCCATCATCACCGCGTTGCTGGATTATCACGAGGGCACCGATCTGCTCGACGACGCGGTCGTGGTCTGTATCGACTGGACCAATCCTCGCCGCGAGTGAGCTGGTAGCGGTTAGTTTGCCGCCCTTGGGTTTTCGCGCTGGTTGGCGTGAAATCTGGCCTTCTTCTGGCGGTTTCCGCAGGTGTTCATGTCGCACCATTTGCGGGTGCGGCTCTGGCTGGTGTCGAAGAACGCGGCCCGGCAGGTCGGGGAGGCGCACAGGGCGAGTTTTCCGTCGCGTTCGCCCGCGATGATGGCGATGGCGTCGGCGGCGATCACGCCGAGGGCGTCGGGTACGGCGGACGAGCGGTTGAGGCGCCATCGGCGTGTGCCGTCCGGGGTGAGGACGGCGGTGGCCCGGCTTCGGGCGCTGCGATCATTGATGACTTCGAGAGCGGATTCGGGGAGGGGTTCGCGGAGCGCGGCGGCGGTCGCGGCTTCGTGAATGGATTCCCGCAATTCCCAGGCGGTTTCGAGTTGAGCGGACGTGCAGGACTCGACGGCGAGGTCGTTGATCGCCAGCCAGTCGACGAGGCGTCGGGGGGTGGGGATGCGTTCCACCGGGGTGCCGTAGCGCTCCGACAGGGTTCCCGTGAAGCTGGTCGCCAGGATATTGCCCAGGCGGAATTCCGGGAGTCTGACGCGCATAGAACCAGCTTAGCAGGTTGCCGGGATTCGGTGGCGCGTGTTAGAACCGTCTAAGACGGTTCTTGATTCGTTGGACGACGACCAGGAGTTCCCAATGCCCGCACACCATCGGAACAACGACGTCGACGTGTTCGAAGCCCACGTAACGGATCACGAACTCGATGATCTCCGTGCTCGATTGGCGGCGGCGCGGCTGCCGGAAGCCGAGACGGTCCGGGGCGCGGAGCCCGGTCCTCGCCGATGGGATCAGGGCGTTCCGCTCGCCGACCTCCGCGAGGTCGTGGAGTACTGGCGTACCGAATACGACTGGCGATCGTTAGAGGCGCGGCTCGCGCGAATCGGCCAGTACCGCACCACAATCGACGATCTGGCAATTCACTTCCTGCATCGCCGATCGCCGCGCGCGGATGCCACTCCGCTGATCATGACGCACGGCTGGCCGGGGAGCATTGCCGAATTCGTGGATGTCGTAGAGGAATTGGCGGATCCGAAAGACGCTGGCGCGCCCGCGTTCCACGTTGTCGCCCCGTCGTTGCCGGGTTTCGGCTACAGCGGCAAACCGGCGACGACCGGCTGGGGCATCGAAAAGATCGCCGCCGCATGGGTGGAACTCATGGCGCGGCTCGGCTATCACGAGTTCGTCGCGCACGGCGGCGACTGGGGAGGCGTGATCACGACGGTGCTCGGCGGCCGATTCCCGGAACAGGTCCTCGGCATCCACACCACCACCGCACAGGCCCCGCCCGGCTTGCCGACCGACGGGCTCACCCCCGCCGAGCGCGCCTGGGCGGAGGAAACCCGCGACTTCTGGCGCTACCGCGCGGCATACGCGAAACAACAGGCGACCCGCCCGCAAACCATCGGCTATGCGCTCGTCGACTCACCGGTCGGCCTGCTCGCCTGGATTCTCGACAAGTTCGCCGAGTGGTCGGACACGAACGACAGCCCCTTCGAAACCATCTCCAGGGACAGAATTCTCGACGACGTCACTTTGTACTGGCTGACCCGCTCCGGAGCATCCGCGGCCCGGATCTACTACGAAAGCCACCTCGCCCTCGACCCCGAACTCCGAGTCGACGTGCCGTCTGCCATCACCGTCTATCCGCGCGATACCGAGAAATGCCCGCAGCCGTGGGCGCGGGAGCGGTACCGGCGCATTGTTCGGTGGCGGGAGGCGGAGAGCGGGGGACATTTCCCGTCGTTGGAGGTTCCGGGGTATTTCGTGGAGGATCTACGGGAGGGCCTCGCGGCGGTGCTGGGTGCCGACAAGAGTTGAATTCGGTTGGCAGCGGCCGTGTTTCCTGACGACGTAGGGTCTTTGGGTTTGTTACCTTTCAAGTCCCCACCGTAGACGGCGGTCTGGGTCGAAGGTGCGGATCGATGTTTGGACTCGGGGGCTGTTGGGGCCGAAGCAGCGGTCGAGGGTGTCTGTGGGTTCGACGTGGTTGAGGTAGGCGCCTGCGGAGTGGGGGGTCAGGGTTTGGTTCGCGGTGTGGATCCAGGATTCGGCTTCGGTGGGGGAGTGGGGGTCTTGGACGATCCACTCCAGGGCGGCGGCGTGGGAGCGCCAGGGGAAAGCTGTTGCAGGGGAGGAGGTTTCGGTGATGGCGCCGTCGAGGGGTTCGATCAGGACGACGCCGGAGGAGCCGGTGCGGGCGCGGGCGGCGATGAGGTCGACGATGGCGTCGGCGATGGTGGGGGAGAGGGTGGGGAGGATGTCGGATCCGGCGACGCGGGTGGCGCCCGGGGCGGGTTTGTCGCGGGCGATGTCGGTGATCGCGTCGAGGTGCGGGAGGGTGCGCTGTTCTTGGGCGGTGGGGGTGGTGGTCGCGTCGATCAGTGCCGCCGTCGTTTCGGGTCCGGAGCCCGCGGGGCAGACCATCAGGATCTGGCAGTGGATGCCGTCGGCGGCGCGGAGGTCGACTCGGGCGTAGACGGCGCGGTCGGCGGTGGGTTGCCAGCGGGCCCAGCCGGTGAGGACCTGCGCCGCCTTTTCGCCCGGGAAGGTCAGGCGCACAATGTCTTTCGCCGTGGCGGGGATGGTTTGGTAGGTGAGTTCGGTGACGATGCCGCAGGCGCCGCCCGCGCCGCGGAGCGCCCAGAAGAGGTCCGGGGCCTCGGTCGCGGAGGCGCGGGCGGTGGTTCCGTCGGGCAGGACGAGGTCGGCGGCGACGAGGCGGTCGCAGGTCATGCCGTATCGGCGCGAGTCGACGCCGAGGCCGCCGCCGACGGTGAGGCCGACGAGGCCGACGCCGGGGCAGGTGCCGATCGGGAGCGCCCGGCCGGACTTCGCCAATTCCTGTTGTGCGGCAAGGGAAATGGTTCCGGCGCCGACGGTCACGAGGTCGCCGTGGACGGTGATCCGGTCGAGTCGGCGCAGATCGACGATGAGGGCGTCGTTGGTCGCGGAGGCGCCGACGAACGAGTGACCGCCCGCGCGAGCCGCTATCGGCAGGCCGTGTTCGCGCGCGAAGGCCGCGGCGGTGCGGACATCCTCCGGTGCGGCCGCTTGGACCACTCCGGCCGGGGTGTTGCCGTTGAAACGGGCGTCTACCAGCGTTTTCGCGGGACCGTATGTGGGGTCGCCGGGCAGCACGAGCGCGCCTCGCAGGCGGCCCCGCAACGCGTCCCACGCGTCCGCGTCCACGGTCGCCCCCGCCGTTGCGCGCGCGAGTGTCCCGGCCACCGCGAGTCCGCTCGCGCCCAGGATCAACCCGCGACGCGACATCGATGAAGCCATCACACTCCCTCTCGAACGAATACGACGATGAGAACGAATGAGCTTGTCGTGCAGGAGAATCCGATATGTCCGAGCGGCGTGGTGCGGGGTCATGACCCCTGACGCGTGAGTTGCTCGCAGCGAAGATAGCCGAATCGCTGGTGGAAAGCCAATGTGCGGGATTCGGAGACGATGGCCAATGGCTCGTCCGCGTGTACATGGCTAGGGGCCGACTGCGGAAATAGGCGAATGGTGCAGTGCGAGAAGGAAATTCGACGTATCGGAGGCCCGGGCCGAGTGCTCGGGCCACCGAGTGGATCTGGTTAGAGCGCGCCCTTTTCCGGGTCGCCCGCCGGTACGGCTTCGAGGATCTGGACGTCCAGCGGGGCGGCGACCAGATCTTTGAGGCTCTCGTTCATGGCCTTGATGCTGGGGGCGCCGCCGTGCGCGCCGAGAGCGGCCATGTCGCGCCACTTCTCGACGAAGACGAAGCGGTCCTTGCCCTTGTGCAGGGCGTAGCGTTCGCAGCCGTCCTCGTTGTGGACCTCGGGGATGAGGCGGGTGAGGACCTCGGCTACCTCGTCGAACTTATCGGGCTTCGGGGTAATGGTGGCAACGATCACAGGCACGGGGCGAGGGTACCAGTTGGTCTGTGCGGGTGGGTTCGGTCGCGCGTCGGTCAGGACAGGTCGGAGAAGTGGGCGTTGTTCGCCACGGCGGTGACGTGGACGCCGTCCGGGCCGGGTTGGATCGCGGTCAGGTGCGCGCCCAGCGGCAACTGCTGGAGGGGGACCGTGAAGGTGAGCCATTGGCGGAGCAGGTCGAGGGAGACCTCGGGTCCACCGGCCTCGGCCTGGATGGAGACCGGGGTGACCTCGAAGCCGGTGGGGGTGGGGGCCACGGTGACGTCCATGGTGCCGGGGACCTGGACGCCCTCGATGGTGAAGGTGCCGGTCACTCGTAAACCCTTGGGACCCTTGGTGATCGACCGGACTCCGGTCGGGGCGTATTTAACGATGACGTCGTAGGGGACCAGGGCCGTGGCGGTGGCCTTCTCGGCGACCAGGTTCGAGGTGCGTTGGTGGATCAGGTCGTTCAGGGGTGCGGTGACGTCGGTGAGGGTGATGTCGAGGTCGTGGACGGTGATGTCCTTGTCCGACCAGTCGCCCACCCGGATCCCGATTTCCCGATAGTGCCCGTCGAGGGCCTGGGTGAGGAAGGGGAAACCCGTGATGTCCACGCGCGGCTGCTGGGCCAGATGGTTCTCCTCGGCGACGCGGCGGCCGATCTCGTGCTGAGCCAGCACGACCGCCACCCGGTCACCCACGAACAACGCGATCACCACCAGGACGATCGTTGCCACTAGTCCACGCATACGCTCACCCGCTCGGCCATCCCACCATCATGCGGGTCATGGGGGTTCGGTGGGGGAGTGGGGGACCGAGGGGAAAGCGAGTGACGAGGCACACACCTTCGCGAGCGGAATAGATCCTCCCGCACCCTCGTTGACCACCTTGCCGACGTCGGGACAGCCCCGGGCCGCACCCCTTTTTGTCGTTACGTACGACCACTCGCCGAGAGGCGCTTGTTGGGCGTCGGTGTTGTCGAGCGAGCGCCGCCAGGTTCCGAGCCTGGCGGCGTTCGTCGTTTCGGGGGTCAGTCGGTGAGGAAGCGTTGGAGTTCCGCCGTGACGAATTCGGGGTTCTCCTCGACGAGCCAGTGGCCCGCGTGCGGGACATCGGTCGCGCGGACGATATTGGTCAGGCGCGGGGAGATGGTGCCGCGGATCGCGTCGAGTTGGCCCTGGGCGGTCAGGAGCAGGGTCGGGACGGGGGTGGGGGCGGCGGCGAGGGTGTCGCGGACGTCCTGGTCGAGGGCTCGGTAGAGCTCGAAACCGGCGGTGAGGGTTTGGGGGCGGGAGTAGGTGCGGGCGAACTCATCGATGTCGCCGGGGGTGAAGGGGGAGCGGTCGGAGGTGCCGCCGAACGCGGTGCCGCCGAAGGAGACCTGGGGGTAGAACAGGGTCAGGTAGTCGCGGACGTGGTCGCCGACGAGGGTTTCGGGGACTCGGCGCTGGGAGTGAAAGGCTATGTGCCAGCTCAGGTTTCGATAGGCGGCGGGGTCGATCGCGGGCCCGGGGAGCGGGAGGTCGAGGTAGCCGAGGCGGGCGGTGTCGGCGGGGAACCGGGTGGCGTACTCGTAGGCGACCGCCGCGCCGAAGTCGTGACCCACCACGCTGGCGTCGTGCACGCCGAGGCGGTCGCCGACGAGGGCGTGCACGTAACGGGCGAGGGTGGCCTTGTCGTAACCGGTCGGGGTGCCGGTGCTGTCGCCGAGGCCGGGCAGGTCGACGGCGTAGACGGTGTGGTTCTCGGCGAGGGCGGGCATGATCGGCCACCAGCCGTACCAGGTCTGCGGCCAGCCGTGCAGCAGCACGACCGGGCTGCCGTGGCCGCCGGTCACGTAGTGCATACGGACACCGTCGATTTCGGCGAACTCGTGCCGGAACGCGCGGGCGAACGCGGGATCGTCGTGGGTCGCGGCGGCGTAGGGGGCGACCGCGGTGGTCGTCGAGCAGGCCGTGCCGACCGTCGTGAGCAGGACGGCGAGGACGACGGCGGCGAGGGACCGGCGCATCGGAGACTCCTTCTGTCGGAGCGCCCAGTGTCGCCAGCGGGCTGCCGGATCGGCACACGAATTTGCCGTTCCGGCAAGCTCGGTCCGTGATGAGGCGCACATCCGTCCCTCCGGAATAGATCCCCGCCCACCCTCGTTGACCACCTTGCCGACGTCGGGACAGCCCCGGGCCGCACCCCTTTTCAGTCGTTACGTACGACCACTCGCCGAGAGGCGCTTGTTGGGCGTCGGTGTTTTCGGAGAGCGCCGCCAGGTTCGAAGCCTGGCGGCGTTCGTCATGTGCGGGGGCTATGCCTCGCGGGTATGCCAGTCGTGCCCCGCCGCAACGACTCCCGCCAGCGCCGTGCAGGCCGCGCTGGCCCACCACGCGGTGATCGGACGGCCGGTGTGGTCGACGAGCGGACCGGCGAGCATCGGGCCGAGGACCGCGCCGATATTGAAGGCCGTGGTGGCCAGGGCGCCGGCGATGTGCGGGGCGGAGGGGGAGGCGGCGGCGACGATCGTCGCGATCAGCGTCGACCCGACTCCGAACGCGAGCGCACCCGACAGGGCCGCCATCGCCAGCACACCACCCAGGGTCGCGGCGACCGCGGCCGCCAGCAGCCACACACCCGTGAGCACGATCGCGCCGCCGACGATGATCGCGCGCCGGTGCCGATCCCCGTACCGCCCGGCCAGCGTCACGCCTGCGAACGAACCGAGGCCGAACAGAGCCAGCGCGACCGGAACCCACCGCACCCCGCCCGGAAGGCCGGACGCGATCGTGCCGAGATAGGTGAAGGCCGCGAAAGTGCCCGCGTTGACCAGACATCCGGCCGCGACGGCGACACCGACGCCGCGATCACCGACCACCAGCCATTCCCGCCATCTCGGGCCGGGATCCGCCGCGTCGCCGAGCCGATCGAGCAGCGCCCACAGCGGCACGAGCACCGCGAGCCCGACGAGCGCGACCGCCCAGAACGCCGAGCGCCAGCCCTGGACCTGACCCAGCGCGGTCCCCGCCGGAACCCCGACGACACATGCCACGGTCACCCCGGCCACCACCACCGAGGTCGCGCGCCCGATCCGCTCCGGACCGACCAGCGCGGGCAGCGCCGCGAGCGCCACCGCCAGGAATCCGGCGTTCGCCACGGCCGCGATCACCCGAACCACCAGCAGGACCGCGAAACTCGTTGCGACAGCGCCGATCACGTGCGCAACGCAGAACGCCCCCAGAAAAGCCGCCGCCGACAGCCGGACCGGTACCCGGCCCGCCGCCACCGCCATCAGCGGCGCGCCCACCACCATTCCGGCGGCGAACAGCGAGGTCAGCAACCCCGCGCTGCCCAGCGAGACGCCGAGGTCCGCCGCGATCGGTCCGAGCAACCCGGACACCATGAATTCCGATGTGCCCTGCGCGAAGACCGCGACAGCGAGCACGTACACCACCTTGGGCATGACGAGAGAACTCCCGGATCGAAGTGTAGGAACGTCGTCCGGCGTTGGGAGACAGGCGAATTCACCGATCGCGAAAACCGGTGCGGCACAGGCTCACAACGCCGCCCGGCCGGTGGGCCGGGCGGCTATCCTCTGGACGCCTCCGGGGAATTCACGCTCCCAGCGTAACTTCGGCGCCTCGTGCCCCCGGTTCTGGGGGCGAAACAATCCCGGGCGGAAGGACGACTGACCTATCGTTCGTGTTTCCGAGAGGAACTTTCGATATCGAGGAGGATTCATGCAGTCATTCGCAGTGCGGGCGGCGGGCGCCCTGGCCGCGGCCGCGATCGCTCCCGTTCTGTTCGCCACCGCCGCGCACGCCGACGACGGCACCGTCTACTTCGCCGACGGGAGCATCAACTGCTCGATCACCAGCGACGGCACGGTCGGATGCGATTTCGCCTATCCGCAGCGGTTGTCGTACAAGATCAGCGAGAACGTCTACACCCCGGCCATTCCGGCGACCCAGGTCGTCATCGACATCCCCTGGCTGCCCGCCCACCCGGGCTTCGGCGGTTCGCACACTCTGCCGGGCGGCAACCCGGCGCTCAGCGATGTGAAGACCGGTGCGGGGACGTGGGGTCCGTACATCGACTACGCGGGCGCGCACTGCGAGGCGGGTTTCCACGGCAGCTTCAGCTGCTCGTCGAAGGGGCACGACTGGTGGGTCTACAGCGGTAACCTCACCGCGTCGCTCTGATCGCGGAGACGACAAAAGCCGCCGTGGTCGTCCAGTGCCACGGCGGCGTCGTTACGTTCGGGGGGCGGTAGCGCCCGCGGGCTCAGCCCAGCTTGTTGAAGGCCAGCGCGAGCGCCGACTTCTTGTTGGCGGCCTGGTTGGCGTGGATGACGCCCTTGGAGGCGGCCTTGTCCAGGTCGCGGCCCGCGGCGCGCAGGAGGTCGAGGGCCTTGTCCTTCTCGCCCGCCTCTGCGGCCTCGCGGAACTTGCGGATGGAGGTGCGCAGCGCGGACTTCACCGACTGGTTGCGCTGGCGCGCCGCCTCGTTGGTACGGATCCGCTTCATCTGGGACTTGATGTTGGCCACGCGTGTTTCCTCTGATTCCTGTCGTCAGTTGGGGTCATGCCTCGGAAGTCTGGGGGCGCACTATCCAGCGATAGCGCCGCGCCGACGATCGAGATTACCAGGGACCGGGGTCCCGGGCGAAATCGCCCTGGTCGGGGTCAGTACCAGTGATAGTCGGCGCACAGCCGATGCGCGACCAGATCGAAGGTCTTGCGCGGCAGGATCGCGCCCTCGCGGCGGATGCCCGCCTCGGGCACGTCGAGCACCCGATCCAGCCGCACCCAGCTCGGGCGGCCCTCGTAATCCCAAGGGCCCGTGCCGATTCCGATCCAGTTGCCGTCGTCGGCGCGCAACGGGTTCGACGAGAGCATGAGCCCGAGCAGGGTCTTGCGCTCGCGCCCGACCACCAGGACGGGCCGGTCCTTGCCGTTGCTCGGGTCCTCCTCGTACGGCACCCACGTCCACACGATCTCGCCCGGATCGGCGCGACCATCGAGGTGCGGGCAGTACACGACCTGCCGCGCGCGCAGATGGGTGGGCATCGGCGTCGACGCCGACGGCCGGACCGCGATCTTGCGCGGCCGCCGTCCCAACGCGCGATCCACCAGTTTGGGCGCCTGCTGCCGAACGATCCTCGGCCCCTGATCCTTGGCGATCGCCCCCAACTGCTTGCCCAGAGAGCTCCACGTGCCCGCCATGATTCGGAGCATAACGGCGGGCGGGCCCGTTCTCATCCGCGCGGCGAGCCCGGGTTCCCCGCTGCGAGGCAGTACCGGTGGACGGGGGTGTCCGAAGTTCATGGGACGATGGGCGGCAGTCCATCGAGCACCTGTGAGGGAGTGGAGTGCCCAGCTTCGCGGATACGACGTTCACCGATCCGTCCCGGATCCGGAACTTCTGCATCATCGCGCACATCGACCACGGCAAGTCGACCCTGGCCGATCGGATGCTGCAACTCACCGGGGTGGTCGAGGAGCGGCAGATGCGCGCGCAGTACCTGGACCGGATGGATATCGAGCGGGAACGCGGTATCACGATCAAGGCCCAGAACGTGCGGTTGCCGTGGGCCGTCGACGGCACCGACTACGTCATGCACCTGATCGACACCCCGGGCCACGTCGACTTCACCTACGAGGTGTCGCGGGCGCTCGAGGCGTGCGAGGGCGCGGTGCTGCTGGTCGACGCCGCGCAGGGCATCGAGGCGCAGACGCTGGCGAATCTGTATCTGGCGCTGGACAAGGACCTCACCGTCATCCCGGTGATGAACAAGATCGATCTGCCCGCCGCCGATCCGGATCGCTACGCCGCCGAACTCGCCCACATCGTGGGCTGCGAGCCGGAGGAGGTGCTGCGCGTCTCGGGCAAGACCGGGGTCGGGGTGCCCGAACTGCTCGACGCGGTCATCCGCCAGGTGCCGCCGCCGCAGGGCGCGGCCGAGGCGCCCGCGCGGGCGATGATCTTCGATTCGGTCTACGACACCTATCGCGGCGTGGTCACCTACGTGCGCGTGGTCGACGGCAAGCTCACCCCGCGGCAGAAGATCAAGATGATGTCGACCGGGGCCACCCACGAACTGCTCGAGATCGGAATCGTCTCGCCGGAGCCGAAACCCACGCAGGGGCTGGGCGTGGGCGAGGTGGGCTACCTCATCACCGGCGTGAAGGACGTGCGGCAGTCCAAGGTGGGTGACACCGTCACCACCGCGCGCGACGGGGCGACCGAACCGCTGACCGGCTATCGCGAACCGCATCCGATGGTCTACTCCGGCCTGTATCCGGTGGACGGCTCGGACTATCCGGATCTGCGCGACGCCCTGGACAAATTGCAGCTCAACGACGCCGCGCTCACCTACGACCCGGAGACCTCGGTGGCGCTGGGCTTCGGCTTCCGCTGCGGGTTCCTGGGCCTGCTGCACATGGAGATCACCCGCGAGCGGCTGCAACGCGAATTCGATCTGGACCTGATCTCCACCGCGCCCAACGTGGTCTACCGGGTGGTCATGGAGGACGGGACCGAGCACGTGGTGACCAATCCCTCGTACTGGCCCGAGGGCAAGGTGCGTCGCGTGTACGAGCCGATCGTGAAGTGCACCATCATCGCGCCCAGCGAGTTCATCGGCTCGATCATGGAACTGTGCCAGTCCCGCCGCGGCGAACTCGGCGGCATGGACTACCTGTCGGAGACCCGCGTCGAACTGCGCTACACGCTGCCGATGGCCGAGATCATCTTCGACTTCTTCGACTCGCTGAAGTCGCGCACCCGCGGCTACGCCAGCCTGGACTACGAGGAGGCCGGGGAGCAGGAGGCCGATCTGGTCAAGGTCGACATCCTGTTGCAGGGCGAGGCCGTGGACGCGTTCTCCGCGATCGTGCACAAGGATTCGGCGCAGGCGTACGGGCGCAAGATGACCGAGAAGCTCAAGGAGCTCATCCCCCGCCAGCAGTTCGAGGTGCCGATCCAGGCGGCCGTGGGGTCGAAGGTCATCGCGCGCGAGAACATTCGCGCGATCCGCAAGGACGTGCTCGCCAAGTGCTACGGCGGCGACATCAGCCGCAAGCGCAAGCTGCTCGAGAAGCAGAAGGAGGGCAAGAAGCGGATGAAGACGATCGGCCGGGTCGACGTGCCGCAGGAGGCCTTCGTCGCCGCGCTGTCCAACGAGGCGTCCGCGGACAAGGCCAAGGAGAAACGCTAGGCAACTTGTGCAGGTGACCGGTTGGGTCTGCCGGGTGATTCTGGGTCTTCTGTAACGTTTCGAGCGCTGGCAGGGTTGTACAGCGTGAAGAGTCCCAGAAACTCCTTACCTGGATGATGTGACAGGTGGGTTTTCCGGAACATATGGTGTACCTGATCTTTTTCGTATGACCCGTTCGGTCCGGATACCGAGCACCTGAGAGCGGAGCTTGTATGACGCGTGACCTGCCCTTCGACGACGACGATTCGGGCGCGGGCGATCACGCGGGGGAAACCGCGTATCGCGTCGCGAACGGCGTCGCGCGGGTGGCCCGGGCAGGCGCATACGTGACGGGTGGCGCACTCGTCGCGTCCAATGGCAGCCCGGCCCCGTCCCACGAATCGCACGACAGCAGCCACTTCGCGGGCTGGGCGATCAACGACCCGCACCCCGACGCGCCCAGCCCGGTGATGTCCTACCCGGACCCCGCGCCGAATTCGGTACCGCCGCAACTGGGTTCGCACGGGCCCACGTCCGTCGCCGCCCCGCTGCCCGCCGCGCAGCCGCTGCCGCCGCGATCGGGCGGCTTCGGCCTGCCCGAACTCGACGGCACCGTGGGTGCGGGCGCGCCGAGCATGCATCTGCCGCCCAGCGGCACCGAGAACTACGACCCGAACGCGGGCGAGGGCGTGCCGGGCATCGGCGGCCTGCCGACCCTGGACGATTCGACCGGCTCGAACGCGCCGTTCGGCCTGCCGGGTAGCGAGCACGGTTCGTCCGGGTTCGGACTGCCCAGCCTGCCCACCCATCCCGCGCACGGGTCCGCCGAATCGGGATTGCCGGGCGCGGACGGACATTCGACCGCGCTGCCGCTGAACCACGGCCTCGGGCTGCCCGGCACCAACGGCCTGTCGCTGCCCGGGATGAACGGGCTCGGCGCGGGCGGCTTCGGCCTGCCCGACGCGGCCGGACAGCCCGAGCACGCCTTCCACGGCGTCGGCGGCGGCAATCCGGGCGTATTCCTCGGCACCGAGGTGAAGGTCGACGCGCACGTCGGCCTCGACGGAATCTGGGTGACCACCGAGGCGAAGGTCGATTTCGCGGTCGGCGACGTGGGCGATCAGCTGGACGACTACTCGCACTGGCTGGGGTCGGGGGTGAATCACCTTCCCACGGGCGGTGATTCGCAGGGCCACGGTTCGACGGGATCGCATTCACAGCTGGGCGCGCAGTCCGGTCCGCAGGCCGCGACCTCCGGCGCGCCCGCGTTCGCCGCGCCCGCGGGTACGCCCGCGACGCCGGGCGCGTTCCCGCCGGTCAGCGGGGCTCCGGGGGTTCCGGTGCTCGCCGCCGCGCCCGCCGCGCCCGCGGTCGTCTCGGCTCCGGTCACGAATGTCGCTGTGCCGCAAGCGATCACGGCCCCGCCCGCGCCGCCGATGGTGCAGCCGGTGGCCGCGACGCCGTTGCAGACCGGGCCGCATGCCGCCGAGGCCGGGGCGAGTCCGATCGCGACCGTGCTGCCGACCCATGTGGCGCCCCTGGTGGCGGTGCCCGCGGTCGCGCACGCCGACACCGGATCGACGATCACGACGACGCCGGGCGGCCACGCGGGCCGCACCGCCACCGGGGAGCCGACGACCACCGGCAGGACGCCGACCTCGCCGACCGACGCCGACAAGTCGAGCACGGTCCCGCACGTCAGCGTGCCGCCCACCGTGCTCACCAAGCCGGGGGACGCGACCACCACGCGACCGGGCGACTCGACCACCGGGCACACCGGCGGAACCACCACGCGCCCCGGCGATTCCGGCACGACGCAGCCGGGCGGCAGCACCACCCACACCGGCGGCGCCACGACGCGGCCCGGCGACGCCACCGACGACGACCCGAGCGGTCCGACCGGCACCACGGGCGGCGGTTCGGATTCGACGCGAACGCCGACCACCACCCACGATTCGGACGGTGGTACGACGGGGCACGGCGCCGACCCCACCGGCACGCACGGTTCCACCCCGTCGGCGGACAACACCGCGCCGACCACCGCGAATCACGGCACGGCCCCGACCACCCAGCAACCGCAGCCGACCATCCGGCCGGACGGGGGCGAGACGGGCGGTACGGGAACCCATGTGGCCCCGGTCGATCCGCATCCAGGCGCGGTCGTGCCCACCAATCAGGTTCCGGTGAAACCGGTTTCGCACGTGGTCGACACCTACGACCACACCCCGTGGACCGGCGATCACGGCGGCCTGCTGGTGGCCTCGGGCGGTGACCTGTCCACCCAGCTGATGCCCGACACGACCTACGCCGAACTGCATCACCCGGTGCTCCACCCGGTCGCCGACCTACACATGACGCTGTGACGGGAACGACGGAACTGGACACTGGCACCGCCAAGCATCCGGACGCGATGGCGCCCCTGCTCGGGCTGCTCGACGAGCTGCTCGGGCAGACGCGCGCGTCCGGCCGCGCGGATCTGACCGCGCGCCTGGTGATGTCGCGCGCGCGGGTCGCCGATCCGCGGGTGCGGCTGGTGGTCGTGGGTGAACCCAAGAACGGGATGAGCACCCTGGTCAACGGTCTGGTCGGAATGACGGTGAGCCCCACCGAAACTCCCGTCGGCGTGCCGGTCATCGCCGAGTACGGACCCGAACCGGCCGCCACGCTGGTCCGCGCCACGGTCGCCGGGCGCACCGAACGACTGCCCATCGACCCGCACGAGCCGGGCTCGGCGCTGGCCGCCGAGGGCGTGATCCGCGCCGAGTTCGCCGCGCCCAGTCCGCTGCTGGCCGAGGGCTTCGTGGTGATGGACGCCCCCGGCGCCCCCGCCGACACCTCCACCACCTGGTCGCTGATCGCCGCCGCCGACGCCGTGCTCTACGTCTGCGAGGCCGCGGTGGAGTACGGCCCCGAGCAGATCGCGCAGCTGCAACGCATCCAGCAGGTGTGCCCGACGGTCATCTGCGTGCTCAACAAGATCGACCGGTTCCCGCACTGGGCCCAGGTGCAGCAGCGCAACCGGACCCTGCTCGACAACGCCGGACTCGGTTTCGCGGTCGCCCCGATCTCGGCCGAGATGTACCTCCAGGCCGGACACGACCGCCGCCGCGATCTGGAATCCGGTGTGCCGCAACTGATCGACCACATCCGCGACTACGTGCTGGGCCGCGCCGACTCGGTGGCCCGCGAGGCCGCGGTCCGCGATATCCGGATGATCACCGACCATCTGGCGCTGGCCCTGCGCAGCGAGGCCGAGACCCTGCGCGATCCGCGCCGCTACGGTGAGATCACCGATCGGCTGCGGATGCTGCGCGCCGAGGCCGACGATCTGCGTCAGCGTTCGGCCAACTGGCAGGTCACCCTCGCCGACGGCTGCGCCGAACTGATGGCCGATATCGAACACGACCTGCGCCACCGGCTGCGCAGCCTGATTCGCGACGCGGAGAACGAGATCTCGAAGCAGGATCCGGCCCGCAAATGGGCCGAGTTCGGCGCGGATCTGGACGCGCGGATCTGCGAGGCGGTCGAGGAGAACTTCGTCATCGCGCACTACCGTTCGGTGGAGTTGGCCGAGCAGGTGGGCAACAAGTTCGGCACCGACCGCGACGTGCCGATGCCGGATCTGCGGCTGGAGAAGCCCGGCGAGGTGCTCGAGCCGGTCGCCTCGCTGGAACCGCTGGGCAGCGCGAAAGTCGGTGTGATACAACCGGTTCTGAACGTGATGCGCGGCGGCTACGGCGGTCTGCTGATGGTCGGCGTGCTGCTGGCGAGCGTGGCGGGGCTGCCGCCGGTGAACTGGTACTCGGGTACGGCCGCGATCCTGCTCGGCGCGTACGCGCTGTGGGAGGACCGCAAGCTGCGCCGGGAGAAGCGCCAGGCCGAGGCCAAGGTGGCGGTCGCGCGGCTGATGGACGACGTGATCTTCCAGGTGGGCAAGGAATCCCGCAATCGGCTGCGCGCGGTGCAGCGGACGCTGCGCGACCACTTCACCACGCTGGCCAACCAGACGTTGCGCTCGGTCGACGAATCCCTGCGCGCGGCCGAGGAGGCCGCGGCCGTGCACTCCCCGGAGGGCCGCAACCGCCGCCTCACCGATATCGAGTCCACGCTGGTGTCGCTGCGCGACCTGCGCGAGCGGGCCGACGCGATCTGAGCTGCCCGCGCGCGGCGGGTGCGGTAAGTTACGCCGAAACCCGATTCGCGGAGGAAGTATTTTGCGTACCACACTGCTCGCCGGGCTGCCGGTCGGTCTGTTGCTCGGTTCGGCCGTCGCGTTCGCCGCCCCCGCGGCCGAGGCCGCGCCCCGGGCGCCGCTGAACTACACCTGCACCGCCAAGACATGGGACGGCCAGGATCTCGCGCCCGTCACCGTGCAGGCCCGCAACGGGGTCAACCAGGCCCGCCTGCGTGCCCGCCCGGAGTGGCGGGGGCAGGCCGACTTCGAGACCATCGCCTGCACCCCGAGCTGACTCCGTCCCGCTCTCAGTGTGCCCCGGTCGGGCTTCCCGGGGCCTAGGGCAAGGCTCCTGCTCAGGCCCGGTGGGCCGGGTGGAAGTCGCCGGAGGACACCGACTGCTCGGCCCGGATCACGTGGGTGAGGGCGTTGATCAGGGCCAGATGGGTGAACGCCTGCGGATAGTTGCCCAGGTGCCGCCCGGTCCGCGGATCGAGTTCCTCGGCGAACAGCTCCAGCGGGCTGGCGTAGCCGAGCAGCCGCTCGCACAGCCGCCGGGCGCGGGAGACCTCGCCGATCTCGACGAGTGCGGACACCAGCCAGAACGAGCAGATCGTGAAAGTGCCCTCCGCGCCGGACAATCCGTCGTCGGTGGTCTCGGTGCGGTAGCGCAGCACCAGGCCGTGATCGGTGAGCTCGTCGGCGATGGCCAGCACGGTGTCGCGCACCCGGGCGTCGGTCGCGGGCAGGAAGCGGACCAGCGGGATCAGCAGCAGCGACGCGTCGAGGGTGTCGCCGCCGTAGGTCTGGGTGAACACGCCCTTGTCGTTGACGCCGTGCTCGAGGACGTCGGCGTGGATCTCCTCGGCGATGTCGGACCACTTCTTGGCGAAGTCGAGTTCGCCGTGCATCTCGGCCAGTTTCGCGCCGCGATCCAGCGCCACCCAGCAGAAGATCTTCGACGAGGTGAAGTGCTGGGGTTCCCCGCGCACCTCCCAGATGCCGCGATCGGGTTCGCGCCAGTTGTCGATCGCGCCCTGCACGGCCTGTTCGAGCATGGGCCACAACGTCTCCGGGACCTGCTGCCGCGACTTCACGTGCAGGTACACCGAATCCAGCAGCACGCCCCAGACGTCGTGCTGCTGCTGGTTGTAGGCGCCGTTGCCGATGCGCACCGGGCGCGCGCCGTCGTAGCCGTAGAGGTGGTTCAGCTCGGCCTCGGTGATCTCGCGTTCGCCGCCGACGCCGTAGAGCACCTGCAACGGCAGCGGATCGCCGTCGCCGTCGGTGGCGACGTCGTGCAGGAACGCGAAGAAGTCGTCGGCCTCGCGGTTCATCCCGAGCGTGTACAGCCCCCACAGCGCGAAACTGGAATCGCGCACCCAGGAGTAGCGGTAGTCCCAGTTGCGTTCGCCCCCAGGGGTTTCCGGCAGTGAGGTGGTCGCCGCCGCGAGCAGCGCCCCGGTCGGCGCGTAGGTCAGGCCCTTGAGGGTGAGGGCGCTGCGCTGGAGGTACCCGCGCCAGGGATGGTCCGGGAACTTGCCGAGCGTGATCCACTGCCGCCAACATTCGGTGGTCTGCCACATCTTCTGCGCGGCCTCGGCGAAATTGCGCGGCGGCGGCAGCACCGACCACGACAGCGCCACGAACACCTCGTCGCCCTCGCGCATCCGGCTGCGGGCGCGCGCCTCCCGGCCCTCGAGGCCGAGCCGCAGATCGGTGGTGAGAATCAGGTTGTCGCACGGCAATTCGCCCTCGCAGCGCGCGGTGGCCTGCTCGTAGACCTCGCCGGTGTACTCCCAGGTGGCCGCGGCGCGGTGATAGTCGAAGGCGGGTTCGCAGCTGACCTCGAGTTCGACCACGCCGCTCACGCACTTCACCGTCCGCAACAGCAGATGTTCGGCGTCCCAGTCCATCGGGGTGCGGCGGTAGGTGCGGCTGCGCTTGTCGTTGTTGTGCCACGGGCCCAGCACCAGCGCGTCGCGCACGATCAGCCAGCCGGTATCGGTCTGCCAGGTGGTCTCGAGGATCATGCCGCCGGGCAGGTAGCGCCGCGCGGCGGGCACGTTCACCCCGTAGGGCCCGACCCGGAAGTGGCCCGCGCTGCGATCGAGCATCGCGGCGAACACACTGGGGGAGTCGGGGCGCGGCAGGCACATCCACTCCACCGCGCCGTTGCGGGCGATGAGGCAGTTGACCTCGCAGTCGGACAGGAAGGCGTAGTCATCGATGGGCGGGAAGATGGATTTGTGGGTGGTGCCCAGATGCGCCGGGACGAAGCCGCCCGCGAGATCGATGTCGGGGATGTCGGCGAGCGCGTCGCGGCGCACCGGGATGATCTCCGCGTCGAGGTCGGGGTCGAGGGGTTCGTCGCTGATCGGTTCATCGAAGGACGCCATGTCCCAATCATGGGTGCCTCGGGCGAGCGCGTCCACAGCGACCGGGCCGGTTCCCCCGAGCGCCGCGGCTACTAGGCTGGGGGCGTGCAACACATCGCTGGGTGGTGGGACGGCTTCGAACTGTGGGTCGCCGGGCTGCCGTTCGTGCCGCAGTTCGCCGTGGTCCTGGTCGGGATGGTCCCGGTGAGCTTCGCCCTCGCGTATCTGCTCGATCGCGGGCTGCGCGTGGCGCTGCGGGCCCTCGGGCGCGACCGGGCCGTCGTCGCCGAACCCCGTCCGGACGCGCCGCGGCCGGTGCGTCGGGAAAAGGAGCCGGTCTGATGCCGCGCTCGCGGGTGCAGCTCGCGCTGATCGCCCTGCTCGTACTCGTCGTCGTGGCCTGGTTGCTCACCCGCTGACCGCCCGAACGCCGCCCTTCGGCGCACGGGCCACCCCCGATGTCGCCCCGGTTCGGTACTGTGCACCCCATGCCAACCGATGAGGATTTCGCGGGACTCGAACAGCTGCTGGAGTCCGACGAACTCGAAGAGAGCCCTCGCCTGATCGCCACCCACTACGCCTCTCCGGAGGAGGCGATCGAGATGGTCCGGGCCGCCCAGCTGCTCGGCCTCGGGGTGCGCCTGCACAACCGGCTGCGGGTGGACGAGGACGGGGAGGACGGCGAGGAGACCGCCTCGGAGGAGTGGATCCTCGATTTGCTGGAGAGTCCGCCCGAGGTCGACGAGGACTAGACCGCCCCGGTTCATCAGCACCCTCGACGAGGCCCCCGGCATGCCGCGGGGCCTCCTGTCGCTTCCCCCGGGAGGGCGCCCCCGGATCCGCTTCACCTCCGTCGTTTCCATTCGGGTGATTCGCGAGGTTCGTGCCCGCTCTGTTAAGGTTTGCCCGTGTCATCGAGCGTTGTGCCGCAGGTCCGCCACGAATTGGCGTTGATCGCGGTGCGTTGTCTCGTGGTCGCCGATATCTACTGTCGCTGAATTCGCACCGGGTTCGGCTGCGCGTAACTCCCGTTAGAATTGGCGCGCACTTTCGCAGACCGAACCCGTTCCCGCGGCGTCAGCCGTAGCCGCGCCACTGCCGCACGACCCGTGCGGCGGATCCTCTCGGCATCCCCAACGTTCCGCCACGACTCTCGTATCCGTGCTGGCGGGCAGCAGGAAAGGTTCACCCGATGTCTCGCAGTTCCCGGCTCTTCTCGCGTCGACGTACCGCCGCCGTCGCGCTCACCGCGCTGGCGGCCGTCGCCCTGACCGCCTGCGGTGGCGGAGCCAGCGACACCTCCGGCGGCAACGGGGGCGGCAGCAGCAGCTCGCTGACGCTGTTCGCCTACTCGGTCGCCAAGCCCGGTTTCGACAAGGTCATCCCCGAGTTCAACAAGACCGAGGGCGGCAAGGGCGTCGGCGTGCAGGCGAGCTACGGCGCGTCGGGTGACCAGTCCCGCAAGGTCAAGGACGGGGCCGAGGCCGATGTGGTGAACTTCTCCGTCGAGCCCGACATCACCCGGCTGGTCGACTCCGGTCAGGTCGACGCGAGCTGGAATGCCGACGCGCACAAGGGAATTCCGTTCGGTTCGGTGGTCGTGATCGCGGTCCGCAAGGGCAACCCCAAGGGCATCAAGGACTGGGACGATCTGCTCAAGCCGGGCGTCGAGGTGGTCACCCCCAACCCGTTCAGCTCCGGTTCGGCCAAGTGGAACCTGCTCGCCCCGTACGCGGCCAAGAGCGAGGGCGGCAAGAACCCGCAGGCGGGCCTGGACTACCTGAGCCAGCTCATCTCCAAGGATCACATCAAGGTGCAGCCCAAGTCGGGCCGCGAGGCGACCGACACCTTCCTCCAGGGCACCGGTGACGTGCTGCTCAGCTACGAGAACGAGGCGCTGTTCTCCGAGCGCAACGGCGACCCGATCGAGCACGTGCTGCCGCCGACCACCTTCAAGATCGAGAACCCGGTCGCGGTGCTGAAGAACTCCAAGAACCTCGACAAGGCCGTGAAGTTCAAGGACTTCCTGTTCACCGAGGCTGGCCAGAAGGCGTTCGCGCAGGCCGATTTCCGGCCCGTCGACCCGAAGGTCACCAGCGAGTTCGCCAAGGACTTCCCGACGCCGGGCAAGGTGTGGACCATCGCCGACCTGGGCGGGTGGAAGCAGGTCGACAAGGACCTGTTCACCCCCAACACGGGCAGTGTCGCGGTGATCTACGACAAGGCCACCAAGTAGCGCAGGGACCACTCGGGAATACTCGACGATCGTGACCGACAGCAGTATCGGACAACGACCACGCCGCTCCTGGCTGCGGATGACCGGTTCGGTCGGGCCGCTCGGCATCGCCACCGCGGTGTTGTGGCTCAGCCTGATCGTGTTGCTCCCGCTGGCCGCGCTGACCTTCCACTCCTTCGACGAGGGCTGGTCGGGGTTCTGGGACGCCGTCACCGCACCCGCCGCGCTGGACGCGCTGCGGGTGACGGTGCTCGTCTCGGTGGTGGTGGCCCTGGTCAACGTCGTGATGGGCACCCTGGTCGCCTGGGTGCTCGTGCGCGACGAGTTCCCGGGCAAGGGCGTCGTCAACGCGCTGATCGACCTGCCCTTCGCGCTGCCCACGATCGTCGCCAGCATCGTGCTGCTGTCGCTCTACGGCCCGGAGAGCCCGGTGGGTGTGCACTTCAACGCCACCCAGCCGGGCCTGGTGGTGGCGCTGACCTTCGTCACGCTGCCGTTCGTGGTCCGCTCGGTGCAGCCGGTGCTGATCGAGACCGACAAGGAGGTGGAGCAGGCCGCGGCCTCGCTGGGCGCGGACAACCTCACCACCTTCCGCAAGATCGTGCTGCCCACGCTCGCCCCGGCGATCATCTCCGGCGGCGGCCTCGCCTTCGCCCGGGCCATCGGCGAATACGGTTCGGTCGTGCTCATCGGCGGCAACATCCCCCGCCACACCCAGGTGGCCTCGCAGTACATCCAGCAGCAGATCGAGGTGGACCGGCCGATGAACGCCGCGGCGGTGTCGGTGGCGCTGCTGGTGATCTCCTTCGCCACCCTGCTGGTGCTGCGGGTCGTCGCCGACCGGACGGCACGCAAGGAGCAGTCGACGCGATGAAACTGTCCACCCCGACCCGGCTCTCGCTGCGCGTGCTCGCGCTGGCGTACCTGTTCGTGCTGCTGGTGGCGCCGCTGATCATCATCCTGTGGCGCAGCTTCGAACGCGGCCTCGGCGCGTTCTTCGAATCCATCACCACCCCGGCCGCCATCTCCGCGTTCGATCTGTCGCTGCTGATCGTGGCGATCGTGGTCCCGCTCAACGTGGTGTTCGGCGTGATCACCGCGATCGCGCTGGTGCGCGGAAACTTCCCGGGCCGCACGCTGATTCAGGGCGTGGTGGATCTGCCGTTCGCGGTTTCGCCTGTGGTGGTGGGTGTTTCGCTGATCATGCTGTGGGGTGTGCACGGCTGGTTCGGCGGTGTGGAGAACCTCGGCTTCAAGGTGATCTTCGGGCTGCCGGGCATGGTGCTGGCCACCATCTTCGTGACGCTGCCGTTCGTGGTCAGCGAGGTCGTGCCGGTGCTGCACGAGATCGGCGACGATCAGGAACAGGCCGCGGCCACCCTGGGCGCGACGCGCTGGCAGACGTTCTGGCGGATCACCCTGCCCGCCATCCGCTGGGGCCTGACCTACGGCATCGTGCTCACCGTCGCGCGCGCCCTCGGCGAATTCGGCGGCGTGATCATGGTGTCCTCGGCGCTGCCCGGCATCTCGCAGACGCTGACGCTGCTGGTGCACGGCCGATACATCAACGACCACAACACCTTCGGCGCGTACTGCGCGGCGACCCTGCTGATGGGCCTGGCGCTCGTCACCCTGATCCTGATGACCCTCCTCGAACGCAAGCGGGGCACTGCGAAATGATCACCGTCACCAACGCGAACAAACGCTACGGTTCGTTCGCCGCCCTCGACGACGTGAGTCTCGAGATCCCCTCCGGCGAGCTGACCGCGCTGCTCGGCCCGTCCGGTTCGGGCAAGTCGACGCTGCTGCGCTCGATCGCCGGACTGGAATCGCTGGATTCGGGCCTGGTGGTCATCGCCGACCGGGACGTGACCCGGGTGCCGCCGCAGAAGCGCGACATCGGGTTCGTGTTCCAGCACTACGCGGCGTTCAAGCACATGACCGTGCGCGACAACGTGGCCTTCGGCCTGAAGATCCGCAAGCGGCCCAAGCGCGAGATCACCCGGCGCGTGGACGAATTGCTGGGCATCGTCGGCCTCGACGGCTTCCAGCACCGCTACCCCTCGCAGCTGTCGGGCGGGCAGCGTCAGCGCATGGCCCTGGCCCGCGCGCTGGCCGTGGACCCGCAGGTGCTGCTGCTCGACGAGCCGTTCGGCGCGCTCGACGCGAAGGTGCGCCACGATCTGCGCACCTGGCTGCGGCGGCTGCACGAGGAGGTGCACGTCACCACCGTGCTGGTCACCCACGATCAGGAGGAGGCGCTCGACGTCGCCGACCGGATCGCGGTGATGAACAAGGGGCGCATCGAACAGGTCGGCACGCCCGAGGACGTGTACGACCGTCCCGCAAACGATTTCGTGATGTCGTTCCTCGGCGCGGTCGCCAAGCTGAACGGACATCTGGTGCGCCCGCACGACATCCGCATCGGCCGCGATCCGAGCATGGCGCTGGCCGAACACGAGGGCACCGCCGAATCCGCCGGCGTCACCCGGGCGACGGTCGAGCGCGTCGTGCACCTCGGCTTCGAGGTGCGCCTGGAACTGCGCAACGCCGCCACCGGCGACCTGTTCACCGCCCAGGTGACCCGCGGCGACGCGGAAGCCTTGCGGCTCAACGACGGTGAGACCGTCTACGCCCGCGCCACCCGAATCCCGGACCTGCCCAGCGCCTGACACCCGCCCGGACAACCCCGTGTCCTCTGCTTGGCAAACCCCCAGCAAGGTGATTGCCTTGATACGGGTCACGGTTCGGTAAACGGCTTCTCGACGCGATCGCCTGCTACGGGTCACTTCGGGTAGACCGCTTCTCGGCGTGATCGGCTCCATACGGTCATTGCGGGCAAACGGCTCTCGAACGAGGTGGGTGTGATGACGGTTGGGCTCGGCGTGAGTATCGGCACGGTCAACACGGTCTGCGCCGTGACGGGCGGCGGTCGCGCCGAACGGAAGTCGCGCGGCGGCCCACCGCACACCTGGCGCACCACGCTCACCTTCGACAGCACCGGCGCCGCGCGGGTCGGGCGCATCCCGCGCCACGGCCGGGCCATCACCGAATTCGCCGATCTCACCGAGGGTTCGGCGGTCTCGGCCCGGGTGGGGCATCGCGCGCTGTCGGCCGCGGATCTGGTGGCCACCGTCGCCGACAGCGTCATCGCCACCGCGCTGGGCGCGAAAGGCGATGCGGGCGTGGGCATTACGATCACCCATCCGATCCACTACCCGCCCGAGCGGGTGGCCGACCTGCGCGCCGCGCTCGACGCGGCCGGACTGGACCGGGCCGCGCTGGTCGCCGAACCCGTCGCGGCCGCGGCCTGGCTCGAACACCGGCACGGACCGCTCATGCCGGGCCTGGCGCTGGTCTACGACCTCGGCGGGTCCGGGTTGACCGTCACCCTGGTACGGGTCGGCGCGGGCCGCCCGGACGATCCGATCGTCGGAGAGCCGTTGCGCTCCAAGGCATTCGGCGGCCGGGCGTTCGGCGACCTGATGGCCCGGCGGGCGCGCTGGCACGCCACCGACGCACCCACCCTGGTCGGGGTGCTGTCCGATACCACCATCACCGAACTGCGCGCCGCGCACATTCGTCGATCCCTGGGGTTGGTCTACGAATGTCTGCGCGTCGCCGACGTCACGATGGCCGACGTCGATCGGGTGCTGGTGGTGGGCGGGGCCGCGCGCCCGCCGGAGGTGGCCGGGGCGCTGGCGGACGCCCTGGCCCGTCCGGTCTTCGTCGCCGCCGATCCGGAGCGGACCATCGCCGAGGGCGCGGCGCTCCTGGCGTCCCGCGCGGCCGCCCCGCCGGACGCGGTCGCCGAACGCCGGGCCGCCCGCGCGGGCTTGCGGCGCCGATTCGCCCGCGCCGCGGTGACCGCCGCCGTCGCGGCCGGGGGAGCGCTGTTCGCGGCGACCGCGGTGGCCAGCGACGGGGCCGCCGCCGCGCTCATCGACGCGAACGGGATGTGCTTCGTCCAACCCGCGCCCTGACGCCGTTGTTATCTGTGACACACCCATAGCGGACCTACTCGCGGGTACCCCCAGTTCGGGTGTACGTCTGTGCACCGAACCTCGAAATCGGGCGCTCACCCTCCGATCGGCTAGTTGACGTGACTCGGTGTTGGTGTAACCATGGGACACAGTTACTAGTGCGAGATGGAGAGGCTGTGACGACGATGTCCGTTGCCGCGACGCCCAACGACCCCGTGGTCGCCCAGGCTCAGGAGTACGCCCAGAAGTTGATGCTGCTCTCGGAGGGCTCGGTCAACAAGCACTTCGATCCGTTCGACGACATCGACTGGGACAACCCCGATTTCGCGCCCGACGCCGGTGAGGAGCGGTGGGTGCTGCCCGTCTCCGGTGACGCCCTCGGCCGCCACCCCTGGTACCAGGCCCTGCCGCTGGAGCGGAAGATCGCCATCGGCAAGTACCGCCAGGCCAATGTCGCCAAGGTCGGCCTCCAGTTCGAGTCCATCCTCATCAGCGGCATGGTGACGCACAACTTCGGCCTGCCCAACGGCTCGCCCGAGTTCCGGTACTGCTCCCACGAGATGATCGAGGAGCACAACCACACCCTGATGTTCCAGGAGATGGTCAACCGGATCGGCATCGACGTGCCCGGGATGGGCCCGCTGGTCAGCAAGTTCAAGTACATCGGCGCGCCCGTGGCCGCGCTGTTCCCGAACCTGTTCTTCATGGCCGTGCTCGCCGGCGAGGAGCCGATCGACCACATCCAGAAGGCGATCCTGCGCTCGGGCGAAGAGGTGCATCCGATCATGCGCGGCGTCATGTCCATTCACGTGGCCGAGGAGGCGCGGCACATCTCGTTCGCGCACGAGTTCCTCAAGAACCACGTGCCGGAGACCAACGCCGCCAACAAGTTCGTGCTCTCGCTGCTGATGCCGGTCGTGATGTGGATCCTCGGCCGCTCGATCTACACCCCGCCGCGGTCGTTCTGGCGCGAGTTCGACATTCCGGACTACGTGCGCAAGGAGCTGTTCTACGGCACCAAGGAGGCCAAGCAGGACTTCGCCGACTTCTTCGGCGACGTGCGCACGCTGGCCAAGGAGATCGGCCTGATGAACCCGATTGCCCGCGGTGTGTGGAAGCTGCTGAAGATCGACGGCCACACCACCCGCTACCGCTCGGAGCCGCTGCGCGCCGTGCGGGCGCACTGAACGACGGCGGTCATCGATGCCCTACGTCGTCACCCAGTCCTGTTGCAGCGACGCCTCGTGCGTGTACGCCTGCCCGGTCAACTGCATCCATCCCACGCCCGACGAACCGGACTTCCGGACGGCGGAGATGCTGTACGTCGACCCGCAGGCGTGCGTGGACTGCGGCGCCTGCGCCACCGCGTGCCCGGTGGACGCCATCACCTCCTCGAAGAAGCTGACGCCGGAACAGCAGCCGTTCATCGAGATCAACGCCGACTTCTACCGGCAGGTCCGGCCGCGTCCGACGCTCGCCAAACCCATTCCGGCGCCGGAGGTTTCGCGCGAGCGCGGCCCGCTGCGAGTGGCGATCGTCGGTTCGGGGCCGTCGGCGATGTACGCGGCCGACGAGTTGCTCACCCAGCGTGACGTCACGGTGACGGTTCTCGATCGGCTCCCGGTGCCCTACGGCCTGGCCCGGCACGGTGTCGCCCCCGATCACACCCGCACCCGGCAGGTGAGCCGGTTGTTCGACGTCATCTCGGCCCAGCCCGGCTTCGGCTCGTATCTGAATGTCGCCGTGGGCGAACACATTTCGCACGCGGATCTGCTGCGGCACTTCCACGCGGTGATCTACGCCGTGGGCGCGTCGGCCGACCGCAAACTGGGCATCCCCGGCGAGGGCCTGCCCGGCAGCGTCTCGGCGACGGAGTTCGTGGCCTGGTACAACGGCCATCCCGACCACGCCGACCGCGAGTTCGACCTGTCGCACCGGCGCGCGGTGATCGTCGGCAACGGCAATGTCGCCCTGGACGTGGCCCGCATCCTCACCGCCGATCCCGAACTGCTCGCCGACACCGACGTCTCCCCGCGTGCCCTGGAAGCGCTGCGGCACAGCAAGATCGAGGAGGTCGTCATCGTCGGCCGCCGCGGCCCCGCCGAATCGGCCTTCACGGTCCCGGAATTCGTGGGCCTGCTCGGTTCCGACATCGACATCGTCGTGGAAGGCGAAGTCCCCGAACCGATTCCGGGTATGCCGCAGAAGGTGGAACACAAACTCCGCCTCCTCCACCAGGTCGCCGACCGCCCCGTCGGTTCCCGCAAACGCATCGTCCTGCGCTACCTGTCCTCCCCCGTGGCCCTCACCGGCACCGACCGCGTGACCGGAATCGAACTGGCCCACAACACCCTCGCCACCGACCCCGACGGCACCGTCCGCGCGGTCCCCACCGGCGATACGGAAACCCTGGACACCGGCCTGGTCCTGGCCTCGGTCGGCTACCGCGGCACCCCCCTCCCCGACCTCCCCTTCGACGAAGCCCGAGGCGTCATCCCCAATACAGACGGCCGAGTCGAACCCGGCACCTACGTCACCGGCTGGATCAAACGAGGCCCCACGGGCTTCATCGGCACCAACAAATCCTGCGCCCAGGAAACAGTCCGCCACCTGGTCGACGACTTCAACGCAGGCACCCTCCCCACCCCACCCGCCTCGCTGGCCGACTTCGACACCTTGATCACCACCCGCCGCCCCACCGCCATCCGCGGCGGCACCTCCAGCGAACCCTGGTGGAAACGAAAACTCCTCACCCGCACCTGACCCCAGCTACACGAACCCAGCCGCACCCTTTATCCGGATCCGCACCCCCTTCAGAGCCCTGAAGGGGGTGCGGATCCGAACAAGGGGTGCGGCTGGGTTCGTATGCCTGGGGGTCAGGTCCATGCGGAGTCGTCGGTGGTTGGGGGCCAGTCGGTGGCGGGTGGGGGGTCGGGGTCGTATTGGACTATGCGGCGGATCTGGCGGGCTCGTTGGGGTCCGGCGAGGCGTTGGATCAGGTGCAGGGACATATCCATTCCGGCGGAAACGCCTGCGGCGGTGATGATTTCGCCGTCGTCGACGTAGCGGTCGGAGGGGCGGGGCTCGATGGTGGGGTCGAGGGTGGTGAGGTGTTTCAGGGAGCGCCAGTGGGTGGTCGCGGGGCGGCCGGAGAGCAGGCCCGCGGCGGCGAGGACAAGGGAACCGGTGCAGACGCTGGTGATCAGGGGGGTGGCTTCCCGTTGTCGGCGTATCCAGTCGAGGTGGTCGGGGTCCTTGGCGAGGGCGCGGGTGCCCGCGCCGCCGGGATGGATCAGTACGTCGCGAGGCGGGGCGGATCGGAGGCTGTGGTGGGGGTGATCGTCATGCCCTTCGCGCATTCGACGGGCTCGGCCGTTGTGGCGAAGGTGAACACCTTGACGTCGTCGCCGGGGTAGTACTCGGCCCAGCTCGCCAGGATCTCCCAGGGGCCGATCGCGTCCAGCTCCTCGACACCGGGGAACAGGAGGATTCCGATGCGCTTCGTCTGATCGGCCACGGCCGGACCCCCATCGTTCAGCGGGGGCACGCCCCACGTCGCCCACTGATGGTTTCACGCTCGCCGTCCGCAGCGCGTGTTCGACGAGCCATCCAAGCCGAGCAGGGGTAACGGGCTGGGTTCATGAGTCGACTTCCGGTGTGGGGGAAGCGTTTTGCCGACCGAGTGGTATCGGGTGGGTGATGTGTCCGGAAAGACTGGCGCTGGTAGGTCTAGCTACTATCCAGCCATTTGGTAACGGTCGGTTGTTTTCGGGATCGGAGTGATCAACTCGGGGGTATGGCAGCGCACCGGTCGGTTTTTCGTGAGAATTACTGTGCGGTAGCTGGTTTCGGGGGTTAATGGTCGGTTGAGTGGGGATTTGGGGGTGGGGGATGGATGGAGATGGGCTTCTATCTGCGTATTCGTGATACGTACCAAAGGGTTTGAAACCTTTTCTCCGCATTCGGTATTCGTGATCGACAAGTGCCAGCTAACCTGAGTTCGCTGTTTGGTAAACGACCGCGACCACATGGCGCTATCCATGGGGCCGTGGTCTCGGTGCGTTGACGGGATGGCAATGACTGTTGGCTTCGGCATGAGCATCGGCACAGTGAACTCGGTGTGGGCGGCGGTCGCCGGGGAACGCGAGCGGCCCGCGGTGCGGGTGCGGCGGACGGCGGTCACGTTCGACAGCGCGGGTGGGCCGCGCATCGGGGGCGTGCCCCGATTCGCCCCTGTGGTCACCGATTTCGCCGATCTGACGCGCGATGTCGAGCCGGTGCTGCTGGCGGGGCGTATTTGGACGCCCGCCGATCTGGTGGCCGCCGTCGTCTCCTGTCTCGTCACCGCCAACGAACCCGCCGAAGGTCCGGTCGCCACCTATCCGGCCTGCTATTCGGAACGTCAAGTGACGTCGCTGCGGCACGCGCTGGACTGGGCGGGCGCGCCCGACGTCGTGCTCATGCCCGAACCGGTGGCCGCGGTGGAATGGCTCGACGCCGAGCACGGGGTCTCGGAGAACGGGTTGACGCTGGTCTACGATCTGGGCGGCAACTGCCTCGACGTCGCCGTCGTACGCACCGAGGCCGACCGCGAGGAGCGCGGCGTGCTCGGCGCGCCGGTGCGGTCGCACGACTACGGCGGCCGTCCGCTCGGCACGATCCTCGCCCGATACGCGCGGGCGCTGTCCCCGGGCGCGCCGTCGCCGGTGTCGAAGGTGGTGCCCGCCATCGACACTCAGCGCCTGCGGGTCTGGCATGTCCGCAATTCCCTTCGCGTCGTGCGCAATTGCGTGCGCGGAGCGGGGCTGACGCTGCGGGACATCGATCGGGTGCTGCTGGTCGGCGGCGCGGTCCGGCCCGGCGAGGTCGCCGAGGTACTCGCCGAACTCGACCGGCCGATCGTGATGGCCCCCGATCCCGCGCACACGGTCGCCGTCGGGGCGGCCCTCGCCTCGGCGCGACTCGCCGACAGCGGGGTGAGCCTCGGGCGGTACGCGCGGGGCGCGGCCGTATTATCCAGCGCCGCCGTGGTTTCCGCGGTGGCGATGTCCGCGGCCACCATGCTCGGCACCGGGCCGATCGGAACCGACGGTCCCGCATTGGAATTCGCGCCCGCGCTCGCGGGACCGGCCGATGGGGATCGGCAGGATCAGCGGGAGTTGGAGCTGTTCGACGGGTTGGCTCAGATGGCCGGGGTTCCGTCGAAGGCCGACGCATTGCTGACGCGGCTCACTCCTTATGTCGCGAAACAGCTGGTGTCGCAGTCGATCTCGGCTACGACGTCGATCGAGACGGTGATCCGCTCGCACGGCGCCGGGACCCGTTGTGATCCGCCCACCACCCGCGCGGTATACGCCGATCCTGCGCGCTTCCGCAATCCGCTGCCGTTCGCGCCGTCGGCCTCGCGCGTGTCCGGGCAGGCGGTGTCGGCGACGATTCCGTCGGTGAGCCTGCCCGGTCCCATCGCGATCCAGCCCGGTCAGTTGGATCCGATCGCGGCGACAGGGTCGATCGGCGCACCGGCTGAAGGTGTGCTCGCGGTGGGTGCGCCCGTTTCAGGGAGTGCGCCTGCTCCCGTGGGTGCGCCTGCGCCGGGTGCGGTTGGTGCACCCGCTTCTGGGGCGGCGGGTGCGCTCGCTCCAGGAAGCGCGCCGGGTTCGGTGGGTGCTCCCGGGGGTGTGCCGGGTTCCGTTAATGCGCCCGCTCCCGCGAGTGCGCCCGCGCCCGGTTCGGTCGACGCACCTGCCCCAGGAAATCCCCCCGCGCCGGGCTCCGTGGGTGCGCCTACCTCGGCTCCGGGGGCTGCACCCGCGTCGCCTGGCGCGCCCTCCGGCCCGGCCGCCTCTCCGAACGGTCCGTCCACCGCGGGCTCGTCGACGTCCGCTGGCTCCCAGCAGAACTCGCCCGGCGGTGCCGCGGGAGCGTCCAGTGGAACGAGCGGCCAAGCCAGCTCAACCGCGTCCGGTGGAACGACAACGGGCAATGGAATCGGCTCCGGGGCAACGAGTTCGGGAGCCGCGTCCACCGGGGGCTCGGCGGCCCAGGGTGGAACATCGATGTCGGGCCCGTCGAACGGCTCGGCCTCCGTGGGCGGTGCGTCCTCCGGAACTCGCTCGGGCACAACATCATCCGGCGGAATGTCGGGTGGATCCGGCGCGGGCAAATCGGGCGGCGGTTCCGGAGGCGGCTCGGGCGGCGGCAAAGGCCACTGAGGTCGCGCCTTTCCGCCGAGACGCCACCGGCTCGACACGCAGTAGCGAAGGCTCCCCGAAGCGGCAGGGGCCACTGCGGCCGTGCCTCTCCGCCCAGACGTCAGCGGCTCGACGCGCCGTAAGCGAAGACTCCCCGAAACCGACTGAGCCCGAACGAATACCCGGACGATTTCGTCGCGCCCGCTGACGAAACCGTCCCACCGCCCGACGACCTCGTGCCGCAAGATGAGGGGCGCCACGAGGTCGTCGGCCGGAGAGCTCAGCCGAGGCCCATGACTGACCGACGACGGGGACCGGGGGTCATGCCCGACCCCAAGGCCCGTGCCGCCGCCCTGCGCCCCGGGAAGATCCAGGTCGTCCCCTCGAGCGCTGGACCCTGCGGCGCGGGTGGCTGTCCCGGCGCTCCGGGGAGTTCCAGGTTGTCCTCGTCGAGCGCTGGGCCCTGCGGCGCGGGCGGCTGTCCCTGCGCGGCGGGCTGTCCCGGGGCGGGTAGCTGCTGCGCGGCCGACACCATCCCGACCGGCGGCACGAAGCCGAGCCCACATATTCACCATCATGATGTCGCGAATTTCACTGCGCCGCAGTGACTCTCGCGCAACTGGTGGTGCTCGCCGATGGACCATACGCAGCGATGCCGAACGTCCGGACGAAGGTGTCCAGCCCGAAGGCCGCACCCGGGCGAGGGGACGCCCGTCTACTGCGCGGCCGACACCATCCCAACTGGCGGCACGAAGCCGGGCCCACATGTTCACCATCATGCTGTCGCGAATTTCACTGTGCCGCAGAAACTCTCGCGCAACTGGTGGTGCTCACCGATGGACCATACGCAGCGATGCCGAACGTCCGGATGAAGGTATCCAGCCCGAAAGCTGGTCCCGGGCGATGGGACCCCCGTCTACTGCGCGGTGAACCCCCCGTCGATCGATACCACCGCACCGGTGATAAAGCTCGCCTCGTCACTGAGCAGATACGCACACAGCGAAGCGATCTCATCGGGCTTGGCGATGCGGCCGAGGGGATGCAGGGCGGCGACCGCGGCCGCACCCTCGGGCGTCGCACCCATCGAATTGCGGAAGGCAGGGGTGTCCACCGCACCGGAGGCGATGGCGTTCACCCGGACACCCTGGGCCGCGGTCTCCAGCGCCACGGCCCGGGTCAGGCCGACGACGCCGTGTTTGGCTGCCACATAGGGCGCCACCGAGCCCATCCCGACCACGCCGAGGTTGGACGCGTTGTTCAGGATCGCGCCGCCGCCCGAGGCCAGGATGGCCGGAACCTGATGGCGCAGACCGTGATACACGCTGTCGAGATTCAGTGCCAGATCCGCACGCCACCCGTCCTCGGCGATGTCCTGGACGGGGCCGAAGGCGTTGACCGCGCCCGCGTTGTTGAAGGCGGCGTCCAGGCGGCCGAATTCGGTCACGGCCGTGTCGGTCAGCCGGGCCACGTCGTCGGGCACGGTGACATCGGTCGGCACGAAGATCGCGCGGCCGCCCGCCGCGCGGATCCGCTCGACGATGCCGTCGCCCGCCTCCTTCCCGCGCGCGCCGAGCACCACGGCCGCGCCCTCGGCGGCGACCCGATGCGCCACCGCCGCGCCCACGCCCGATGTCGCGCCCGTGATCAGAACCACCTTCGAGTCGAACCGACCGGTCATCTCGTCCTCCATATCGTCTGTCGTGCTCGCCCTTTCGAGTCAACGCGACGGAAGGCGCTGCGGCTGGCGGAAACCGGACGTGTAATTGACGTGTCATCTATTGCCCGGGTCGGCTACGCGGGCACACTGGATTGATGGAGGCCAGAATCATCGGAACCGTGATGCCGGTGCTCGAGATCGGGCTCGCGCCGGGGGAGAGCGTGGTGGCCGAGGCGGGTCAGCTGTCGTGGATGACGGATTCGATTCGGTTGCACACGTCCTCGCGAGTGGGCGGCGGGATGTTCCGGGCGGTGAAGCGGGCCTTCGCGGGTACGGGTTTCTTCATGACCGAGTACGGGGCCGACCTGCGTCCGGGCATCGTGGCGTTCGCGGCGAAACTGCCCGGGCAGATCGTGCCGATCACCCTGGAACCGGGTGCGGACTATCTGGTGCACCGGCACGGATTCCTGTGCGGCGGCGGCGATGTCGCGGTGAGCGTGAGTTTCCAGCGGCGGCTGGGCGCGGGCATCTTCGGCGGCGCCGGATTCACCCTGGCCAAGGTGAGCGGCGCGGGTTACGCGTGGGTGGAGTTGTCGGGGGAGGTGGTGCAGTACGACCTCGCCCCCGGGGAAACCCTGCGCGTGCATCCCGGACACGTCGGAATGTTCGACGCCAGCGTCGATTTCGACATCACCCTCATCCGCGGCATCCGCAACATCCTCTTCGGCGGAGAGGGCCTGTTCCTGGCCGCCCTCACCGGCCCCGGCCGAGTATGGCTGCAATCACTGACCATCAGCAACCTCGCCCAAGCCCTGCTCCCGTACCTCCCGGTCCCGGAGCGCCACGAGCAATGAGTAGTGCTGCGCGGCAACCCCACCGCTCCCCGTGCGCAACGAGCAATGAGCCGGAACGAGTAGCCCACCGCTACCCATGCGCAACGGACGGGGTGTGTGTGCATCCGTAAGAATGGGCTGGTGGACACTGTACGCAGGCCCGAGTTGATAGCGCTGGATGTGGACGGCACGCTGCTGCAAACCGGGCAGCCGGTCTCGCCGCGGGTGCGCGCGGCGGTGCGTGCCGCGGCCGACGCCGGGGCGCACGTCGTGATCACCACCGGGCGGACGCTGCTCTCGACGCGGATGGTGGTGGAGGATCTCGGGCTCGGGGAGGGGCGGGCGTTGTGCTCCAACGGCGCTGTGCAGGTGGACATCTCGAATTGGCGGCCGTTGTCGATGCAGACCTTCGATCCGGAGCCGTCGGTCGGCGCGTTGCGGTCGCTGTTCCCCGACATCGTGTTGTCGGTGGAGAAGGTCGGCGTCGGGACCTGGACCACCGGGTACTTCCCGGGCAGTTTCCGGCTCGGCGAGTTCCGATTCGTGGAGGATCACGAGCTGAGCCTGGAACCCACCACCCGGCTCAGCGGCTGGTGGCCCGGCGGGACGCTCGCGGATATGGTGGCGCTGCTCGACGAGCTGGTGCTGCCCGGCGCGGGCTGGGTGCACGGGGAGTACGAACCCTTCCTGGTGGCGAGCAAACAGGGCGTCTCCAAGGGCTGGGCGCTCGAGCGGTTGCGGCGGCAGCTCGGCGTCGACCACGAGGCGACGCTCGCCATCGGCGACGGCTACAACGACCGCGAAATGCTCACGTGGGCAGGGCGTTCGGTGGCCATGGGCAATTCGGTGCTGCCCATCCTGGAGCTGGCCGACGAGGTGACCCTGGACGTTCGCGAGGACGGGGTGGCCGTCGTGCTGGAGCGGTGGTTCGGGAACTGAGGATCGCTCAGGCCGCGGCCGAATCGCGCCGCAGCCGCACCCGGGCCGAGGCGTAGCGGGCGAGAATCACATCGCCGACGAACGGATGGTCGCCGATCGGTTCGGCGTGGGTCGATCCCGGCGCGGCCGCCACCAGCCGATCGGTCAGCAACCCCGGCGCGAGGAACCACGGAGCGATCACGATATCGGTACACCCCCGCTCACGCAGCCGCGAAACCGCCTGGGGCACAGCCGGTTCGGTGGTGGCGAAACACACCGACGGACGCCAGGCCGTCCCCTCGGCGAGCAATCGGCCCACCCGCCGCGTGCGCCGATTGGCCGCCGCCGACGACGAACCGACCGCGGCCACCGCCACCCCCACCGACGGATCGAACGGATCGACGCCGGTGTCCCGAACCCGTTCCCGCAGTGCGGAAATCAGCCGCGCATCGGTACCGAGCACCTCGGCCTGCACCAACCGCAACCGCGGATGACGCCCCCGAGCCCGCGCCAGCAACCCCGGCAGATCGACCCGGGCGTGATACGCGCTCCCGAGCAACAGCGGCACCACCACCGCCTCGGTATGCCCTTGCGCCGCAACGGCGTCCACGACCTGCTCCACCGACGGCGTACTCAGATCGAGGAACGCCAGCCGGGCATCGATCCCCGGATGACGCGCCGCCAGATCCGCCACGACCGCCGAAACCGTTGCGGCGGAACGCGGATCGCGGCTGCCGTGGGCGACCGCGATCAGCGCCGGACCGGACTCAGACACCGGACCCGGAACCGACCTCGACCATGGTCAACACGTCGCCGACCAGACCGGCCGCCAGCGTATTGCCGCCCGCCTGATCGATGAGCAGGAAGCTGCCCGTGTGCCGGTTCACGCGATAGTCGTCGGCCACGATAGGATCAGCGACCCGGATCGAGATCCGCCCGATATCGTTGAGCGACAACGACTCCGGGGCCGGATCGGCGGCCAGGTTCTGTTCGTCGAAGCGCTCGACCAGCGCGCCGACGATGGCCTGCGTGGTGCGGGTGCCGTGCTTGAGCAGCAGGCGGGCGCCCGCGCGCAGCGGCTTGTCGCCGAGCCAGCACACCGTCGCGTCGAAGGCGTCGATCGGCTCGGGCGCGTCGGCGGCCGCGACGATGGTGTCGCCGCGGGAGACGTCCACGTCGTCGGCCAGCACCAGGGTGACGCTGCGGCCCGGCTGCGCGGTGACCAGTTCGCCGTCGGCGGTGTCGATCCGCTCCACCGTCGTGCGCACGCCCGACGGCAGGACCACCACCTCGTCGCCCTTGGCGACCACGCCCGCCGCGATCTGTCCGGCGTAGCCGCGGTAGTCGGGGTATTCGGCGGTGCGGGGCCGGATCACGTACTGCACGGGGAAGCGCAGGCCGATCGAGTGCCGACCCGAGCTGTAGGCGTCCACGGGCACCGACTCCAGGTGCTCGATGAGCGAGGGGCCGTCGTAGAACGGGGTGTTCGCCGAGCGGGAGGCGACATTGTCGCCGTGCAGCGCCGACACCGGGATCGCCACCACGTCGTCGCCGGTCCACCCGAGTTTCGTTGTCAGCTCGGTGAATTCGGTCGCGATCCGCTCGAAGACGCCCGCGGCGTCGTCCACCAGGTCGATCTTGTTCACGGCCAGCACCAGCTTCGGCACGCCCAGCAGCGCCATCACCGCGGCGTGGCGGCGGGTCTGCTCGATGACGCCCTTGCGCGCGTCGACCAGCAGGATCACCAGCTGCGCGGTGGACGCGCCGGACACCGTGTTGCGGGTGTACTGCACGTGGCCGGGGGTGTCGGCGAGCACGAAAGTCCGTGCGGGCGTGGCGAAATAGCGGTAGGCGACGTCGATCGTGATGCCCTGTTCCCGCTCGGCGCGCAGGCCGTCGACGAGCAGGGACAGATCGGGGGTGGCCAGGCCGCGGTCCACCGAGGCGCGGGTGACGGCGTCGATCTGGTCGGCCAGCACCGACTTGGTGTCGTAGAGCAGGCGTCCGACCAGTGTGGACTTGCCGTCGTCGACACTGCCGGCGGTGGCCAGTCGTAATAGGTCGGACATCAGAAATAACCTTCTCTCTTGCGGTCTTCCATCGCGGCCTCCGACACCCGGTCGTCGCCGCGGGTGGCGCCGCGTTCGGTCAGCCGGGACGCGGCGACCTCGGCGAGGATCTCCTCGTTGGTGGCGGCGGTGGAAAGCACCGCGCCCGTGGAGGATCCGTCGCCGACGGTGCGGTAGCGCACCGACTTGATCAGCAGTTCCTCGTCCTCGCGCGGGCCGCCCCAGGAGCCGGGGGTCATCCACATGCCGTCGCGCTGGTAGACCGGGCGCTCGTGGGCGTAGTAGATCGAGGCCAGATCGACGTCCTCGCGGGCGATGTAGCGCCAGATGTCGAGTTCGGTCCAGTTGCTCAGCGGGAACACCCGCACATGCTCACCCGGCGCGTGCCGCCCGTTGTACAGGTTCCACAGCTCGGGCCGCTGCCGCTTGGGATCCCAGCGCCCGAACGCGTCACGCAGCGAGAAGATCCGCTCCTTGGCCCGCGACCGCTCCTCGTCGCGCCGCCCGCCGCCGAACACCGCGTCGAACCGATTCGCCGCGATCGCGTCCAGCAACGGCACGGTCTGCAGCGGATTGCGAATCCCGTCCGGCCGCTCGGTCAACCGCCCGTCGGCGAGGTACTCCTCCACCGACGCCACATGCAGCCGCAGCCCGTACTTCGCCACCACCCGGTCCCGGAACTCCAGCACCTCGGGCAGATTGTGCCCGGTGTCGACGTGCAACAGCGCGAACGGCAACGGCGCGGGCCAGAACGCCTTGAGCGCCAGATGCAACAGCACCGTCGAGTCCTTGCCACCGGAGAACAGGATCACCGGCCGCTCGAACTCTCCCGCCACCTCGCGGAAGATGTGGATGGACTCCGACTCGAGGGCGGCCAGGGTATCGAATTCGGTATCGGTCACTGTGAGAGTCATGACTGGTGTAACCCGCATTCGGTCTTGGCGAGGCCGGCCCAGCGGCCGCTTCGCGGATCGGATCCCGGTTCCGGCTTCCGTGTGCACGGGGCGCAACCGATGGACGGATAGCCCTCCTCGACGAGGGGGTTGACGAGGATGCCGTGTTCGCTGATGTAGGCGGACATCTCGTCGTCGGACCAGGCGGCGATTGGGTTGATCTTGACCAGGCCGAATGCCTCGTCGAAGGAGATGAGGGGGGCGTTGGCGCGGGTGGGGGCCTCGACGCGGCGGATGCCGGTGACCCAGGCGTTGTAGCCGGACAGCGAGCGGGTCAGGGGGACGACCTTGCGGAGGCGGCAGCATTCGTTGGGCTCGCGGGCGAACAGGTCCTTGCCGAGGAGCCGATCCTGTTGCGCCACAGTGTGTTCGGGGGTCACGTTGATCACGTTCACCCCGTAGACGGCCTCGACCGCGTCGCGGGTGCCGATGGTCTCGGCGAAGTGGTAGCCGGTGTCGAGGAACAGCACGTCCACGCCGGGGCGGACCTTCGCGGCGAGGTGGACCAGCACCGCGTCCTGCATATTGGAGGCGACGATGTAGCCGGGGCCGAACGTCTCGTCGGTCCAGCGCAGCAGGTCGGTCGCCGAGGCGTCCGGGCCCAGCCGGGCCGCGCCGTCCGCGGCGATCTTGCGGAGTTCGTCCTCGGACAGCTTCTCCAAAGTGGTTGCCATAGCTCACATCTCCCGTTACCGAAGGTCGGCCTCGTCGGCGCGGACCGCCCACCGCGCGAACCGTTCGCCGGTGTCGCGGTTCTTGACGAAGTTGCGCACCACGCGCTCGATGTAGTCGCCGAGTTCGGCGCTGGTCACCTTGTGCTGGCGCAGCTTGCGGCCGAAACCGCTGTCGAGCCCGAGGCTGCCACCGAGATGAACCTGGTAGCCCTCCACCTGATTCCCCTCGCCGTCGTCGACCAGCTGCCCCTTGAAGCCGATGTCGGCGATCTGGGAGCGGCCGCAGGAGTTGGGGCAGCCGTTGATGTTGATGGTGATCGGGACGTCGAGCTGGGCGTTGATGTCGGCGAGGCGCTGCTCGAGTTCCGGCGCGAGCGCCTGCGAGCGCTTGCGGGTCTCCACGAACGACAGCTTGCAGAACTCGATCCCGCTGCACGCCAACAGGTTCCGCCGCCACATCGACGGCCGCGATTGCAGGCCCAGCGGCGCCAGCTCATCGATCAGCTGGTCGACCTTGTCGTCGGGCACGTCGAGCACGATCAGCTTCTGGTACGGGGTGAAGCGGATGCGGTCGGCCCCGACGCGCTCGACCGCGTCGGCGACCTTGGTCAAAATGGTGCCGGAGACGCGGCCCGCGATGGGGGAGAAGCCGACGGCGTTGAGCCCGTTGCGCAGGCGCTGCACGCCGACGTGATCGATCGGCCGCGCGGGCCGCTCCGGGGCGGGACCGTCGATCAGCTTGCGCTGCAAGTACTTCGTCTCGAGCACCTCGCGGAACTTCTCGATGCCCCAGTCCTTGATCAGGAACTTCAGCCGCGCCTTGGACCGCAACCGGCGATAGCCGTAGTCGCGGAACAGCGCGACGACCGCCTCCCACACCTCCGGCACCTCGTCGAGCGGCACCCACGCCCCGACCCGTTGGGCCAGCATGGGATTGGTGGACAGGCCGCCGCCGACCCACAGGTCGAAGCCGGGGCCGTGCTCGGGATGTTCGACGCCGACGAAGGCCACGTCGTTGATCTCGTGCACCACGTCCTGCTGACCGGAGATGGCGGTCTTGAACTTGCGGGGAAGGTTGGAGTACTCCTTCTTCCCGATGTAGCGGCGCACGATCTCCTCGATCGCCGGGGTGGCGTCGATGACCTCGTCGAGCGACTCACCGGCCAGCGGCGAACCGAGCACCACGCGCGGGCAGTCGCCGCACGCCTCGGTGGTCTGGAGGCCGACCGCCTCGATGCGCCGCCAGATCTCGGGGACGTTCTCGATCTCGATCCAGTGGTATTGCAGGTTCTCGCGATCGGAGAGATCGGCTGTGTCGCGGGCGAATTCGGTGGAGATCTGGCCGAGGGTGCGCAACTGCTCGACGTTCAGCGCGCCGCCGTCGCAGCGGATGCGCATCATGAAGTAGCGGGCCTCGAGCAGGTCGATGTTCTCGTCGCCGGTCCAGGTGCCGTCGTAGCCCTGCTCGCGCTGGGTGTACAGGCCCCACCAGCGGAACCGGCCGCGCAGGTCGGCCTTGTCGATGGAGTCGAAACCGCCCTTGGCGTAGATGTTCTCGATGCGGGCGCGGACGTTGAGCGGGTTGTCGTCCTTCTTGCTCTGCTCGTTGGGGTTGAGCGGTTCGCGGTAACCCAATGCCCACTGGCCCTCCGACCGGCGGCGTACGGGCTTGCCCGTGCGCTCGCGCGGGCCGGTGGGGGCCTCGCGGCGGGGGCGGTCGGGCCGGACGCGGCGCTCGGCGGCGGGACGCGCCGGGCGGGCGGATTCGGACGGGGTGTGACCGGCGTCGGTGCTCGACGTCATGGGGTCGCTCCTGCGGGTGGTGATCTGGCCTTGCGGCAGACGGGAGGGGCTGGCTCTCGCCTTCGGTATTCAGCGGCCGGGGACATCGGCGTCCGAAGAGGACGCCGGAACCGGGGGACGGGGGACCGAACTACCGGAGGCGTTCGGGCAGACAGCCCGCGCTGCACACACGCTTGAAGTCGACGTGGCGTCGCGCCACCAGTCGCACTCCAAGTCCGGTCATGAGAGTTATTGTGCCATGTCAGCGGGGTCCTTCCGACCGCCCGGGCGTATTTTCCGGGAAATCGAGGGAAATTCCCTGGACGCTCGACCTGATTTGTGAGATGGGTCATAGGTCAGACTGGAACGATGACGTCCACCGAGATTCCCGCCGCCGATGCCGCCGACGCGCGAGGGGTCCATGTGCGGGGACGGGCCGCCGACGCCGCCGCCGCGCGAGGGGTCGGCGTCACGGAGCGACCGCTGTTGCGGGACTTCGGGGGCGGGCCGTTCGGAATCTACGTGCACGTGCCGTTCTGCGCGACTCGCTGCGGCTACTGCGATTTCAACACCTACACCGCGGGGGAGTTGGGGACCTCGGCCTCGCCGCAGTCCTGGCTCGCCGCGCTGCGGGGCGAATTGGCCGAGGCGGCAAGGGTTTTCGGGGAGTTGCCGAGCGCGCAGCCGCCGGTGTCGACGGTGTTCGTGGGCGGGGGCACGCCCTCGCTGCTGGGCGGGGACGGGCTGGCCGAGGTGCTCGACGCGGTGCGCGAGCGTTTCCCGCTGGCCCCGGCGGCCGAGGTGACCACCGAATCCAATCCCGAATCGACCTCGCCGCGGTTCTTCGAACGGCTGCGTGCGGCCGGGTTCACCCGGATCTCACTGGGGATGCAGTCGGCGGCCGAGCACGTGCTACGGGTGCTCGACCGCACGCACACCCCCGGCCGGGCGGTGGCCGCGGCGCGGGAGGCGCGGGCCGCGGGATTCGAGCACGTGAATCTGGACCTGATCTACGGCACGCCGGGCGAACGTGACGAGGATCTCGACGCGAGCCTCGAGGCCGTGCTGGCCGCGGGCGTCGATCACGTCTCGGCGTACTCGCTGATCGTGGAGGACGGAACGGCCTTGGCGCGCAAGGTCCGTCGCGGTGAGCTGCCCGCCCCCGACGACGACGTGCTCGCGGCCCGCTACGAACGCATCGACGCGCGGCTGTCCGCGGCCGGGCTGACCTGGTACGAGGTGTCCAATTGGGCGGCGGGCGACGCCGCGCGCTGCCGCCACAACCTCGGGTACTGGGACGGCGGCGACTGGCTGGGCGCGGGGCCGGGCGCGCACAGCCACCTCGGCGGGGTGCGGTGGTGGAACGTCAAGCATCCGGCGCGCTACGCCGAGCGGGTGGCCGGGGGCGGTCTGCCCGCCGCGGGCTGGGAGGCGTTGACGGATGAGGAGCGGCACACCGAGCGCGTCATGCTGACCGCGCGGTTGCGCACCGGGCTGCCGGTAGCCGAGTTGACCGCGGCCGAACTGCGGGCCGTGGATCGCGTCGTCGCGGACGGGCTCGCGCTGCGCGCGGGAGATCGGTTGGTGCTCACGGCGAATGGCCGGCTGCTCGCCGACGGGGTCGTGCGTGAACTGCTGACCGCCGGAGGCTGACCGCCTCGGGACGAGATGTGATGGAAGTCGCATCGGCGTATCCTGACTCCCTTTTTGGCCGGGATACTCCCGCACGAGAGTAGTACTGGGCGTAGGGTCCGATGTGACCCCGAGGAGCCCCATGTTGCAGGCGCATCGCATCAGTCCCGTCCCCGACCAGAGCGAATTCGCCGAGTTGCGAGCCGCCGAGCGAGCCGAATCGGCTCGTTTGGGCGCGTTGGCCGCTCGTGCCGTCGCCAGTCACGCCACCGACGCCGAGGACTGCATGTCCCTGCTGGCCATGCTGGGGCTCGACGCCCGAGCCGGGCGGGACGCGTTCGACGTCTGAGGGTCCCAGCGGCCTTAGCACTGTTCCGGCACGTGTGCTAACGATTCGCCGTTCGCGCTCTAAACTGGAATCCGGATGACCCGGGATTCCGCGTAGTCGTGGCCGTACCGCGCCACCGCGCGCCCGGGCGGACCCGATGGCGAGCGAGGAGGTGTGGGACCGGTGTCGAGTACGGAGCAGCGGCGGCTCGAGGTCCTGCGTGCGATCGTCGCGGACTACATCGCGACCAAGGAACCGATCGGCTCGAAGACCCTTGTCGAGCGGCACAACCTGGGCGTGTCCAGTGCGACCGTGCGCAACGATATGGCCGTGTTGGAGGCGGAGGGCTACATCACCCAGCCGCACACCAGTTCCGGCCGGATCCCCACCGACAAGGGCTATCGCCAGTTCGTCGACAACATCGCCGAGGTGAAGCCGCTGTCCACGGCCGAGCGCCGGGCGATCCTCGAATTCCTGGAGAACGGCGTCGATCTCGACGACGTGCTGCGCCGCGGCGTGCGGTTGCTGGCGCAGCTGACCCGGCAGGTCGCCATGGTCCAGTACCCGACCGTGTCGGCCTCGACCGTGCGGCACATCGAGGTGGTCGCGCTCAACCCGGCCCGGCTGCTGCTGGTGGTCATCACCGACACCGGCCGCGTCGATCAACGCCTGGTCGATCTGGGCGCGGTGCTCGACGACGAGGATCTGGCCGTGCTGCGCGCGATGCTCGGCAAGGCGATGGACGGCAAGCGGCTCTCGGCGGCCTCGGCCGCGGTGGCCGAACTGCCCGAGCGCGCCCCGGCCCGGCTGCGCGAGGTGCTGGTCCGGGTGTCGACCGTGCTGGTGGAGACCCTCGTCGAACACCCCGAGGAGCGGCTCGTGCTCGGCGGCACCGCCAACCTCACCCGCAACGCCAACGACTTCGGCGTCTTCCCGGGCTCGCTGCGCGCGGTGCTCGAGGCGCTCGAGGAACAGGTGGTCGTGCTGAAACTGCTTGCGGCAGCGCAACAGCCGGGCATGGTCACCGTGCAGATCGGTGAGGAGACCCAGGTCGAGCAGATGCGCGGAACCTCCGTCGTCTCGACCGGGTACGGTGTGCCGGGCGCGGTTCTCGGCGCCATGGGGGTACTGGGTCCGACCCGGATGGACTACCCCGGGACCATCGCTTCGGTCGCCGCGGTCGCCCGTTACATCGGCGAGGTGCTCGCCGAACGATGAGCGACCAGCGGCATGGTTCGGCTGTGGAGCAGGGCAGATGCGATACACCTTCGGAACAGGACTAGAAGAGACACAAGTGGCACGGGACTACTACGGAATCCTCGGCGTCGGGCGCAACGCGACCGACCAGGAGATCAAGCGCGCCTACCGTCGGCTGGCGCGGGAATTGCACCCCGACGTCAACCCCGATCCGGACGCGCAGGAGAAGTTCCGCGATGTGTCGGCGGCCTACGAGGTGCTCAGCGATCCGGAGAAGCGGCGCGTCGTCGACATGGGCGGCGATCCGCTCGAAGGCGGCGGTGGCGCCGGCGGTTTCGCGGCCGGGTTCGGTGGTCTGGGTGACGTCTTCGAGGCGTTCTTCGGCGGCATGAGTTCGGCCGGGGGTTCGCGCAAGCCGCGCGGGCGGGTGCAGCCGGGAGCGGATTCGCTGCTGCGCACGCGACTTTCGCTGGCCGAGTGCGCGGTCGGGGTGACCAAACATCTGACCGTCGACACGGCCGTGCTGTGCGATGTGTGTCAGGGCGCGGGCACCAACGGCAACTCCAAGCCGGTGCGCTGTGAGACGTGTGGCGGCGCGGGCGAGATCCAGACGGTGCAGCGGTCGTTCCTGGGTCAGGTGATGACCTCGCGGCCGTGCCCGACCTGTCGCGGCGCGGGCGAGACCATCCCCGATCCGTGCCGCAAGTGCGGCGGCGACGGCCGGGTGCGCGCGCGCCGCGAGATCGCCGCGCCGATTCCCGCGGGTGTCGCCAACGGGATGCGGGTGCGGCTGGCCGCGCAGGGCGAGGTCGGTCCGGGCGGCGGCCCGGCCGGTGACCTGTACGTCGAGATCGTGGAGCAGCCGCACGACACGTTCGTGCGCGACGGGGACGATCTGCACTGCACGATCCGGGTGCCGATGGTCGACGCCGCGCTGGGCGCCACGGTCGTCATCGACACCATCCTCGACGGTCCCACCGAGCTGACCATTCCGCCGGGCACCCAGCCGGGGGAGGTGTCGGTGCTGCGCGGGCACGGCATGCCGAAGCTGCGGTCGAGCGCGCGCGGCGATCTGATCGCGCACCTCGACATCGTGGTGCCGACCAAACTCGACAGCAAGCAGACCGAACTGCTGCGCAAGTACAAGGCGTTGCGCGGCGGCGAGCGCACCGAGGTGCTGTCGGCGCAGTCCGAGCACAACAGCGGGTTGTTCGCCCGCCTGCGGGCCTCGTTCAGCGGGCGCTGAGTGGCCGCGACGGTCTTCTATCTCGACGAGATCCCGGAGCCCGGCGCGATCGCGGTCCTCGACGGCCCGGAGGGACGGCATGCCGCGACCGTGCGGCGGATCCGGGTGGGCGAGGCCGTCACGCTGTCCGACGGCGCGGGGTTGCTCGCCGCCTCGGAGGTGGTCGCCGCCGGGAAGGATCGGCTGGAGCTGAGGGTCCGCGATCGCGTTCGCGCGCAACTGGTTTCGCCGCCGGTGACGGTGGTGCAGGCGCTGCCCAAATCGGATCGCTCCGAGCTGGCCGTGGAACTCATGACCGAGGCCGGGGCGGACGTGATCGTGCCGTGGCAGGCGGCCCGGTGCGTGGCGAACTGGGAGGGCAAGGCGCGCAAGGGCGTCGACAAATGGCGCGCCGCCGCCCGGTCCGCGGCGCGGCAGTCCCGGCGCGCCTACATTCCCGAGGTCGCCGAGCCGCATCGCACCGCCGAGGTGCTCGAGTTGGTCCGGGAAGTGAAGGCGGACAACGGAATCGCGGCCGCATTGCACGAATCGGGGACAGCGCGGTTCGTGGACCTGCCGCTCGCGACGGCCACGCGGGTGGTGCTGATCGTCGGCCCCGAGGGCGGGTTGGACGACGCCGAATTGGACGCCCTGGCCGCGGCGGGCGCGGATATCGCCCTGCTCGGCCCGACCGTCCTGCGCACCTCCACCGCCGCGGCCGTCGCGCTGGGCGCGTTGGGGGCGTTGACGTCTCGCTGGTGATCCCGTCTCCCCGCGCGAATCCTGCTCGGCCCCTTCGGATCCCCGAGTCTCCTGGGATCCCACTGCCGACGGAAGGCCCGGGACGAGGGTGGGGATCGGGCGGCTGACACCGTCAGGGGCCGGCCCGGGACGAGGGTGGGTCGGGCGGCTCACCCGTCAGCGGCTGGCCCGGGGCGAGGGGGATCGGGCGGCTCACACCGCCAAAGACTGGCCCGGGACGAGGGGGATCGGGGAGCTCACACCGCCAACGGCTGGCCCGGATCCAGGATGTGGACCGTGGTGTCGGGGGCGTGGTCGGCGGTGGCGTCGCGGAACAGGTCGGGGCGGTTGCGGGTGGATTTGATCATGATGCGGTCGCCGAGCGGGCCCGCGGTGAAGGCGTAGTGGATCGGGACGGCCAGGCGGGGGCGGAGGATCGAGGTGAACTCGGCGGCCTCGGCGGCGTCCATGACCTCCTGGCGATTGCCCAGCGGGCGCACCCGCAGGCCGTTGACGGGCAGCAGCGCCAGATCGAATTCGCCGAAGCGGGACGGGATTTCGTCGAGATCGGCGATGCGGCGGGTGTCCGCGCCGAAATAGACGGTGTGCCCGTCGGATCGCAGGACGAAGGTCACCTCGGGGACGCCGTGGCTGGCCGGGGCGGCGGTCACCAGCACGGGGCCCAGCCGGGTCGACTCCCACGGGTCCAGCTCCACCACGTTCGGGAAGCCCGCCGAACGCACCTGCGCGGCAAGACCTTTCACGACCGCGAACGGCACGCGCTTGTCCGGATAGCTCGCCAGCGCGGCCAGATCGCAATGGTCGTAGTGGCCGTGGCTGATCACCACCCCCGCGAGCTCCGGCAGGTCGGCGGCGGTGGCCACGGCGCGCGGCTCGCCGGGGCGGTAGAAGGGACGCTCGGACAGCCACGGATCGGTGAGGATGCGGGCGCCGCCGAAATCGAGCAGCACGCTGGCGTGCACGACGCGGGTGACGGAGAGCATGGCGACTTCCTAACAAGACGGGCGTCTAGTGACAGATGTCAGTAGACGCCCGTCTTGTTATGCTGTCAAGGTGCCGGAGAAACAGAACGCGCGCAGCCGCAATCGCCGCGGGGAAGGGGCGCGGCTGCGGGCGGAGTTGGTGGCCGCGGCCAGCGCGCTGCTGGAGTCGCTCGACGGGCAGGAGGCGCTGTCACTGCGCGCGGTGGCCCGGCGGGCCGGGGTCGCGCCACAGAGCGTGTACTTGCATTTCGCCGATCGCCGGGCCCTGCTGACGGCGGTGTACCAGGCGCGTTTCGCCGAATTGCACGACGCGCTCACGACGGCCCGAGACGCCGTGCCCGGCAACGACTCCCGGGCCGCGCTGCGGGCGATCTGCCGGGCCTACTGCGGATACGGCGTGGCCCACCCCGGGCACTACCGCGTCCTGTTCGGGACCGCGGGGACGCCGGGCTGGGAGCCGGTCGAGGAGCAGCTGCCGGGCCTGCGCACGTTCGGCCTGCTCGTGGACGCCGTAACCGCCTGCGGCAGCGCCGATCCCACCGCCACCGCGACCTGTCTGTGGGCGGCGATGCACGGGCTGATCACGTTACGTCAGGACCGGCCGAGCTTTCCGTGGCCGGATCTCGACGACCTCGTCACGACCCTGGTGGACGCGCACCTCGCGGCCGTGCCGTGAATCATCCGATGGCAGCGAGGTATTCACCGTAGAACAGCGCCAACCCGAAGGCCGCGGCGATACCGCCCAATAGCCAGAACCGGATGATGACCGTGGTCTCGGCCCACTGCCCGAGTTCGAAGTGGTGATGGAACGGGGCCATCTTGAACAGTCGCCGCCCCGTGGTCCGGAACACCACGATCTGCAACAGCACCGACAGGATCTCGGCGAAGAACACCGCCCCGACGATCACCATGAGCAGTTCGGTCCGGGTGGTGACGGCCAACCCGGCCAGCAGGCCGCCGAGGGTCATGGATCCGGTGTCGCCCATGAAGATCTTCGCGGGAGCCGCGTTCCACCACAGGAATCCGATGCACGCCGCCGCGCCCGCCGAACACACCAGCGCCAGATCGAGGGGATCGCGCACCTGATAGCAGCCGACGCCCGGCTTGGTCGCGCACGCGTTGCTGTACTGCCAGAACGTGATGATGGTGTACGCGCCCAGCGCGAAACCCATCGAGCCCGCGGCGAGCCCGTCCAGGCCGTCGGTGAAGTTCACCGCGTTCGACCACGCGACCACCAGGAAGCACACGAAGATCAGGAAGAATCCGACCCAGAACGTGAGCGTGGCGTCGTCGCGCACGAACGACAGGTGACGGCTGCCCGGGGTCAGCCCGGTCGCGCCCGGAAACCGAAGGGCCAGAACGCCGAACACCACCGCGGCCCCCAGCTGCCCGAGGTACTTGCCCTTGGCGGTGAGCCCGAGATTGCGGCGCTTGCGCAGTTTGATGAAGTCGTCGAGGAAGCCGACCACGCCCAGCGCGGTGGCCAGGCCGAGGACCAGCAGGCCCGACGCGGTGACGCCCTCGGCGTCGTAGCGCAACCCGATCAGGTGCGCGCCCAGGTACCCCACCCACATGCCGACGATGATGGCGATACCGCCCATCGTCGGGGTGCCGCGCTTGGCCTGGTGGCTGGCCGGACCCTCCACCCGGATCTCCTGACCCATGCGGCGGCGCGCGAACAGTTTGATCAACAACGGCGTCAATGTGATCGAGACCGCCAGCGCGATCATCGCCGAGAACAGGATTAGCCTCATCGCCGTCGAATGATAACCAAGATCAGGCCGCGATCATCGGGCAGATGAGCTACTTCGGCCCAGCCGGATCGCCGCGACGGCCGCGGCCGCCACGAGAACGCCCGCGTAGGCGGTCAATCCGGCCCATCCGTGCCGGGCGTACCAGACGCCCGCCGCGCCGCCCGCGACCGAACTGCCGAGGTAGTAGAAGAACAGGTACAGCGAGGACGCCCCCGCGCGATCGTGCCGCGCCGCGGCCCCCACCCACGCGCTGGCCGTGGAGTGCGCGGCGAAGAATCCGACCGTGCACAGCAGCACGCCGACGAGCAGGACCGGCAACCGGTCGGGCAGGGTCAGCGCGAGACCCGCGGCCATCGTGACCAGCGCCGCGGCGAGCACCCGCCCGCGCCCGATCCGATCCGACAACCGGCCCGCCACGGTCGAGGACGCGGTGCCGCCCAGATACAGCACGAACACCGAACCCGCTGCGGCGGTGGACAATCCGAACGGCTCGCGGGTCAGCCGGTAGCCGAGGAAGTTGTAGACCGAGACGAATCCGCCCATCAGCACGAAGGCCAGCGCGAACAGCGCCGCCAGCGTCGGATTGCGCAGATGTCCGAGGAGATCCCGGATCAGGGCCGAGACCCGTAGGGGTTGCGCGACGAAGCCGCGCGAGGCCGGCAGCTCGCGCACGAACCAGACCGTGCACAGCGCGGCCGCGACGCCGAGCACGGCCGCACCCCACCGCCACGAGCCGCCCTCGAGCACGAACGCCGGGATCAGCCGCCCGGCGAGCCCGCCCACCGTGGTTCCCGAGACGTAGACGCCCATCGCCGCGCCGAGCCCGCCCGAGCCGATCTCCTCGGCCAGATACGCCATCGCCACCGCGGGCACCCCGGCCAGCGCCAGCCCTTGCAGGGCCCGACCGGCAAGCAGCACATCGAGCTTCGGGCTGACCGGCAGCAGCAGGCCCAGCACGGCGGCGGTCACGGCCGAGACGATCATCACCCGGGTCCGCCCGAACCGGCTCGACAGCACGCTCACCGGCACGATCGCCAGTGCCAGCGTGCCGGTGGTCAGCGACACCGCCAGCGCCGCGTGTGCGGGCGTGGCCCCGAAGGCCGCCGAGAGGGTGGGCAGCAGGGCCTGCGCGGAGTACATGGTGGCGAAGGTGGTCAGGCCCGCCGCGAACAGCGCCAGCGTGATTCTGCGGTCGTGGGCGGCGGTCTCGGCGGGGGCGGTCGCGACGGTCATATCGTCAGGATGGGCGCGGCGGGGCATCGAAAGGAAATGCATAATGGCTGAATTCGAAATGCGTATTCCGTATCAGTACTGGTCTCCGCGGGAGGTGGGCGCGTGCCGAGTGACGAGTGGCACTGGCTGCTGACCCTCGCCGAACTCGAGCACGTCGGGGCGGCCGCCGACCGCCTGGGCGTCTCGCAGCCGACGCTGTCGCGGACGCTGGCCCGATTGGAGGATCGGCTCGGCGTGCGGTTGTTCGACCGGCACGGAAAACGCCTGTCGCTCAACGACTTCGGCCGTGTCTACTACGAGCACGCGCGCCGCGCCCAGGCCGAACTCGACGCCGCGCGCCGGGCGCTGGCCGAGCTGTCCGATCCGGCCCGGGGCGTGGTGCGGCTGTCGTTCCTGCACTCGTTCGGGGCGCGGCTGGTGCCGGAGCTGATCGCCGCCTTCCGGCGCGGGTCGTGGCGGGTGGATTTCACCTTGAGCCAGGACGCGGCCGAGGCCGTCACGGCCCGGGTGCTCGACGGCGACGCCGATCTCGGCATCGTCTCGCCGCGGCCCGCGGCGGCCGGGCTCGGCTGGCGGACCCTGCTGCGGCAGCGGCTGGCGCTGGCCGTGCCCGCCGATCACCGGCTCGCCGGTCGACGTCAGGTGCGGCTGGCCGAGGCCGCCGACGCCGACTTCGTGACCATGCCCGCGGGCTTCGGCATGCGGCGCATCCTCGACGACCTCGCCGCGGCCGCCGACTTCCGCCCTCGCGTCGGGCTCGAGTCGAGCGATCTGGTGACGGTCGCCGGGCTCGTCGCGGCCGGGCTCGGGGTGGCGGTGCTGCCGCTCGAGGAAGGGCCCGTGCGCGGGCCGCGGCCCGGTCCGGCGCTGATCCCGCTCGCCGATCCGGGGGCCGCGCGGGCGGTCGGGCTGATCTGGTCCGCGGGCGCGCCCGCCGCCGACGCGGTCCGGCGGTTTCGCGACTTCGCCGCCGAGTGGGCGCAGCGCTGACCGGCACATGGCCGTGACCTGCGGGTTGCCATCTATTCACTGGGCGGTGTCGGTGCCGCGAGTTAAACTTTGTCCAACACACAGCACACGTTCGAGACCGGAAAGCAGGCCATAGGTCCTATTGCGAACCCAAGGTGAATTCGGCGACCCGACAACTCCCACGGCCGGCATCGGAGCCGGCGGCGACGCCTCGGGCCCCGCCGCACGGACCGTGCGTTCCAGCATCGAACTGGCCCCCGAATCGGTTTTCGGCTTCCTCGGCTCGGCCGACGAGAATCTGCGCGAACTCGAGCGACTGCTCGACGCGGACATCCACGTGCGCGGCAACTCCGTGACGCTCACCGGCAAGGCCGCCGACGTGGCGCTCGCCGAGCGGGTCGTCGAACAGCTGGTCGCGCTGACCGGGCGCAACCGCATGGTCACGCCCGAGGCCGTCCGGCACACCTACGCCATGCTCACCGAGGGATCCTCCGATTCCCCGGCCGAGGTGCTGAGCCTGGACATCCTGTCCCGCCGCGGCAAGACCATCCGGCCCAAGACGCTCAACCAGAAACGCTACGTCGACGCCATCGACGCGCACACCGTCGTGTTCGGCATCGGCCCCGCCGGTACCGGAAAGACGTATCTGGCCGTCGCCAAGGCCGTGCAGGCGTTGCAGACCAAGCAGGTCAACCGGATCATCCTCACCCGCCCCGCGGTCGAGGCGGGCGAGCGACTGGGCTTCCTGCCCGGCACGCTGAACGAGAAGATCGACCCCTACCTGCGCCCGCTCTACGACGCGCTGCACGACATGATGGACCCCGAGGCGATCCCGAAGCTCATGGCGTCCGGCGTGATCGAGGTCGCCCCGCTCGCCTATATGCGCGGCCGCAGCCTCAACGACTCGTTCATCATCCTCGACGAGGCCCAGAACACCACCCCCGAGCAGATGAAGATGTTCCTGACCCGCCTGGGCTTCGGCTCCAAGATCGTGGTCACCGGCGACATCACCCAGATCGACCTGCCCGGCGGCACCCAGTCCGGCCTGCGCGTGGTCAGCGACATCCTCGCCGACGTCGACGACATCCACTTCGCCGAACTCACCTCGAGCGACGTCGTCCGCCATCGCCTCGTCGCCGACATCGTCGACGCCTACGACCGCTACGAGGCCGAAACCCGCCCCCAGGTGGGCACGCCGCACTACCCGGGCAACCGGGCGCAGCGCCGCGCGGCCGGGCGCGGGGGGCGACGGTAGGACACGCCCACCGGACCCGTCCGCGCGACACCCGGCCGATAGGCTGACGGGGTGAGCATCGAGATCGCCAACGAGTCGGGTATGGACGTATCCGAGGAAGAACTGGTCAGTGTCGCGCGGTTCGCGATAGCGCAGATGGATGTGCATCCGGCCGCCGAACTGTCGATGGTGCTGGTCGATCTCGACACCATGGCGGATCTGCACATGCGGTGGATGGATCTGCCGGGGCCGACGGATGTCATGTCGTTCCCGATGGACGAGCTCGAGCCGGGCGGGCGGCCCGACAGCGCCGAGCCGGGGCCGTCGATGCTGGGGGACATCGTGCTGTGCCCCGAGTTCGCGGCGGGACAGGCCGAGAAGGCCGGGCATTCGGTCGATCACGAGCTCGCGCTGCTGACCGTGCACGGCATCCTGCACCTGCTCGGCTACGACCACGCCGAGCCGGAGGAGGAGAAGGAGATGTTCGGCCTCCAGGCGCGGCTGCTCGCGGACTGGTACGAGAGCCTGCGCGAGGCGCAGCGCCGCGCCGAACTCGCCGAACGCGACCGCAGGCTGCTGGGCAAGACCGGATTCACCGACGCCGGTGATCCGTTGGGCCCGGCGTGAATTCGCTGATCCTGCTGCTCCTGGCGATCGTGCTGGTCCCGGCGGGCGGCGTCTTCGCGGCCCTCGACGCGGCGCTGGTGACGATCTCCCCGGCCCGCGTGGACGATCTGGTGCGCGCCGACCGCACGGGCGCGCGGCGGCTCGCGCGGCTGGTGGTCGACCGGCCGCGCTACGTGAATCTCATGGTGCTGCTGCGGGTGGTGTGCGAGATCACCGCGACCGTGCTGCTGGCCGCCGTCTTCGTCGACGTGCTGCCCGCGGGCTGGGCGCTGCTGGTGACCGCGGTCGTCATGGTGGTGGTCGACTACATGGTCATCGGGGTCGGCCCGCGCACCCTGGGCCGCCAGCACGCCTACTCCATCGCGCTCGGGGCGAGCCTGCCGTTGCAGGCCATCGGCGCGCTGCTCGGCCCGGTGAGCCGGTTGCTGATCGTGCTCGGCAACGCCATCACCCCCGGCCGCGGATTCCGCAACGGCCCCTTCGCCTCCGAGATCGAACTGCGCGAGGTCGTCGACATGGCCCAGCAGAGCGGCGTGGTGGACTCCGAGGAACGCCGCATGATCCAGTCGGTGTTCGAACTCGGCGACACCGCCGCCCGCGCGGTCATGGTGCCGCGCACCGAGATGGTGTGGATCGAGGCGGACAAGACCGCCGCGCAGGCGATGTCGCTGGCCGTGCGGTCCGGACATTCGCGGATCCCGGTGGTCGGTGAGAACGTCGACGACATCCTCGGCGTGGTCTACCTGAAAGACCTTGTGCCGTACGCGGATCGGGGCAAGAAGGTGCGGGTGCGCGAGGTCATGCGCCCGGCGGTGTTCGTGCCCGACTCCAAACCGCTGGACGCCCTGCTCGACGAGATGCAGCGCCGCCGCAACCACATGGCCCTGCTGGTCGACGAGTACGGCGGCATCGCGGGCCTGGTGACCATCGAGGACGTGCTCGAGGAGATCGTCGGGGAGATCGCCGACGAGTACGACACCGACGAGATCGCCCCCGTCGAGGACCTCGGAAACGGCAAATACCGCGTGGCGGCGCGACTTTCGGTGGAAGATCTCGGCGAACTGTTCGACATGGACATCGATGAGGAGGACGTCGACACCGTCGGCGGCCTGCTCGCGCACGCGCTCGGCCGGGTGCCCCTGCCCGGCTCCAAGGCCGTCGTGCACGGCCTGCAACTGCGCGGCGAGGGCGGCGCCGACGCGCGCGGCCGGGTCCGCGTGCACACGGTCCTGGTGAAGCGGGCGCCGGAGAAGCGCGCGCCGGAGGACGGGTCGAGTGAGGCGGACGAGACGCCGGGCGGCGGGGAACGCGCGCCGGGCGACGAGCAGGAAGCGGTGGGTACCGAGGATGGAGATGGCGATGAGTGAACGCGATGCCGCCGGGCTGGACGCGGAGGACAACAAGCTGCTGGTGCTCGCGCGGGGCGCGCTGGGCCGCACCGGCGGCGCGAGCGGCGCGGCGGTGCGCGACACCGACGGGCGCACCTACGCGGCGGGGGAGGTGGCGCTGAAAGCGTTGCGGCTCACGGCGTTGCAGTCGGCGGTGGCCGCGGCCATGTCCAGCGGCGCGGAGGGCTTCGAGGCGGCCGTGGTGGTCGGCGCGCAGCTGCGCGACCCGGGAGTGGCCGCCGTACAAGAGGTTTCGTCGACCGCGCGGATCATCTTCGCCGACCGCAAGGGCGCGATCTACGACACCGTCGAGGACGGCTTCGGCGCCCGATCCGAGGTCGTCGAATGAGCGAGGAGTTCCGGTCCGGCTTCGTCTGTTTCGTGGGCCGCCCCAACACGGGCAAGTCCACGCTCACCAATGCCATGGTGGGCCAGAAGATCGCGATCACCTCCTCCCGCCCGCAGACCACCCGCCACACCATCCGCGGCATCGTCCATCGCGAGCACGCCCAGCTGATCCTGGTCGACACCCCCGGCCTGCACCGGCCCCGCACCCTGCTCGGGCAGCGGCTCAACGACCTGGTCCGCGACACCTACTCCGAGGTCGACGTCATCGCGATCTGCATCCCCGCCGACGAGAGGATCGGCCCCGGCGACCGCTGGATCGCCCAGCAGATCGAGCAGATGGCGCCCAAGACCACCCGCATCGGCGTGGTCACCAAGATCGACAAGGTGAGCCGCGACCGGATCGCCGAACAACTGCTCGCCGTCGCCGAGCTGCTCGGCCCCGACGCCGAGGTGGTGCCGGTGTCGGCGGTCGAGAACGAGCAGGTCGACGTCCTCATCGACGTCATCGCGTCGAAAATGCCGGAGGGCCCGGCCTTCTACCCCGACGGCGAGCTGACCGACGAGCCCGAGGAAACCCTCATGGCCGAGCTCATCCGCGAGGCCGCGCTCGAGGGGGTGCGCGACGAGCTGCCGCATTCGCTGGCCGTGGTCATCGAGGAGGTGCTGCCGCGCGAGGAGAGCGAGGGCATGCTCGACGTGCACGCCATCCTCTACGTGGAACGGCCGAGCCAGAAGGCCATCGTCATCGGCAAGGGCGGCAACCGCCTCAAGGAGGTCGGCACCGCCGCGCGCAAGCAGATCGAGAACATCCTCGGCACCCGCATCTACCTGCATCTGCATGTGAAGGTCGCCAAGGACTGGCAGCGCGATCCGAAACAGTTGGGGCGCTTGGGTTTCTAACGCTCCCACCAGGGGTCGGGGCGCTGCCGGTCCCAGCGCAGCTCCGATTCCAGTTGTGCCGCGAGCGAAACCAGCCGCGGTTCGGCGCAGGCCGGGCCCATGAGTTGCGCGCCGACCGGCAGGCCCGCGTCGGTGATGCCCGCGGGCACGTTCACGCTCGGCCAGCCCAGTACGTTCCACGGCCAGGTGTAGGGGCAGGCGGCGGTGATCAGCGCGTCGGTCGCCGAGACGCCCAGGCCCTGCATGGCCGTCACCGGCGGCGGCGGGGTCGCGGTGGTGGGGGCGAGGACGACATCGTAGTCGTCGAAGAAGCGGCCGATCCGCCTGTGCAGCAACGGTTCCACCGCGCGCGCCGCGAACAGCGCCGGACCGCCGAGCAGCAGGCCCAGGCGGGCGTTGCAGCGGGTGCGCGGATCGACTTGCGCCCCTTGCAGTTTCGCGAGCTCGGTGCGGATGCCGACCATGGAGCGGGGCAGGAAGCTCGCCCCGATCAGCAGGCCGTAGTGCAGATCGGCGACGGTCACCTCGTGGCCGAGGCGGCGCAGCGTGTCCGCGACGCCGCGCACGTGGGCCGCCACCTCGGGATCCAGCGCGGTTCGGGTGGCGGTGAACGGGATTCGCAACGACAGCGCGATGCGCAGCCGCCCCGGATCGCGGCCCACGGCGTCGGAGACGGTGAGCGCGGGCGGGGTGTGCCGGTCGCCCGGATGCGCGCCCGCCGCGACGTCGAGCAGCAGCGCCGCGTCGGCGACCGTGCGGGCCAGCGGACCGTGCACGGTCAGGCCGTGGAACGACTCGGGCAGCGGCCAGGTCGAGATGCGCCCGCGCTGCGGCTTGATGCCCACCAGATTCGTCCACGAGGCGGGTATGCGCACCGACCCCGCCCCGTCGGAACCCAGTGCGGCGGGCACCAATCCGGCCGCCACCGCCGCGGCCGACCCGCCCGAGGAGCCGCCCGGGGTGTGTTCGGCGTCCCACGGATTGCGGGTGTAGCCGAAGGATTCGGCGTCGGTGAACGGCCACTGCCCGATCTCGCAGGTGTTGGTCTTGCCGACGATCACCGCGCCCGCCGCCCGCAACCGCCGCACCACCTCGGCGTCCTCGGTCTTGGCCGGGAACTCGCCGCCGCAGCCGAAAGCCGTTGGCTCCCCGGTGATATCGGTGTCGTCCTTGATCGCGATCGGCACGCCCAGCAGCGGCGCCCGCTCCCCGGCGGCGACGCGCCGATCCGCCGCGGCGGCCTCGGCCAGGGCGCGTTCGCGGCGCACGATCCGGAACGCGTTGAGCGTGTCGCGGCTCGCCTCGACGCGGTCGAGCGCGTCGGTGGTCGCGGCCACCGAGGTGGTGTCGCCGCGCGTGATCGCGGCGGCGAGCTCGGCCAATCCGAGGTCACGGGTGGACGCCGTCGTCATGTGAGCTCCGTCTCGTCGGTCCTTGCCCCGAACGGTAACGCGGAGTTGGTCGGACGTCCACATCCGGCTTTCGAGGTGCGCTGTTTTCAAATTGTGATGTCCCCGGCCGCCGTTTTCCCAGGAGCGCGCCGGGTGCGCCCCGGCACGGACCGAGCGACCGGCCTACCATCCATTCGCGTGAAGTGGATGTCCCGGGCGTTCGGATCGAAAGAGCTACCGTTGCAATTGCGTTCGGCGCTGGAGTCGGACGGCATCATCGTCTTCGGTCCCATCAGCGGCTCGGTGGCCCGGCGCAGTTATCGCACCGCGCTGCACTACGCGTCCTCGAGCTGGACCGATATCGCGGCGGGCACGGTGGCGATGAGCAAGCGCCGACTGATCGTGTGGGGCAATCGCGAGGCGCTCGTGGACGTCCCGCTCGGACATCCGGCGGTGACGATGGAACTCCAGGGTCCCGAGCGGATGCTCGTGGAGGCCGACAACTTCGGCATCGATCGCACCCGCACCGGCTGGACCACGCTGCTGCTGCGCACGATTCACGCGCCGCGCATCGAGCAGCTCTACAGCGAGAATCGCGTGCGGTAGTGTTCCGGCCGCCGCGCGGGGCGGGCATGCGAGGATGGGTCCGTGCGTCTTTACCGTGACCATGCGATCGTGCTGCGCCAGCACAAGCTCGGCGAGGCCGATCGCATCGTCACGCTGCTGACCCGCCAGCACGGCCTGGTCCGCGCGGTCGCCAAGGGCGTGCGGCGCACCCGTTCGCGGTTCGGGGCCCGGCTCGAGCCCTTCGCCTACGTCGACATCCAGCTCTATCCCGGCCGCAATCTGGACACCGTCACCCAGGTGCACACGGTCGAGGCGTTCGCCGCCGACATCGTCGCCGACTACGGCCGCTACACCACCGCCTGCGCGGTCCTCGAGACCGCCGAACGCCTCGCCGGTGAGGAACGGGCGCCCGCGCCCCGGCTGCACACGCTCACCGCGGGGGCGTTGCGCGCCATCGCCGCCCACCAGCGTCCGCACGAGCTGATCCTGGACGCGTTCCTGTTGCGCGCCATGGGTTTCGCGGGCTGGGCCCCGGCGCTGGACGAGTGCGCGCGCTGTGCCACCCCCGGTCCGCATCGCGCCTTCCACGTCGCGGCCGGGGGAGCGGTGTGCGTGCACTGCCGCCCGCCGGGCTCGGCCACGCCCGCGGTGGGGGTGCTGGATCTGATGAGCGCGCTGAATCGGGGGGACTGGTCGGGGCTGGACGCGGTGCCGGAGGGGGTGCGGCGGCAGGCCAGCGGGCTCACCGCGGCGCATTTGCAGTGGCATCTCGAGCGGCAGTTGCGGACCTTGCCGTTGATCGAGCGGACCCGGCCGCACGAGGACGCGGATACGCGGGTGGGGTGAGTCGCGCGTCGGCGTGGCGTCGCGCTTCGGGCCGAGGTGCGGTGAGCGGAAGCGGAGTCGCCGGACCCGGAACCCGGGCGGAGGGGGCGAGAATTCCGGGTCGTGGTCACGGGCTCCGGCGCGTGATGCAGGATTGGGGGCGTGATCGGTAATCGCACCTCGACCGCTCAGGGCCGCACCGTTCGTCCGCCGTCGCCGCATCCGTCCGGGGCGCGGCCGCCCGAACTGCCGATGGAGTTCGTGCCCAGGCACGTCGCGCTCGTCATGGACGGCAACGGGCGCTGGGCGCAGGAGCGGGGGCTGCCGCGCACCGCGGGGCACGAGCGCGGCGAGGCGGTGCTCATGGACACCGTGGAGGGGTGCATCGAGATCGGCGTGAAATGGCTGTCGGCGTACGCCTTTTCGACCGAGAACTGGCGGCGCAGCCCCGACGAGGTGCGCTTCCTCATGGGCTTCAACCGCGACGTCATCCGCCGCCGCCGCGACGAGATGCACGAGATGGGGGTGCGGGTCCGCTGGGCCGGGCGGCGACCGCGGTTGTGGCGCAGCGTGATCAAGGAACTCGAGATCGCCGAGGAGCTCACCAAGGACAACACGGTGATGACCCTCACCATGTGCGTCAACTACGGCGGCCGGGCCGAGATCGCCGACGCCGCACGGGAAATCGCGCGCCTCGCCGCGGCGGGGGAGCTGAATCCGGAGAAGATCACCGAGGAGACCTTCGCCCGCTACCTCGACGAACCCGATATGCCGGACGTCGACCTGTTCCTGCGCCCCTCCGGCGAGTTGCGCAGCTCCAACTTCCTCATCTGGCAGTCGGCCTACGCCGAATTCGTCTACCAGCACACGCTTTTCCCCGATTTCGACCGGCGCAACCTGTGGGAGGCGTGCGTGGAGTACGCCAAGCGCGACCGGCGTTTCGGCGGGGTGAAATGAGCCCGACCACGGCCGAGGAGTTGCAGGCCCGCGCCGGTGCGTGCCTGACCGGATGCGATATCGCGGTGCGGGTCGAGGACGGCGGGCTGGGCTTCGAATTCGAGGGCGCGCTGTGCTCGTTGCGCGGGGTCACCCTCGCGGAGGGCCTCGATGTGCTCACGCTGACCTGCGTGCTGGCTTGGGACCGGCCGCTCAAACCGCAGTTGCACAAGCGGGTGGCCGATCGGAACAACGCGTTGCAGTTCGGTTCGCTCACCGTGATCGGGCACGACAAGCTGGCCGATGTGATCCTGCGCTATACCTTCCCGGCCGCCGGACTGTCGGACGCGGCGTTGACGACCATGCTGCTGCTGGTGTTGTCGGGTGCGGGGCGGGCGCGAAAAGGGTTGCTGCCCTAGCGTTTTCGAAAGTTAAACAGGAGTTCCATCCCGCGTGCCATGGCCTCGGGATCGGTGTCGCCGAGCAGCACGTGCTGGAGCAGGAAGCCGGGCATGATGCCGAGCAGGGTCTTGGCCACGGCGTCGGTGTCGGCGTCGGGGGCCAGCCACCCGGCCGCGCGCATCCGGTCGGCGTACTCGCGCCAGCGCTCGCGGAACATGCCGATGGCCGCGCCGACGTACGGGTGCCCCTCGGGATCGATTGCCGCGAGCGCCCACGCCTGCGGGGCCAGGCGCACCCGGCCGCTGGATTCGCCGATGCGCACGATCTCGCTGGTCAGGGTGCCGATGACCGCGCTCGGGGTGGGCAGCGGATCGCGCTGGACGAGTTCGGCCATGACACCGCCGATGAGCACCATGGCGTCGGCGGCGAGGGCGGCGATCAGATCGTCCTTGCTCTTGAAGTAGCGGTAGACCGCCCCCGCCGACAGGCCGGACTCGGCGAAAACGTCCTGCATCGAGGTGGCGTGAAAACCCTTGCGGGCGAAGCATTCCTGCGCGGCGTCGAGGATCTGGCGGCGGCGGCGCTCGAGGTGTTCCGCGCTGACTCGGGGCATGGTCTCCAAAATAAAACGAATGTTCGTTCTTGACAAGCTTCGACGGGAGGTGTCACGGTGGGAGCTCAAAGAGAACGAACCTCCGATTTTCTGGGGAGCCCTCATGAACGCCATGTCACGCGCGATCGCCGTGGGCCTGGCCGCGGCCGTCCTGCAAGCCGTCATGCTGATCGCCTTCGCCTGGCCCGCCGCCAACCTGAAGCCCCGCGACCTCCCCCTCGTCGTGACCGGCCCCCAGGCCGCCACCGTCGCGGACAAACTCACCCAACACGACCCCGCCGCCTTCGCCATCACCACGGTCCCCGACGAGCCCGCCGCCCGCTCGGCCCTGGAACACCGCGACGCCTACGGCGCGATCGTCACCGGGGGCGGCCAACCCCGCCTTCTGGTCGCCTCAGCGGCGAGTCCTGTTGTGGCGCAGTTGTTTACGCAGATGGGGCAACAGTTGGCAAGTGCCCCTGGTGGTCCGAGTAACCCCATCGAGGACATCGTCCCCGCCGACTCCCACGACCCCCGCGGCGCGGCCTTCGGGGCCATGGTCCTGCCCCTGGTGATGGCGGGTACCGCCGCGGGCGCTCTCCTGAGCCTGCTCATCCCCACCCTCGCCGCGCGAGTGGCGGGGTTGTTCACCTTCGCTGTGGCGGCGGGGCTGTTGAGCATGTCCGTGGTCCAGGGTTGGCTCGACATCCTCCCCGGCTCCTACCTGACTCTCGCCGCCGTAGCCGCCCTGGTCTCCTTCGCCGTCGCCGGTTCGGTGGTCGGGCTGGCGGCGGTCGTCGGTCGGCCCGGCATAGGCATCGCCGCCCTGCTCCTCCTCCTGATCGGCAACCCCTTCTCCGCCGCCACCTCCGCCCCCGAACTCCTCCCCACCTTCTGGGGCTCCCTCGGCCAATACCTCCCCCCGGGCGCCGCCGCCACCCTCCTCCGCTCGGTCGCCTTCTTCGACTCCCACGCCCTCACCACCCCCTTGACGGTCCTCTTCACCTGGTCCGCCGCCGCCCTCATCCTCATCACCCTCGCCACCCTCCGCCCCCAACCAGCCCCCACCCCCGCCTGAATCCCCAAGCACGGCAACCCAATCCGCACCCTTTATATGGATCCGCACCCCTTGCAGGGCTCTACAAGGGGTGCGGATTCGAATAAAGGGTGCGGCTGGGGTGCCGTGCCTGGGGTCAGGTGCAGCGGTGGCAGATGCCGAAGACTTCCAGGGTGTGGCTGATCTGGGTGAAACCATGTTGGGCGGCGATGGATTCGGCCCAGGCTTCGACGGTGGGGCCTTCCACTTCGACCGTGCTGCCGCAGTGGCGGCAGACCAGGTGGTGGTGATGGCCCTTGGAGCATTGGCGGTAGACCGATTCGCCGGTGTCGGTGCGCAGGACGTCGACCTTGCCCGCCTCGGCGAGGGATTGGAGCGTGCGGTAGACCGTGGTGAGGCCGATGCCCTCGCCGCGGCGGCGGAGTTCGTCGTGGAGTTCCTGGGCGGAACGGAACTCATCGATGTCGCCGAGCAGCGCGGCGATCGCGCTGCGCTGGCGGGTACTGCGAATACCGACCGTCTTTTCGGTTGTGCCCGTCTTGTCCGGCACGGATCACCCTTCCTCGGCGTGTGCGACGGCGTCGACGACGATGCGCGCCAAGTGGTCGTCGACCAGCTCGTAGATCACCTCGCGGCCGGTTCGCTCGCCACGCACCACGCCCGCCGACTTGAGGATGCGCAGATGCTGGCTGACCAGCGGCTGGGTCACGCCCAGCGTATCGACCAATTCGTGCACACAGCGCGGCGACTCGCGCAGCTGCAACACGATGGCGATGCGCACGGGCGCGGCCAACGCGCGCAGCAGCTCGCCCGCGTTGTCCAGAATCGCGCGCGGCGGAACCGCGGGTGCGCTCGGCGCGCGGTACGGGTACGGGTCGTGCGGAATCGGGGTGGGCGCCTCCACGGCGACGCGACTGCGACGAAGGGGGGCACCGCTGTCGGTGGTCATCGAACCAACTCCTTATTGGAAACCGATGCCATTATTGGTATGCACAGGTGCGCATGTCAATCTTGACCCCCGGTGTGTCGAACCGATACTGCTTCCACGCCCCCGCGCGCCCCTCGATAGGCTGGTTCGAATCGCCCACCACCCATCATCCAGAGGGAGAGCTTCAGCAGTGGCACCCAAGTCGAAGATCGACACCGTCGCCAACCTCGCCAAGCGTCGCGGCCTGGTGTACCCCAGCGGTGAGATCTACGGAGGTACCCGCTCGGCGTGGGACTACGGGCCGCTCGGCGTGGAGCTCAAGGAGAACATCAAGAAGCAGTGGTGGCGTGCCATGGTCATCAGCCGCGACGACGTGGTGGGCCTGGACTCCGCGATCATCCTGCCCCGGCAGGTGTGGGTCGCCTCGGGCCACGTGAGCGTCTTCAACGACCCGCTCGTGGAATGCCTCAACTGCCACAAGCGGCACCGGCAGGACCACCTGCAGGAGAACTACGCCGAGAAGAACAAGATCGACGACCCGGATTCGGTCTCGATGGAGGTCATCGCGTGCCCCGACTGCGGCACCGTCGGCAAGTGGACCGAGCCGCGCGATTTCAACATGATGCTCAAGACCTACCTCGGCCCGATCGAGTCCGAGGAGGGCCTGCACTATCTGCGCCCGGAGACCGCGCAGGGCATCTTCGTCAACTTCGCCAATGTGATGACCACCGCGCGCAAGAAGCCGCCGTTCGGTATCGCCCAGATCGGCAAGAGCTTCCGCAACGAGATCACCCCGGGCAACTTCATCTTCCGCACCCGCGAGTTCGAGCAGATGGAGATGGAGTTCTTCGTCAAGCCCGGCGAGGACGAGCAGTGGCATCAGTACTGGATCGACACCCGGCTGGCCTGGTACACCGACCTCGGCATCGATCCGGAGAACCTGCGGCTCTACGAGCACCCGAAGGAGAAGCTGTCGCACTACTCGACCCGCACGGTCGACATCGAGTACCGCTTCCACTTCCAGGGCAGCGAATGGGGTGAGCTCGAGGGTGTCGCGAACCGCACCGACTTCGACCTCAAGACGCACTCCGAGCATTCGGGCACCGAGCTGAACTACTTCGACCAGAACACCGGCGAGCGCTACACCCCCTACGTCATCGAGCCCGCGGCGGGCCTGACCCGTTCGCTCATGGCGTTCCTCATCGACGCCTACACCGAGGACGAGGCCCCGAATGCCAAGGGCGTCATGGAGAAACGCACCGTGCTGCGCCTGGACCGCCGCCTGGCCCCGGTGAAGGCCGCGGTCCTGCCGCTGTCGCGCAACGCCGATCTCTCGCCCAAGGCCAAGGACCTCGCGACCCGGCTGCGCAGGAACTGGAACGTCGACTTCGACGACGCGGGCGCGATCGGCCGCCGCTACCGCCGGCAGGACGAGATCGGCACGCCGTTCTGTGTCACCGTCGATTTCGACACCCTCGAGGATCAGGCCGTCACGGTCCGCGAGCGCGATTCGATGACGCAGGAGCGGATTTCGCTGGATCAGGTGGAGGGGTACCTGGCCCAGCGGCTGCTGGGGGCGTAGCGGGCGGCGGTGCGTCGAACCGAGTCCGAGGAGATCTTCGCGCGAGCGGGCGTGCAGGGCTGGTCGCACGTCCGCTGCCTGGAATGCGGAGCCGAAACCGGTTGGCGCGCGGACGAACTCGTGGTCCTGTCGTCGGTGGTCAAGGTGCCGCTGGTGCTCGAGCTGGCCCGGCAGATCGCGGCCGGGCAGCTGGACCCCACCGACCGGGTGCGCGCGAGCGCCGCGGACCGGCTCGGCGGCCCCGGCACCTCGGGCTGTCGCGACGACGTGGAATACAGCCTGCGCGACGCCGCCTGGCTCGCCCTGACCGTCAGCGACAACACCGCCGCCGACCTGCTGTTCGACCGCGTCGGCCTGGAGAATGTGCGCGCGCTGACGAGCGAGCTGGGGCTGTCGCGCACGAGAATCGTGGGCGCGCTGCGGGATCTGCTCGCGTCCATGGCCGAGGACATGGGCGTCGCCGACGCCGCCGAATTCGCCCGCCGCTATCGGGAGATGCCCGCCGAGGAGATCCTCGGGCTGCGCATCCTGGACCCCCGCCGCACGTCCGCGAGCACTCCCCGCGACATGACCCGTCTGCTGGAACTCGTCGCCCGCCACGAGGCCGCCCCGCCGCCCGCCTGCGCGTGGCTGCTCGAGCTGATGTCGGCCCAGCTCAACCACCACCGCATCGGCTCCGCCTTCGACGACGAGATCGCCGTGCGGGGCAAGACCGGAACGCTACCGGGCGTGCGCAACGAGATAGCCGTTGTGGAGTATCCGGACGGAACTCGGTATGCCGCAGCCGTTTTCACCCGAACCACCGATCTCGCCCATCGCCTGCCGCGCGTGGATCGGGCGATCGGCGCCGTCGCCCGCGCCGCCGTCGAATCCCTCGACCACCCCTGCCGATCGGGAATCACCGCCCACTGACGAGCATCACCGCCGCTCGACCAGCACCTGCCACGGCCGCACGTCGTCTCCTGCCGGTACTGGTCGCGAAACCCCGTCCGCGCCAAGGACTTCCACGATCAACTCCGCGAAACCCGATGCGGCAGGATGCGGCGCGGCCGTCGGCCAGGCGAGGGACAGGCGGCGGCGCACGGGTTCGTCGCGCAGCGGGCGCCACACCACCCGGGCCTCCTTGCGCGCGACCGTCCCCTGTTCGAACGCGACGCCGTGGCCCGAGAGAACCAGTCCCAGAACGAATTCCGGATTCCGGGCGTGCACCACCCGACCGGGCCGGAAGCCCTGTTCCCAGCAGATGCGCAGAATCGCGTCGTAGGGTCCGGGAGCGGCGGCGCGGGGCGGCATGACCAGGCCGTGCCCGGCCAGATCACTCAGGGCCAGTTCGGTTTTCGAGGCGAGCGGCGATTCGCGGCGGAGCACCACACCCAGCGGGGTGTCGATCGCCGGGCCCAGCCGCAGACCCGTCACATCCACCGGATGCTCCAGCAGCCCGGCGTCGAGTTGCCGCTCGGCGAGCAGGGCCAGTTGTTCGGTCGTCGTCAACTCCTGTAGATCCAGCCGCACCTCCGGACGCGCCCGCTCGAAGGCCGTCAGCAGCGCGGCCAGCGTCCGTCCGGCCAGGTCCGGCGGCACCCCGACGCGCAGCGCGTCCGTCTCGCCGCGATGCGCGCGGCCCACCAGGGCGACCGTCCGATCCCAGCGGGCGAGCAGGTCGCGGGATTCGGCGAGCAGGACCTGCCCGGCCTCGGTGAGGGTGACCGTGCGGCCGCGGTCGAACAGCCGTGCGCCCAGATCCCGCTCCAGTTCGCGGATGCGCTGGCTCAGCGGCGGCTGGGCGATGCCGAGACGTTCCGCGGCCCGGCCGAAATGCGATTCCTCGGCGACGGCGACGAAGTAGCGGAGCTTGCGCAGGGGGTCCACGCTGCGACGATATCGGTTCCGATATCGGAAGATCGAGCGGTTGATCTTGGACAGCGGCCCGGTGGCCGTGATGTCGTGCCCGGCATGAGCAGTGTGAGCAGACGAGGGTTGCTCGGCGCGGCGGCGGTGCTGGCCGCCGGATGCGCGGTCGAGCGCCGCGGACCGAGCGCGACGACCCCGGCACCGGCGGCCGGTTCCACGGTGACCGTGCGCTGGTGGGGCAACAACGGGTGGGAGATCACCGACGGCACGAAGACCGTGCTGATCGACCCGTGGCTCACCCGCTTCCACACCGGCACCTACACCCCGGCGGGCGCCGACCCGCGAACCCCGATCTCGGTCGACACCGCCCTGATCGACTCCTATGTCGACTCCGGCCGCCTGCGCGCCGACCACATCCTGGTCACCCACGGCCACTACGACCACCTCACCGACGTGCCCTACATCGCCCAGCGCACCGGGGCCACCGTGCTCGGCACCGAGACCCACCTGAACCTGATGGCCGCGCTCGGCGCGCCCGAGAAACAGCTCGCCCTGGCGACCGGCGGCGAGGACCTCGCCTTCGACGGCTACCGCGTCCGCGTGCTGCGTTCCCTGCACTCCATGACCGGCCCGCGCGCCCAGATCGCCTATCCCGGAACGAGACCCGGCCTCGGCGCGACGAATTGGCCACGGCCCCAGGTGATCAGCGATCTGGTCGAGGGCGGCACGCTCGCCTACCACGTCACCATGGGCGCGGTCGGCGTGCTGAACTTCGGCGGCGCCAACTACATCGAATCCGAACTCGCCGGGCTGCGGCCGGATGTGCTGTTGCTGCCCGCGGGCGGCACCCTGATCCGCGACTACGTGCCCCGCCTGCTGCGCACGCTCGGGAATCCGCGCTATGTGGTGCCGACGCATTGGGACGATTTCGATCTTCCGCTGAGCGAACCCGCCCGCGACGCCGGCGGCCTGGAACCGTTGCGCCGGGCCGTGACCGCGGCGAGTCCCGGCAGCCGCTTCGTCGTGTTGGATCATCTGGAGACTCTCACCCCCTGACCGGAAATATCCGTGTCGTCGCGGTCGTTCGCCACCGACAAAGAGTCCCGAACGGAAGAGGTGCGGTATGGCCCACGCGGTCCGGTTCGATGAGTACGGTGACGTCGATGTGCTGAACGTGGTCGAGGTGCCCGATCCGGCGCCCGGCCCGGGGGAGGTGCTGGTGGCCGTGGTCGCCGCCGGGATCAATCCGGGCGAGTCGAAGATTCGCGCGGGCCTGTTGCACGACCGCTGGCCCGCGACCTTCCCCTCCGGCCAGGGCACCGATTTCGCGGGCCGGGTGGCCGCGCTCGGCGACGGGGTGAGCGGCATCGCCGTCGGTGACGAGGTGCTCGGCTTCACCAACAACCGGGCCAGCCACGCCACCCACGTCGTGGTGCCCGCCGAGCAGGTCACCCCCAAACCCGCGGACCTGTCCTGGGACATCGCGGGCGCGCTGTTCGTCGCGGGCACCACCGCCTTCGCCGCGGTGCGCGCGGTGAGCCCCGAGGCGGGGGAGACCATCGCGGTGTCCGGCGCGTCCGGCGGCGTGGGATCGATTGTGGTGCAACTGCTTCGGGCTCGCGACGTCACCGTGCTGGGCATCGCCGGACCCGCCAAGCACGACTGGTTGCGCGCCCACGGCGTCACCCCGATCGCCTACGGCGAGGGCCTGGCCGAACGCCTGCGCACCGCCGCCCCCGACGGCATCGACGCCTTCATCGACACCTACGGCTCCGGCTACGTGGAACTCGCCCTGGAACTGGGCGTGAAACCGGACCGCATCAACACCATCATCGACTTCCCCGCCGTCGAGAAGTACGGCGTGAAGTCCGAGGGCAACGCCGCCGCCGACACCATCGACGTGCTCGCCGAACTGGCCGACCTGGCCGCCGCGGGCACCCTCGAGATCCCCATCGCGGCGACCTACCCGCTCACCGCGGTACGCGCGGCGTACCGCGAACTCGAACGCGACCACACCCACGGCAAGATCGTGCTGCGGCCCTGAGTTGTGGGACAAACGTTCACATCCAGGAAATGGATGAGCGTTCCTTCCGGGCGGTAGGGTGTCCGCGAAAGGTGTTGGCACGTCGAGGGAGTGGTGGTGCGTCGGCTCCTCGACTTCTGGGTCGCGCTGGCGGCGCTGGCGGGCATGATGCTCACCGGGGCCGCCGCGATCGCGGCCGCGCAGGCGGGAGCGTGGGCGTCGGCCGCGCTGTTCGCGCAGCCCGCGGTGGCGTGCCTGCTGGTCGTGGTCGTCAACATCCTGGCCGAGATCGCGACGGCCGTGCTGAATCTGCTGGCCGCGCTGGCGGCCCCGCTGCTGGCGATCCCGCCGGTGCGGCGGCGGGTCCGCCGGGCGCGGTTGCGGCGCAACGCCTCTCGGGGGCAGCTGGTCGGGGGTAGGTGGGAGGCGTGACCGTGACAGTTGTCATGGTCGCATCGTGACGCTTGAGCGAGGCGTGCCCAGCCGCGACGCGCGAGAGTCGTAGGCATGACATCAGCCATCGAGATACGAGGGCTCACCAAGGCGTTCCGCACCCCGGCCGGAATCGTGCGGGCGGTGGACGGCCTCGACCTGACCGTGGCGCCGGGCGAGGTCGTCGCCTTCCTCGGCCCCAACGGCGCGGGCAAATCCACGACCCTCGACACGCTGCTGGGCCTGCTGCGGCCCGACTCCGGACACGTCGCGCTGTTCGGCGGCCCGCCGGACCGCGCGATCGCCGCGGGCCGGGTCTCGGCCGTCCTGCAATCGGGTGGGCTGCTGCCCGACCTCACCGTCGCCGAGACGGTGCGGCTGGTGGCCTGCCTGCACGCGAACCCCCGCCCGGCGCGAGAGGTGTTGCTGCGCGCGGGAATCGACGACATCGCCGAGCGCATGGTCGGCAAATGCTCCGGGGGACAACAGCAACGGCTGCGGTTCGCGCTGGCACTGCTGCCCAATCCGGATCTGCTCGTGCTCGACGAGCCGACCACCGGTATGGACGTCGAGGGCCGCCGCGACTTCTGGAACGCCATCCGCGCCGACGCGCGGGCGGGCCGCACCGTGCTGTTCGCCACCCACTACCTGGACGAGGCCGACGCCTACGCCGATCGAATCGTGTTGGTGCGCAACGGAACCGTCGTGGCGGACGGCAGCGCCGCCGAGATCAAGAACCTCGCCTCCGGCCGCGTGGTGAGCGCCACCCTGCCGGACGCGGACCGCGAACGGCTGCTCGCGCTGCCCGGGGTGGATTCGGTCGAAACGAGGGGTGACCGAATCCTGGTGCACACCAAGGACTCCGACGCCGTCGCCCGTTATCTGCTGCACGCCACCGCGGCCGTCGACCTGGAGGTCACCGGCCGCAATCTCGAGGACGCCTTCCTCACCCTGACCGGAGGACACTGATATGCACACCGCGCTCGGCGGCTTCAGCACCGAATTCCTCGGCCTGGAGCTGCGCCGGATGTTGCGCAACAAGCGCACCGGCATCTTCGCCCTGATCATGCCCGCGGTGGTGTTCGTCGCCGTGGGCACCAACTCCTCGTATCGCGGCGAGGCGTACGGGTCCGGCAATCTCACCGCGTATCTGATGATCTCGATGGCCGTCTACGGCGCGATGTTCGCCACCGCGTCGGGCGGGGCGATCGTCGCGGTGGAGCGCGGGCACGGCTGGAACCGGCAGTTGCGGCTGACCCCGCTGCGGCCGGTCACCTATGTGGCCACCAAGGTCATGGTCGCCATGGTGCTCGGATTGCTCTCCGTGACAGCGGTTTTCACGCTCGGCGCGATCTTCGGGGCGCGGCTGACGCCGGTGGCGTGGGTGAGTTGTTTCGTGCTGTCCTGGGTGGGGTCGCTGGTGTTCGCGGCCTTCGGTCTGTTCCTCGGCTATCTGCTGCCCGCGGAGAACGTCATGCAGCTGCTCGGGTTGGCGCTGGCGGCGCTGGGCTTCGGCGGCGGGTTGTTCGTGCCGCCCAGTGGCTGGTTCGAGACGGTGTCGCGGATCTTCCCCACCAATGGCATCGCCACGCTCGCGCGGCTGCCGATGGGGCAGGAGAGTCTCGGGTCGATCGGGATCGCGCTGGTCAATGTCGTGGTGTGGACGGCCGTGTTCGGCGGGGGAGCCGCGTACCTGTTCCGCCGCGACACGGCGCGCTGAGGTAGCGTCCGCTCGTGACCGGCCGATCATCCCTCGACCCCCGCGGGCTGGAACGCGTCCATGTCCTCGATGTCGTCTCGCGGCTGCTGGATCGGGCCGCCGCCGACCCGGTCCGGCCGAGCCGCTGGCGGCGGGCGGGGTGGGGGGCGTTCCTGGCGGTGGCGTGGCTGGTGTACCTCATCGGGCCGATCAGCGGTCACCTCGGCGCCGGGCATCGGGTGCGCGGCGGTGTGGCCGCCGCGGCCGCGATCGCGCTGCTGGCGCTCATCGTGATCACCTTCGCGCTGTTCCGTCGCGCCGACGACGACGTGCTGGCCGAACCCGATCCGGTGGACCACCGATTGTGGCTGCTGCTGGCGGCGATGTCGGTGCTGAGCGTCGCGTTGCTGACCACGTTGGGGCCCACCGCCTTTCCCACCACCATGTACGTCGCCGCGGTGGCCATCATGGTGCTGCCCAGCCGGCAGTCCGGCTACGTGGTGCTGATCGTGGTGACGGCGACCGTGCTGCTGGCCGTGACCGTGCCGGGCCTGCACATCGGCGGCGGCCTGCTGCTGGTGTGCCTGGTGCCCGTGGGCATCTGGTTCGGTCGCGAGATCGGCCAGCGCGGCAAGCGGTTACGCGAGCTGGCCCGTCGTCAGCAGGGTGAACTGGCCATCGTCGAGGAACGCAATCGCGTCGCCCGCGACGTCCACGACATCCTCGGTCACTCACTCACCGTCATCACCGTGAAAACCGAACTGGCCGGGCGCCTGGTCGACCTCGACCCCGCCCGCGCCAAGGCCGAGATCGCCGAGGTCGAACGCCTCGCCCGCGAAGCCCTCGCCGGGGTCCGCGAAACCGTCGGCGGTCTGCGCGAGATGTCGCTGGCGGCCGAACTCGCCACCGCGCGAACGGCCTTGCACGCCAGCGAAATCGACGCCGACCTCCCGGACTCGGTCGACGTGCCGCCGCGCCAGAGCATCCTGTTCGGCTGGGTCCTGCGCGAGGCCGTCACCAATATCGTCCGCCACAGCCAGGCCCACCACTGCACCGTCCGCGTCACCCCCACCACGATCGAGATCACCGACGACGGCGTGGGCCTGCCCGACACCACCCCCTCCGGCAACGGCCTCGCGGGCCTCCGCGAACGCGTCCGCGCCGCGGGCGGCAGCCTCGAAATCACCACGCGGTCCGGCGGAGGTGTGCGCTTGCGCGCAACCCTCGCCCCCTGAGCCGTGAGCGCGACTGCCGGGCACGCCGCTATCGTCTGTGGGCGATGACGATCAAGCTGTTGCTCGCCGATGATCAGGCGCTGGTGCGTGGGGCGCTGGCCGCGTTGCTCGGGTTGGAGTCCGATCTCGAGGTGGTGGGCGAGGTGGGGCGGGGGGACGAGGTGCTCGCCGCGGTGGAGCGGACCGGGCCCGATGTCGTGCTGTTGGATGTGGAGATGCCGGGGATGGACGGGATCGCGGTCGCGGGGCAGTTGCACGCGGCGCACCCGGGTGTGCGAATCCTCATGGTGACCACCTTCGGGCGCCCGGGCTACCTGCGGCGCGCCATCGATGCCGGGGCCGACGGTTTCCTCGTGAAGGACACGCCCGCAAGGGAATTGGCCGACGCCGTCCGCCGCGTCCACATGGGCCTGCGCGTGGTCGACCCCGCGCTGGCCACCGAAACCCTCACCTCCGGCACCTCCCCCCTGACCGCCCGCGAACGCGAGGTCCTCTCCGCCGCCGCCGACGGCTCCACCGCCGCCGCCATAGCCGCCCGCCTCCACCTCTCCGAGGGCACCGTCCGCAACCACCTCTCCGCCGCCATCGGCAAAACCGGCACCCGCACCCGAGCCGAGGCCGTCCGCACCGCCGAACGCCTGGGCTGGCTGTAGCGCCCCCGCACCGAGGCAATGCACGCCGAACCCCTGCGCTGGCTATAGCTCCGCGCGGCGAGGCAGTGCGGGTCGAACCCCGGCCTGGCTGTGGCTGGCCCCGCCGAGGTAGTCGCGTCGAACACCGGGGCCGGGCATAGCGCCCCTCGCGCCGAGGCCGTCCGCCCGCCGAACGCCTGGGCTGGCTGTAGCCCGCTGTTTTCCTCTCCGCCCGCCGGGTAGTGCGCAGGGACAACCCACGGATGAGGAGTGCGTATGCGGGCAGTGACGTGGCAGGGGCGGCGGAAGGTGTCGGTCGACGAGGTTCCCGATCCCAAGATCGAGGAGCCTACGGACGCGATCATCAAGGTGACCTCGTCTGCCATCTGCGGGTCCGATCTGCATCTGTACGAGGTGTTGGGGGCCTTCATGAGTGAGGGCGACATTCTGGGGCACGAGCCGATCGGGATCGTCGAGGAGACGGGGCCGGGCGTGACCGATCTCGCCCCGGGGGACCGCGTCGTCGTGCCGTTCAACATCAGCTGCGGCCACTGCTACATGTGCGGCACCGGGCTGCCCAGCCAGTGCGAGACCACCCAGGTCCGCGAATACGGTTCGGGCGCGGCGCTTTTCGGCTACTCCAAACTCTACGGCCAGGTGCCCGGCGGGCAGGCGGAATACCTGCGGGTGCCGCACGCGGACTTCACCCACGTCAAGGTGCCGCACGGCCCGCAGGACACCCGCTATCTGTTCCTGTCCGATGTGCTGCCGACCGCCTGGCAGGCCGTGGAATACGCCGCGATCCCCGACGGCGGCTCGGTGACCGTGCTCGGCCTCGGCCCGATCGGCGATATGGCGGCCCGGGTCGCGCGGCACCGCGGGTACCGCGTCATCGGCGTCGACCTGGTGCCCGAACGGCTGGCCCGCGCGGCCGCGCGCGGCGTGGAGATCGTGGACCTGTCGGCCGTCGACGCCCCCGTCGGCGACATCATCCGGGAGATGACCGACGGGCGCGGCACCGATTCGGTGATCGACGCGGTCGGCATGGAGGCGCACGGCTCCCCGATCGCCTCGGCGGCGCAGCTGTCGGCGTCGCTGCTGCCGGACGCGGTGGCGCGCAAGGTGATCGACACCGCGGGTGTGGACCGGATGGCTGCGCTGCACAGCGCGATCGACATCGTGCGCCGCGGCGGCACCATCTCGCTGTCGGGCGTCTACGGCGGCATGGTCGATCCGATGCCGATGAAGGTGCTGTTCGACAAGCAGATCCAACTGCGCATGGGCCAGGCCAACGTCAAACGCTGGATCGACGACATCCTGCCGCTGCTCGACGACGACGATCCGCTCGGCGTGGACGACTTCGCCACCCACCGGCTCCCGATGGCCGCCGCGCCCGAGGCGTACGCCATGTTCCAGCGCAAGGCCGACGGCGCGGTGAAGATCGTGCTGGATCCCGCCCTGGCCACCTGACGCCGGGACCCGTGTCGGTGCGCATGACTACCATCGAAACCGTGATCACGATCGATCGTCCCTACACCGGCCACGTCGCACCGGGCGAGAACCCCCAGCAGCGGGACGTGCCCGGCGCGCGCATCGTGAAGATGTCGGTCGGCCCGATGGACAACAACGTCTACCTCGTGCAGGACACCGCGTCCGGCGACGCGGTGCTGATCGACGCGGCCAACGAACCGGACCGCATCCTCGAGCTGATCCGGCAGGAGACGCCGGACCGGCTGCGCCTGATCCTCACCACCCACCAGCATTTCGACCACTGGCAGGGTCTGGAGAAGGTCGCCGCCGAGACCGCCGTGCCCACCGCCGCGCACGGCCTCGACGCCGAACCGCTGCCGGTACGGCCGGAACGCGTTCTGGCCGAAGGGGATTCGGTGCGCGTCGGCGAACTCGACCTCGAGGTCATCCACCTGCGCGGGCACACCCCGGGTTCGGTGGCGCTGGCCCTCACCGACGGCGACGGCCGGGTACACCTGTTCACCGGCGATTCCCTGTTCCCCGGCGGTGTGGGCCGCACCACCTCGCCGGAGGATTTCGACTCGCTCTACACCGACGTGACCGGCAAACTGTTCGACCGCTTCGGCGACGACACCGCCGTCTATCCCGGCCACGGCGACGACACCACCCTCGGCGCCGAACGCCCGCACCTGGCCGAGTGGCGGCAGCGCGGTTGGTGACCACCGGTCGCGGATCGCGCCCGGATCACCGCAATCCCGGCGTGACCGAATCCTGGCAGACTCGGGTCATGTCGTCCGCTCCGACCCGACCCGTGCCTGTCCGCAGCGCCGCATCCGGCTCGACCCGGCCGGGATCGCCGGTGCTGCGCTGGATTCGCCGGTTGATCGCCGGAACCCTCCTGTTCGGCGTCGTGGTGGTGGGCGGCACCGCCTTTCGGGTATGGCAGGTGGCACGGATCAACGACTACTCGCACGCCGACGCGATCGTGGTGCTCGGCGCGGCGCAGTACGACGGCACGCCCTCGTCGGTGTTCGAGGCCCGGCTCGCGCAGGCGTACCACCTGTACACCAAAGGCGTTGCGCCGCTGGTCATCACGGTCGGCGGCAAACAGGTCGGCGACAACTACACCGAGGCCGCCTCGGGGCGGAACTACCTGCGCGATCGCGGCGTGCCCGCCGACCACCTCCTCGCGGTGGAGACCGGATCGGACACCTTGCAGAGCATCGAGGCCGTGGCCGACGCCATGCGCGCCCGCGACCTGTCCTCCGCCGTGCTGGTCAGCGACCCCTGGCATTCGCTGCGCACCCGAACCATGGCGCGGGACGCGGGATTACAGGCGTGGACCGCACCCACCCGCACCGGCCCCGCCGTCTACACCCGCGAATCGCAGGCGCACGGGATCGCGCGCGAAACCGGTGCGCTGCTGTGGTATCAGATCACCCACGTCTCCGCCGACTTCAAATACACCGCGGAGCAATGACTTTGGCCGACTACATCGACCAGGACCGCGAACGCATGGTGCCGGAGAACTCCGACACCGCGGGCCTGAGCTGGTCGCCCTGTCCCGCCCGGCGCAGCGACTACGCCCGCGACCGCGCCCGCGTGCTGCATTCGGCGGCGCTGCGCCGACTGGCCGACAAGACGCAGGTCATGGGTCCGCGCGAGGGCGACACCCCGCGCACCCGGCTCACCCACTCGCTCGAGGTCGCCCAGATCGGCCGCAGCATCGCCGAGGGGCTGGGCTGCGACCCGGATCTGGTGGATCTGGCCGGGCTCGCCCACGACATCGGGCATCCGCCCTACGGCCACAACGGCGAACGCGCGCTGGACGAATTCGCCGACGCGCACGGCGGATTCGAGGGCAACGCCCAGAACCTGCGTATCCTCACCCGGCTCGAACCCAAGGTGTTCGACGCGACGGGCGAGAGCTTCGGACTCAACCTCACCCGCGCGGCGCTCGACGCGTGCGTCAAATACCCGTGGGGCCGAACCGAATCCGCGACCAAATTCGGCGCGTACGAGGTGGATCTGGAGCGGCTGGGCTGGGTGCGCAAGGGCGCGCCGGACCGGCGGCAGTGCCTGGAATCGCAGGTGATGGACTGGTCCGACGACGTCGCCTACTCGGTGCACGACGTCGAGGACGGCGTCATCGCGGGCCGAATCGACCTGCGCGCCTTGGCCGATCCCGCCGAACAGTCCGCGCTCGCGGCGCTCGGCCACGCCCAGCATCCGGGGCTGACCATCGACGATCTCGTCGCCGCGGCCGAACGGCTGTCCGGGCTGCCGGTCATCGCAGCGGCCGCCGGATACGACGGCACGCTGCGCGCCTCGGTCGCGCTCAAGCGACTCACCAGCGATCTGGTCGGCCGGTTCGCCACCGCCGCCGTGGAGGCGACCCGGCAGGCGTGGGGCGGTCGCAGCCTGTGCCGCTACGGGGCCGACCTCGAGGTGCCGCGCATCGTGGCCGCGGAGGTCGCGGTGCTCAAGACCGTCGCGCTGCGCTACGTCATGTCCGATCCGGAACACCGCCAGCGCCAAGCCGATCAACGCGACCGCGTCCACCGGGTCGCCGCGCACCTGCTCGCCGTCGCGCCGGACGGGTTGGATCCGGTGCTGCTGCCCTGGTGGGAGGAGGCGGGCGACGACACCGCGCGAGTGCGGGTGGTGGTGGACCAGATCGCCTCCTACACCGAGAGCCGCCTCGAGCGGGTGGCGGCTAGACTCGGTGATCGTGGCCGGACGACTCCCTGATCGCGATATCGCGGCAATTCGTGAACGCGTACGCATCGAGGACGTCGTGGGTGAGTACGTGGCGCTCAAGCGCGCCGGGGCCGACTCGCTGAAGGGCCTGTGCCCCTTCCACGACGAGAAGTCGCCCTCGTTCCATGTGCGCCCGAACCACAGCCACTTCCACTGCTTCGGCTGCGGCGAGAGCGGCGACGTCTTCGCGTTCCTCCAGAAGATCGATCACATCGGCTTCGTAGAGGCGGTCGAGCAGCTGGCCGACCGCATCGGATACAAGATCAATTACGAGGGCGGCGGCACCTCGGTGCAGCGCGATCGCGGCACCCGCTCGCGGCTGGTCGCCGCGAACGCCGCCGCGCACGAGTTCTACGTGGCCCAGCTCGCCGAGCCAGAGGCCGCCGCGGCGCGGAACTACCTGACCGAGCGGAACTTCGACGCCGCCGCGGCCCGGCACTTCGGCTGCGGTTTCGCCCCCGGCGGCTGGGACAGCCTCACCAAGCATCTGCTGCGCCGCGGTTTCGACATCAAGGAGCTGGAGGCGGCGGGGCTGTCCAAACCGGGCAGACACGGGCCGATCGACCGGTTCCATCGCCGATTGCTGTGGCCGATCCGCAATCTCAGCGGCGATGTCATCGGCTTCGGCGCGCGGCGGTTGTTCGACGACGACCAGATGACGGCCAAGTACATCAATACGCCGGAAACGGTGCTGTACAAGAAGTCTCAGGTGCTGTTCGGGCTGGATCTGGCCAAGCGCGAGATCGCCAAGAGCCATCAGGCGGTGGTGGTCGAGGGCTACACGGATGTGATGGCCATGCATCTGGCGGGTGTGAAAACCGCTGTGGCGTCCTGTGGTACGGCCTTCGGCGACGAGCATCTGGCGGTGCTGCGCCGGTTGCTGATGGACGACACGTGGATGCGCGGGGAGATCATCTACACCTTCGACGGCGACGAGGCCGGGCAGGCCGCGGCGCTCAAGGCGTTCTCCGGCGATCAGCGCATCGCCATGCAGACCTACATCGCGGTCGCGCCGGACGGTCAGGACCCGTGCGAACTGCGGCAGCGGTCCGGCGACACCGTGCTGAAGGATCTGGTCGCGCGGCGGGTTCCGTTGTACGAGTTCGCGATTCGCGGCATCGTCGAGAAGTACTACGACGATCCGGTGCGCAAGGACATGGGCCCCGACAAGCAGGTGCAGGCGCTGCGCGAGGCGGTGCCGCTGGTGGCGCAGATCAAGGATCCGGTGCACCGCAAGGCCTACGGGCTCAAGGTCGCGGCGCTGGTGGGCTGGCCGGACGAGCATCAGGTGGTGCGCCGGGTCGGCGAGGAGGCGCGGCGGGTGCGCAACGGCGCTCCGGCGCGGCCCGCGCGGTCCGGTGCGCCGGACATGTTGGACGGCAAGGCTTCCGAGCACGTCGCCGCGCGGCCCAATCCGAAGGATCCGGTGCTGCTGCCGCAGCGGCAGGCGCTCGCGGCGGCGTTGCAGTATCCGGCGCTGGCCGGGCCGGTGTTCGATTCGCTGGATCGGGAGGCGTTCACCCATCCCGCCTATGTCGCGGTGCGCTCGGCGATCCTCGAGGCCGGGGGGACGGCCGCCGGATTGGGTGGGGCGGAATGGGTTTCGCGGGTCAGCGATCACACCGACGATCTCACGCTGCGCGCGCTGGTGTCCGAGCTGGCCGTGGAGCAGTTGCCGGTGAAATCGCTCGACGACATCCGCCGGTTCGTCTCCGGTGTGCTCGCCCGGACCCAGGAGGCGTGGGTGGGTCGCCAGATCGCGGAACTGAAGTCGAGGTTGCAGCGGGTGTCCTCGACCGAGGAGCCGGACGCCTACATGGCGCTGTTCGGCGATCTGGTCGCGCTCGAGCAGTACCGCAAGAGCCTGCTCGCGCAGGCCATGGGCAACTCGGACGACTTCGCGCCCGCCTGATCAGCGGCGCAGCTGATCCTGCGGCACCAGCACGGTGGTGCGCTCGTCGATGGGTTCCATCGGCTCGAGCCGCGGCTGCGTGCTCAGCCGGTCCGACAGCTTCTGCCGGCCGACCATGACGAGTTTGCGAGTGACGGGACTGCTGGTGATCGCGCGGGTGGTCTTGCTGATCTGCTCGTAGCGGGCGCGACCCGCCTTGGCTCCGAGCACGTAACCGGCTGCGACGCCGATGATCAACCGCAGCATATTCTTGGGCTCCTCCCAGTAGCTGTCCGCGCCGTACATCCTGCCCGACGCGTGCGCGGGCTGTCGATTCAGGCCCCGGGTTCGCCCCGGGTTTCCGAGGATGCCAGAGGGGTCCGACAGGTGCCGTGACGCCGGAGATATGCACGGTGCACGAAACCCGTCGGCCGGATTCATGAGTTTGGCGATGGACGCCGCCGGGTCCTGTGCTGTGTGCTGAATCACGTTCGGGTGTCGACGGGACTGGAGGCCAACGTGATTCGCGGACGAGGACTCGCCGGTGTGGCGATCGCTATCGGCGTGTTGCTGTCGACGCCCGCGGCGGTGGCGGTCCCGCTGATCGGTCCGCCGGCGACCGCGCCCGCGGGCGTGGGGATTCCGGCCGGCTACTCGCCGCCCGCGCCCGCGTACGGGATCGGTGTGGATCCGGGACAGGTCGTGCCGCTCGCGGACGGGACGCGGCTCACGGCGACCGTGCGCTACCCCACCGATCCCGTGACCGGGCAGCGCGCGGCGGGACCGTTCCCGGTGATCGTCGACTACACGACGTATGTGGGATTGAACGGTGTCATCACCGCGGCGGTGCTCGGCGCGGTGCGCGGCGCGTTGGACAGTCTGGGGGTGCGGCTGCCGGACGAACTGGCGGATCTGAATCGCATTGCGCACCAAGGGATGAGCACCCAGGACGAATTGGTGCGGCGCGGGTACATCGAGGTGATCGCCGATGTGCGGGGGACGGGTTCGTCGACGGGGGAGTGGGATCCGGCCTCACCGCGCGACGGACAGGACGGTGTGGAACTAGTGGACTGGGCCGCGCGGCTGCCCGGTTCGAGCGGGGCCGTGGGCATGTTCGGGTACTCGTTCCCCGGTGTGTCGGGGATGTTGACCGCGGAGCGCAGCCGTCCCGGGTCGCCGTTGAAGGCGATGATGATGTTCACGGTGCCCAACGACGTGTTCAAGCACGTCGCGAGTCATGACGGCATGTTCAGCCCGATTCTGTTGACGGCGATCATTCCGGCCGTCGAGTTCCTGGGCGTGCTGGGACCGATGTTGAATCTGCCGCTGACACCGCAGGTGGCCGTGCAGGCGTTGTTCGATCACCTGCGGGCCGCGCTGGCCTCGCCGGACAGTCCGCTGGCGAAGCTCGTGGAGGGGTACGGGAACGGGACGTACGCGCACAAGGATTCGTGGTGGACCGCCCGCGACTTCGGGCCGGGCCTCCATGCCTTGGTGGACAACGACATTCCGACGTACTTCGTGGACGGGATCTGGGATCTGTACCAGGACGGCGCTTTCCAGAACTACGCGCAGTTGCAGAACCTGGCCGCCGGGCGCCCGCAGTACGGGCCGATGACGGCCGGGGCGCCGACCGATCCGCGGTTCCAGGTGTTGATGGGGCCCTGGTATCACGTCGGAATGGGGGCGGGCCCGTACGCGCGGCTCGATACGGATCCGGTGACGATCGCGTGGTTCGACCACTGGCTCAAGGGCGTCGACAACGGGATCGATCGGCCCGAGGGCACATTGCATGTGCTCGATCAGACCGGGGCCGGGGCGAACACCGACGCCTACCCGTTCGGGTTCGCGCGGCCGACGAGTCTCGCGCTGGGCTCCGGGACGCTGGGCGGCTCGCCGTCCGGTGAACCGGACCGGCTCCCCTACTCGCCCGTCGAGAACGTCTGCAACAGAGACAATTTCGAACAGTGGACGGCCGGGGTGCTGCAACTGGTGTTGAACCTGTTCGACGTGAACGACCCCTGCGCCGCCGGACAGGTCGGCCCCGCGTCCGGCATCGCCTACGTCGGCGAACCCGTGGCAGCGGACACCCTCGTGGCCGGGCCCGGCGCCGTGCACGCCTACCTCCGCTCCAGCGCCCCCGAGGCGGCCCTGCAAGCCCACCTGGACGACGTCGCCCCCGACGGCACCTCCGCCGAGATCACCGGCGGCGCCCAACTGGGCACCCTGCGCACCCTCGACGAAGCCAAGACCTGGCGCACCGACGACGGCACCGTCTACTCCCCGGAACACGACCTCTCCTCGGCCGCGGTGACCCCCTTCCCGCCCGGCGAGATCATCGAGGTCGACCTCCGCCTCCGCCCCACCTACTACCGCCTCCTCCCCGGCCACCGCCTCCGCCTGCGCCTCACCACCGGCAACTTCCCCTCCACCCTCGCCCCCCTCCCCGCGATCCCCACCCTCCTGGGCTCCACCCTCGACATCCTCCACGACCCCACCCACCCCACCACCCTCACCATCCCCCTGCATTCCCCCAGCTAGACCCCCGATTTGGGCCCCTCCCGCCCGATACGCTAAAGTTTCACCTCGGCCCGCCCGGTACGGAACGGGCCAGGCAGTCCCCTATAGCTCAATTGGCAGAGCAGCCGACTGTTAATCGGCAGGTTTCTGGTTCGAGTCCAGATGGGGGAGCGTCATACGGCCCCCTACCAGTGCGCATGGTAGCGGGCCGTTCGTATTTCCTTGGCGTTCCAGCTATTTCGAGTCGATTCGGCCCAGGGGGTCGTTCGTTTCCCTCAGGCTCGTTCGAAAGTCCTGCCACGCAACCTCATTCACGCCCAACGCTGTCAAAAGGTATGCCGCCGTGGCTTGTTGGACCAGGGCGACGCGCGCCGGGCTCTCGTCGGTGGTTCGGGTGTCGTGAGCGCCCTGGATGCCGCCGAGGCCGTGTTCCGCGCCGAACAGGGTGAGCAGGTCGGTGGCGCCGGGGGCGAGGTGGTAGCCGTCGGTGAACCAGTCCGGGCCGCGCACGGTCAGTGGTGATCGGTCGTGGTCGCCCGCGACGATCAGGCTGAGGGTCTTCAGGTCTGTGAAATCGGGGTTCATGAACGGGAAGTGTTCGGCGGCCATGGGGGAGAGGTCGGGGCCGCCGGAGCCGGGGAGGCTCAGCAGGACCGCGGCCGATACGCGGGGGTCGGTCATGCTCTCGCCCGGTGTGCCGTCGGTGACGACCCGGGCGCCCGCGACGGTGCTCGCGGTTTGCGCGCCCCACGAGTGTCCGGCGACCGCGATGCGTTCGTGGTCGACGCGACCGCTCAGGCCGGGGACCGTGGCCTCGATGGTGTCGAGGTTATCGAGGACGGTGGTCAGATCGTCTGTTCGGAGACGCCAGACGAGGGGAGCGCGGGGGTCGTCCGGGGCGAGACCGAGCGAGTCGAGGTGGGTGGGCTGGATGACGACGAATCCGTGTGCGGCCCAGAATCCGGCCAGTGGGGCGTAGTCGTCCATGGTCATGGTCATGCCGTGCGAGAAGACGATCAGCGGCAGTCGGTCGCCGGACAGCGGGGCGGTGACGCGGACCGGGATGGTGCGATCGGGGGTGGTCACCGTGATGGGCGCGACCGAGATGACGGGCGATGCGGGGGCGAGGGGATTCATGGGCGCGTGCCCTTCCTGGCGGGGTGCTGGTGAGATCGGGCGGCGGTCTGGGAGAATAGTTCCGGAGCGCCGCTCCGCTTCAAACATACGGAGCGTTGCTCCGCTTGGCAAGGTGGGAGGTTGCGTCATGTCATCGGCCGATGCGGCGCGGGACGGGGACGGTCGGCGCAAGCGATCCGACGCGCGCCGGAACGCGCAGACCCTGCTCGACGCGGCCGCGACCGTCTTCGCGCGCAGCGGCGTCCACGCTCCGGTGCGGGATATCGCGGCCGAGGCGGGGGTCGGCATGGGGACGGTGTACCGGCATTTCCCCACCCGCCCCGATCTGGTGGTCGCCGTCTTCCGGCATCAGGTCGACGCGCTCGCCGAGCCCCCCGAAGCCGCCGCGACCCCCGACGAGGCCCTGCGGTCCTGGGTGGACCGGTTCACCGAATTCCTCGTCACCAAGCACGGTCTGGCCGAGGCATTGCACTCCGACCAGGCCGGATTCGAAAGCCTGCACGCCGAATTCGTGGAGCGCCTGGTGCCCGTCCTCGACCGACTGCTGCGCGCGGGCGTCGACGCGGGCCGCATCCGCGCGGACGTCCGAGCCCTGGACCTGATGGTCGCGATCGGCAACCTGTGTATCGGTGCCGACACCTTTCCCGACTACCGCGCTCGGCACATGGTCGGCGTGCTCCTCGACGGCCTCAGCTCACCGTAGTCGCCAGCATTGAGCGCGGTCGGCGAGATTCCACCAGGAGACGAAGTCCGAATCCTCGGCCGCCAGTTTCCAGCGCCGCGCGAGTCCGTCGAAGAAGGCGTCGTCGGCGGTCTTGCCGCCCTTGGGTTCTCCGATGTAGACGAGGGTGTGGCCGCCGGTCGATTCGAACTCGGCGAGGGCGCGGGAAGCCATCGGATTGCCCCAGCCCGGGGGCCAGCACAGGAACAGGACGTCGTCCGGGCCGGTGCGGCCGAGTCGGTCGAGGCCGTCGACCGGGTGCCAGACGTCCGGTTGGTCCGGCGCTCCTCGGAACGAGAGGTTCTCGGCGCGGTCCGGAGGCTCGGCATCGAACGCCGCGACCGCCACCCCCGCCGCGGCCAACTGCGTGGCCCAATACCCTCGCCCGGCACCCAGTTCGACGACCCGTCGCCCTCGACAGAGGCCCGCGACCCAGCCGATGGTTTCCGGCGCAGGGATGGCATACGCGTACGCCCCTTGCAGAACGGTCTGCGCAAACCCAAGCCGCGCACTGCCATTCGCGCGTCCTCCATCGACCACCCGCCGCTCCCTTCGGTCGGAAACCGAAGCCTCCACAATCTCCCAGTACGGGTTCGCACTCACCACCCGACCACCGGTCATAAAGTGCACCAACCGAAGGTCGAACGCCCTATCCGCCCGATCGTCCCCCGTCCCCGGGAGCATCGACGCCGTATCCAAATACTCTGCGACCGTAGGAAATTCACCCCGAAGCCGATCCTGGTCCTCGAGCAGCGCGGCCAGTTCCTCGCGCCGCTCCGCCGTCAGCATCAACTCAGCCATGCCTCGATTCTCGATGATGCGAGCGGTCTCTTCAGCCGGTTCCGCGCACCCGATCCAGTGCTTCCGCTATGGCGTGTCGCAACGTGTCGTGCTCGGGGCCGAGGGCGTACTGCGGGTCGGCCCAGTCCGCGCACGGGCGCAGCCACACCGGCAGGGTGCGCAATTCCGTTGGCTCCCAATCATATCTGGGCCAGATGTGTGCGTGGAGGAAGTGATCGGCATTGCCCAGGATCTCCAGGTTCACCCGACGGAAAGCCGGGTCCAGACTCGCGCAGGCGTGTTCCACGGCCTGGCCGAGGTCGTCCATGTCGTTCAGGTAGGCGAGTCGTCTGGCCTTGGGGAGGTCGGAGAGGCGTTGAACGGCGGGGTCGTCGGCGAGTAGAACGCAGTAGCCGGGCAGGAATTGCACGTCTCCCATGACGGCGAAGCCCGCGGTCAGTCTGCGGAGGACGGTCGGGTTCTCGCCGCGCAGGGCGCTGCCGATTCGGTCGGCTCGGAAGTCGCTGGGCATCATCGAGCCGTTCAGGCGGTGAGTCGAAAAGCGCTGGGACTGTGGCCCTTCCAGCGTTTGAATGCCGCGCTGAAGCCGAAGGGGTCCGCGTAGCCTACCGCTCGTGCGATCTGGGCGATGGTCATGTTCGTGTCGAGGAGCAATGTGGTCGCTTCCTCCATGCGGAGTTCGGTGAGGTAGGTCAGTGGAGGTTGGTTCATCAAAGCGGTGAAGCGTTTGGCGAACAGGGCGCGGGAGACTCCGGCGTGGGCGGCCAGGGAGGCGACCGTCCAGGGGGAAGAGGGGTGGGCGTGGATGGCCTCGAGGGCCGGGCCTACTACGGGGTCGGTGAGGGTTCGGATCCAGTCGGGGGCGTCGGGGCCCGCGAACCAGGTGCGGAGGGTGCAGACGAGGGCCCAGTCGAGGAGGCGGTCCATGAGGGCTTGGGAGCCGGGGGTGCGGGTGGTGGCGTCGGTGGCGGTGGATTCGAGCCAGTCGCAGATCTCGGGGTCGTCGGTGACGGTCAGGATCGGGGGGAGGGCGCGCAGGAGGCGGTCGGGGCGGTGGCCGGAGGTGCGGTAGGCGGCGACGATCAGGGCGGTGGTGTCCTCGGGGGCGGCGCCCCAGTGGATGCCGTCGAGGTGGTGGGCGGTGCAGTCGGGGTCGTCCACGAAGCAGGAGATCTCGTACGCTTCGTGCGGGCCGGTCAGGGAGGCGGGGCTGTCGGCGAGGTGGAAGGGGGAGGGGCCGCGGACCACGGCCGTATCGCCTTGGCGGACAACGTGTTCGGTGCCATCGGCGAGGATCAGGGTGCCGCCGCCGTGCAGGACCGTCACCATGGTGAGGGGTGCGCGGTCGGCGAAGCGGAGGGTCCAGGGGGCGCGCAGCACGGCGTGGCTGGCCACCGAACCCTCGGCGCGCAGGCCGTTCAACAGGGAGCTCAAGGGATCCACCGCGTCCAGCGTAGACGAACTCCTATGCATCGGAGCTTTTCTCCCATGGATCGTCCACGCGGGGCTCGCTGTACTGGACACATGGAGAACAACGGAACCGCGCTCGTCGTACTCGCCCATCACCGGTCGGACTCGCTGACCGCGCACATCGCCCGCCGCACGGTCGCCCGCCTGGAGGCCGAGGGCTACCGCGTCGACCTGCTCGATCTGCATCGGGAGGGCTTCGATCCGCGCATGACCATCGAGGACCAACCCGATTGGGGGAACCGGGAGAAGGTCTATTCCGCCGAGGCGCGGGAGCACATGGCCCGGCTGCTCGCCGCGGATCGGGTGGTCGCGGTGTTCCCGGTGTACTGGATGAGCGTGCCCGCGGTACTGAAAGGCTGGATCGACCGGGTGTGGAACTACGGGTTCGCGTACGGGCGCAGCAAGCCTCGGCTCGCCGGGAAGCGGATCCTCTGGCTGGGCCTGGCGGGGGCCACCGCCGCGGACGCCGTCGTCGAGCCCATGCGGCACGTGCTCGAGAACCAGTTGAACGACGGCATCGCCTACTACTGCGGATTCGAGCGGTCCACCGTGGGTCTGCTGCCCGACGCGGAGGAACGGCCGCAGACCCTCGCCGCCGACGGCACCCTCGTGGTGGGCGACGCCGTGGCCGGGGCGGAACGCGACGCGCACTACGCCGAATTCGACCGGCGCGCAGCCGAAATCGTCGACGAGTTCCTCGCCACGCCGCTCCCCGCCCGAGCGTGACCGTCCATCAGCCTCGCCGCGCCGCTCCCCGCCCGAGCGTGACCGGTCCTCAGCCCCGCCGCGCCTCCCGATTGGCGTGCTTGCGGGCGGCGAAGTCGTACGCCTCGGCCACGAGCGCCAGGGCCGAATCCAGCGTCGCCGCATCGGGATTCACCACCGTCACCCAGTTCTGCCCGGCGTACACCGGGTGCGGCATCAGCACATCTCGGGCGGCGTAGTCGAAACCCGTGTCGTAGACGCCGTTTTCGTCCCGGTGGCCGGGGGCGGGGCCGAACAACGCGATGTACCGGTCGCGGGGCAATCCGAGATTGAGCCGGTACGAGCCGTCGCCCAGCGCGGAGACGGCGTCGTAGTTGTCCCCGGTCACCAGGGTCGCGAACGGCATCTGCAAGTTCGGGGGCAGGTCGCCGTCCGGGTCGAAGATGAAGAAGGTGTCCCCGAGATGTTCGGCCACCCGGAGGCCCGCGTAGCTCGTGGTGATGTGTCGCTTCATCTCGTCGGCGTTCATGCCGTCCCTTCCTTGTCGAAAACCCCCTTCAATCGTCTCATTGAAGTGTTTATTGGAACTTTCACAGCAGAAAGCGCGAATCATGGGCAAGAACCCTCAAATACCGGACGAAACCGTTTCAAGAGCAATCTGGCGGAAATATTCGGCAACGAATCGGCAATGCCGCTGTGGTGGGATGGGCCATCCGACGACCTGGTGCTCCGGGAGGCGCTCGATGTTCGAATCCTGTTACACCCCTGCCGATGTCGCGTATCTGCTGCGGTGCCGCTACGGATTGCCGATCGAATTCGTCGCCGCCCGCCCGGCGGTGACCTGCGGCCCCGGCATCGGGGCGGTGACCATGCCCGTCGATCTCGGCGACCGCGTGCTCACCCTGCTCGACGAGCGGTCACCGGTGGTCGCGAACCCGCGCGAGACCGCGTGGACCTTCCTCGTCGCGCCGGGTCCGCCGGATCAGGCGCCTCGGGTACACAATGCGCTCGTACCGGGGCCGCCGGGTCGGACGTCGCCGCGGACACCACGAGACCCGGCCGTGATCGTGCACGCCCCCGGCTACCGCGTGCTCATGCCGATGTCCGATCACGGCTTCGGGTGGCGCTGGGCGTGTGAGCCGATCGCGGGGCCGCCGCGGTTGCCGTCGTGTGGGCGGGTGCTCGACCTCGTGGCGGAGGCGACGGGGGGTGTGCTGGTGGGTGCGGGTCAGGCCGGGGCCAGGCCCGAGAAGTCGCGCAGCACAACGTGATTGCGGTCGTGGCAGCCGCCGAGCGCGTGATCGGGATGCAGGCCGAAGTACTGCCGCCGGGTGCGGGTGCTCCACCGGCGTGCGGCGTCGGTACGGGTCTTGTAGAAGTTCACCATGTAGCCGCCCTCGTACAGGCGCAGCAGCATGTAGCCGCCCGGGTACTCCTTGGCGGCGGCCACCTCGAGGAATTCCACCTCGATGCCGTCGTCGGGCCGCCCCAGCCGATTGCGATGGGTGTGCCCGCTGTGATGCAGGAACACCCCGGGCGCGCCGCGGTAGGCGGCTTGCAGACGCATGGCGGTCACCCGGTCCAGCACGAAACCGGGACCGCCCGGATTGCTCACGGCCGCTGAGGAAGTCACCGGATGATGGCCGAACACCAGCGTCGGGCGATCCGGATCCCCGGCCAGCACTTCGCGCAGATGGTCCAGCTGCGGGGCGACGATCGTGCCGCCGGAACCGCGCAGGCGGGTGGTGTCCAGCCCGATCAGGCGCAGCCCGCCCACGGTGTGCTCGGTCAGGCGCTGACGGCGGTGGAACGCCGTGCCCCAGTGGTCGTCCGGTTGCGGCGCGTCGTGATTGCCGCGGCAGACGAAGTAGTCGCGACCGAGCGCGCCCCAACCGTCCAGATGTCGCCGCACCGCCGCGCACTGCTCGAATGTGCCGGTGTCGGTGAGATCGCCCGCGACGATCAGGTTGTCCGCACCGCGATCCGGCAGCCGCAGATCCGACAGCAGCGAGTCGAGCATGAGCTCGGGATGGTCGGCGCCGTCGTGCCGCAGACCCGTCGGCAGCCCGGCCATGAGCAGCCCGCTCGACCGCTCGCCGACATGCAGATCGTTGGCCAGGGCCAGGGTGCGCAGCAGCCGCCCCGGCGGCGGCGTGAGCGTGGTGAAAACGCCTGTGCTCTCCGGTGATCCGGCCCGCCGCGTCACCAGGGTCCGCGAGGACACCGCGCGCTGCCCGGCCGAATACGCCTCGAACCGATACGACCGCCCGGGTTCGAGCCCGTCGATCTCCGCGTAGTGGAACGGCGTGGGCCGGGTGTCGTGGAAGCACTGCCGTGCCGGTCCGAGGACGTCCGCGGGCGCGATGCGGACCTCGGTGTCGGTGGGCACCGGCCGCAGCCGGCCCGCGCGGTCGCGCTCGCGGGTGGTCCAGGTCAGGATCACCGAGCGATCCGTCACCGTCACCACCTCGAGGTCCATGGCGATCATCGAATGATGCCGCGCCCCAACGGTTTCGACGCGATGTGCCAGATGCGGCCGCAGTGGTCCGGCGCCCACGGCCACCGCCGCGGTCGCCGTCGCCACATTCGCCAGCCACACGGTTCGCAGCCGCGCGTTCAGCATGAAGACCTCCGCCCAGGTTCGTCCCCTCGACGGTAGGGCCGCGGATTGAACGCGGGATTCCCTGCGCGTGACGGCTCGGCCCCGCGCGCTGAATAGTGAGAAACCCGCAGGTGAGCGGCAGTTGTCGCGACCACGGGAATCGTCCTGGCCCGCTACGGGTTCGCACGGGCATGGTTCCTCTCGGCGTATCGCTGTGGCCCCGCGTGGGCGTGGAAAACGACGTGACCGATGTGATCGAGCAGGCGCGCGCGGCCCGCGCGGCCGGGCTGCGGTCGGTGTGGTTCGGTCAGCGTTTCGATCTCGACTCGCTCGTGCTGGCCGGAGTCGTCGGCCACGCCGTCCCGGATCTCGGCGTCGGGACGTCGATCGTGCCGATCAACCCGCGCCATCCGATCGTGGTCGCCGGTCAGGCCCAGACGGTGCAGGCCGCCACCGGTGGCCGCTTCCGGCTCGGGCTCGGATTGGGCGCTCCGGCAACGGAATCGGCCGCCTTCGGCATCGACGAGGACAAGCCGGTGCTGCGGCTGCGCGAGTATCTGATCGCGCTGCGCGAGCTGATCGAGCACGGCGGCGCCGATTTCGCGGGCGAACGGCTGCGCGCGAACCCGCCGATGCCGACCACCGTGCACGGCGGCCAGGACATTCCCTTGCTGGTCGCGGCGATGGGGCCGCGGGCGCTGCGCGTCACCGGCGAACTCGCCGACGGCGTGCTGCCGCTGCTGGCCGGACCGCGCACGCTGGGTTCGCACATCGTGCCCCACCTCGAGCGGGCCCGGCCCGCGCGCCCGCTCCAGATCGTCGCCGGTGTCGTGACCGTGGTGACGGACCGGCCCGAGGAGGTCCGCGCGCACGCCACCGAGGTGATGGCCTTCTACGAGCGCGTGCCGTCCTACCGCGCCGTGCTCGACCGCGAGGGCGTCGAGCGTGCCGCCGACGTGGCGCTGATCGGTGACGAGGAGCATGTGGCGCGGGGCCTGCGCGCGTATGTGGACGCGGGCGCGACCGAATTGCTCGTGGCGCAAACGGATTTGGGCGGGCCGGCGGATCAGGCGCGCACCTGGCGGCTGCTCGGCGAATTGGCGGCGCGATCCTGATCCGGGCAAACGGCGCATACCTCACGGAGTGAGGAATCCGACAATCCGCGATGAACTGGGCCGGACGCCGCCGCGCCCGCGCGCTGCCTTGACATCGCCGGTGAACCCGGAGAACCCTGGAGATAGTTAGGCTCGGTAATTTAATTGTCGCGGGTGGAAGTACTCGTGTTTCTCGGAGTCGGCCCTCGCGAGTCGGGACAACCGGGAGGTCGGGATGAACGAGGAATTGCTGGCCGCGCTCGATCGGCGGGTCGCCGATCTGGTGGCTCGGGACGAGCAGGTCCGCGCGGCGCAACCCGTGGAGACCGTGGGCGAGGCGGTGCAGGCGCCGGACCTGAGCGTCGCGCGGGTCATCGACACGATCATGACGGCCTACGCGGACCGCCCCGCCCTGGGTGAGCGCGCGGTCGAGTTCGTGGCCGACGAGACGGGCCGTCGCCACGGGCGGCTGCTGCCACGCTTCGACACCCTCACCTATCGCGAGCTGTGGGAGCGGGTCGGCGCGCTCGCGGCCGCGTGGCACCACGATACCGAGAAGCCCACGCGGGCAGGCGATTTCGTCGCCATTCTCGGCTTCACGAGCGTCGGTTACACCATCGTCGACCTCGCCTGCACCTACCTCGGCGCGGTCGCGGTCCCATTGCAGGCGGGGGCGTCGCTCGCGCAACTGGGCCCGATCGTGGCCGAGACGCGACCGCGGGTGCTCGCCGTGGACGTCGAACAACTCGATGTCGCCGTCGAATTGGCGTCCACGGTCCACACCGTGCTCGTCTTCGGCTACCACGACCAGGACGACGACCACCGCGCCGCGCTCGAAACGGCCCGTAATCGCCTCGCGGACAAGGATATTCGCGTGGAGACCCTGGACGCGGCCCTGCGCCGCGGGCGGGAGCTGCCGCGCGCCCCGCTGCGCGCCGAGCCGGACGGCGACGAGCTGGCCCTGCTCATCTACACCTCCGGCAGCACCGGAACCCCCAAGGGCGCAATGTATCCCGCGTCGATGCTCGCCCGCTTCTGGCGCGCCACCGACGGTCGCCGCGACCGGACCGGCTTCCGCCTCGACGGCCGTGTCCCGATGCCGACCATCGGCCTGATGTACATGCCGATGAGCCACGTCGCCGGGCGCATCGGTCTGGTCAACGCCCTGTCCCGGGGCGGGACGATGTATTTCGCGGCGCGCAGCGATATGTCGACGCTGTTCGACGACATCGCCCTGGTGCGACCCACCGTGCAGTTCTTCGTACCGCGCGTGTGCGACATGGTCTTCCAGCGCTTCCAGAGCGAGGTCGAGCAGCGGCTGGCCGCCGGGGGCGAGCGCGCGACGATCGAGGACGAGGTGAAAACCGAACTGCGCGAACACTTCCTGGGCGGTCGCCTGCTCGCGGCCCTGTCCGGCAGCGCGCCGCTGTCGAAGGAGATGCACGCGTTCATGGAATCGGTGCTGGGCCTGCACCTCGGCGACGGGTACGGCGCGACCGAGACCGGCGGCGGCATCGTGGTCGACACCGTCGTGCAGCGTCCGCCGGTGCTGGACTACAAGCTCGTCGACGTCCCCGAACTGGGCTATTTCACCACCGACCAGCCGTATCCGCGGGGCGAGCTGCTGGTCCGGGCGGAGACGCTGATCCCCGGGTACTACCGGCGTCCGGAACTGAACGAGCAGATCTTCGACGCCGAGGGCTTCTACCGTACCGGCGACGTCATGGCGGAAATCGGCCCGGACCGGCTGGTGTACGTGGACCGGCGCAACAACGTGCTCAAACTGTCCCAGGGCGAATTCGTGGCGGTGTCGAAGCTGGAGGCGCTGTTCACGGCGAGCCCGCTGATCCGGCAGATCTATGTCTACGGGTCGAGCGAGCGCGCGTATCTGCTCGCCGTGATCGTCCCGACCGCCGAGGCGGTCGCCGCGCATCCCGACGTGGACGGGTTGAAGGCCGCCATCGCGACATCCCTCCAACAGGTCGCCAAGGACGCCGAGCTGAACTCCTACGAGATCCCGCGCGAATTCCTGCTCGAGACCGAACCGTTCAGCATGGCCAACGGGCTGCTGTCCGGAATCGGGAAGTTGTTGCGGCCCAAGCTGAAAGCGCGATACGGCGACCGGCTCGAGCGGCTCTACGCCGAGCTGGCCGCCGAACAGGCGGACGAGCTGACCGCCTTGCGCCGGGAGGCACGCGAGCTGCCGACGCCGGAGGTCGTGGCCCGCGCCGCCCGTGCCGTGCTGAGCCTGCCCGAGGGCGAGCTGCGGCCCGACGCGCGCTTCGCCGATCTGGGCGGGGATTCGCTGTCGGCGTTGAGCCTGTCCAACCTGCTCGGCGAGATCTTCGAGGTCGATGTGCCGGTCGGCGTCATCGTCAGCGCGGCCACCGATCTGCGGAGGTTGGCGGAACACATCGACGCCGAACGTGCTTCGGGCGGCTCGCGGCCGACCGTGGCGTCGGTCCACCCCGAGCCCGCCCGGCCGCGCGCCGCCGATCTCACCCTGGACAAATTCCTCGACCCCGCCACCCTCGCCGCCGCGCCCACCCTGCCGCGCGCGCCCGAACAGCCGCGCACCGTGCTGCTCACCGGAGCCAACGGCTACCTGGGCCGGTTCCTGTGCCTGGACTGGCTTCAGCGCCTGCATGATTCGGGCGGCACGCTGATCTGCGTCGTGCGCGGCGGCGACGCGGCGGCGGCCCGCGCGCGGCTCGACGACGCCTTCGACAGCGGCGATCCGGAGCTGTCGCGCCGGTATCGCGAACTGGCGGACGGCACCCTCGAGGTGCTGGCGGGCGATATCGGCGAGCCGAATCTCGGTGTGGGGGAGCGGGATTGGCGTCGGCTTGCCGAGACCGTCGACTCGATCGTGCATCCGGCCGCGCTGGTCAATCACGTCCTGCCCTACGCCCAGCTGTTCGGGCCGAATGTGGTGGGCACGGCGGAGATCATCCGGCTCGCGCTGACCCACACCGTCAAACCCGTCACCTATCTGTCGACCGTCGGTGTGGCCGACCAGATTCCGCCCGAGGCGTTCACCGAGGACGGTGACATCCGGGAGATCAGCGCGGTGCGCGCGGTCGGCGACGGATACGCCAACGGGTACGGCAACAGTAAGTGGGCCGGTGAGGTGTTGCTGCGGGAGGCGCACGAGCTGTGCGGGCTGCCGGGGGCGGTGTTCCGGTCGGACATGATCCTCGCGCACACCCGGTACGCGGGTCAGCTCAATGTGCCCGATATGTTCACCCGGCTGCTGCTGAGCGTGCTCGCCACCGGCATCGCGCCGAGGTCGTTCTATCGGCTCGACGCCGACGGGAACCGGCAACGGGCCCACTACGACGGTCTGCCCGCCGATTTCACCGCGGAATCGATCGTCACGCTCGGCGCGCGGGCCGATTCCGGCTACGAGACCTACGACGTGCTCAACCCGCACGACGACGGGCTCGGGCTGGACGAATTCGTGGACTGGCTCATCGAGGCGGGCCATCCCATCGAACGCCTCGACGACTACGCCGACTGGCTGTCCCGCTTCGAGACCGCGCTGCGCGCCCTGCCCGAGCGGCAGCGACAGCATTCGGTGCTGCCGCTGCTGCACGCCTATCGGCGGCCCGCGCCGCCGATCCGGGGCGCGCTGCTCCCGGCGAAGAAGTTCCAGGCCGCCGTCCAGGCGGCCGAACTCGGCGCGGATCGCGACATCCCGCACCTCGACCGGGCGTTGATCGAGAAGTACGCGACGGATCTGAGGCTACGGAACCTCCTGTGACGCAGGCCGTTCCGCGGGTCGCTCAGCGGCCCGCGGAAACCGTTGCGAGCGAAGCGGTCCGGTCGCGGTACTCCCGCCGCCAGCGGGCGAAGCCGAGCAGTACCAGAACGAAGAACAACCCGTACACCGCGCCCGACACGTACAGTCCGGACTTGAACGCGAGTGGTACCCCGGCCAGATCGACCAGCATCCAGATGATCCAGAAGTCGACCAGCGCCCGGCTCTGCGCGAAGGTGGCGACCGCGCTGCCGACGAAGATGTAGGCGTTCACCCACGGCGACCAGGCGATGTGCAGCCAGCTCAGGTGCACGAACAACTCGGCCACGCCGATCGTGCCCACGACGAGCACCGCGAGGAGGAACAGTCGTTCGCGGGCGGTGGCCGGGCGCACGAGTAGGTCGTGCCGGTCGCGGGTGCCGCGAGACCAGGTGAACCAGCCGTAGCAGGCCAGGACGCAGAACAGCAGCTGTTTGAGCGCGTTGCCGGGGACGTGCGCGTCGATCGAGGCGGCCAGCAGCAACAGCGCGCCCGCCAACTGCACCGGCCACGTCCACAGGGTCTTGCGCATCGCCAGCCACACCACGGCCAGCGAGGCGATATTGCCCACCAGATCGGTCCACAGGATGTGCTCACCCGCGACCGTGAACCCCGCATTCACCTCTCGGCCAACCCGTACCGCTGCGATTGTTATTCCCGTGGCGGCGGTTCGGGGCCAAGCGAATGTTTCGATCGTTGTTCCAGGGGTGGCGTATCCCCCGGGGTGGCGTTCGGGCCCGGCTAATGTTTCGATCACCGCATGACCGACAGCACCGAGGAGAACCGAATCGCCAGCGCGGAGCGCGAGATCGCCGCGCCCGCCGCCACGATCTTCGAACTGATCGCCGACCCCGCCCAGCAGCCGCGCTGGGACGGCAACGACAATCTCGCCGAGGCCGCGGCCGGGCAACGGGTGCGGGCCGCTGGCGAGGTGTTCCGCACGACCCTGACCGTGGGCGCGGTGCGGGAGAACCACGTCGAGGAGTTCACCGAGGGCCGCCTCATCGCCTGGCGTCCTGCCGAACCCGGGGCCACCCCGCCCGGTCATCTCTGGCGCTGGGAACTCGAACCGCTCGACGAGGGCCGCACTCTGGTCCGGCACACCTACGACTGGACGCGCTTGACCGACGAGAAGCGGCTCGCCCGCGCCCGCGCCACCACCCCGGACAAGTTGCGGGCGTCGCTGGACCGATTGGCCGAGCTGGCCGAGGGCTAGCCGGACGCCGAAAGCCGAACGGCCGCAGGCGCTTACGGGAGGGCCAGCGCCAGGAAGAAGTCGACGCGATCCTCCAGCCGGGACAGGTCGCGGCCGGTGAGTTCCTCGATGCGAGCGATGCGGTAGCGCAGGGTGTTGACGTGGACGTGCAGGAGGTCGGCGCTGCGCGTCCACGAGCCCGACGTCTCGAGGAAGGTGCGCAGGGTGTGTACGAGGTCGGCCCCGTTGTCCCGGTCGTAGGTGGTGAGGGGGTCGAGCAGGCGTAGGCGGAACATGCGGCGGACCTCGTCGGGGACGCTGGCGAGCGGCAGCATGTGAGTGGCGAGTTCGTCGTGGCCGACCACATCGGCGGTGCGGTCGCGGGCGGCGGCCATGCGGCGGGCGTAGCGGGCCTCCTCGATCGCGCCGCGCAGGCCCTCGCCGTCGACGACCCCGCTCACCCCGATCGAGAGCGGGTGGCCGCCGAGTCCGGGCTCGAGCGTGTCGAGCGCGGCGCGGACGCGGTCGAGCACCGATCGGTCCGTGGGCACCAGCGCGATCGCCTCGCCCTCGAGAACGCCCGCGGCCGGGCTTGTGCCCCAGAGTATTTCGCGGAGCAGGGCACGTAATTCCTTGGGGCGCAATATCGTATCGGCGGCGGCAGCCACCGCCACATAGCGTTCGGCCGTGCCGAGGCCGGTGAGTTCCAGCCGGGCGAGGATGTCCGCGGGTTTGGCGTCGGCGACGATGAGGCCGATCAGTTCCTCGGCCACCCGGCCCTGCGCGCTCTGCCGATCGTCCTGGCGGGCGCGTTCGAGCGAGACCACCGCGGCGAGTTCCCCGGCCAGCGCCCGGCGCTCCTCGGGCCAGTCGGCGCAGTCGCCCTCGAACACCAGCAGCCAGTCGGCCACGCGCGAGGTGCCGTGCTCGTCGACCGCGAACAGCGAGAAGCGCCGGTCCTCGACGTCGAGCACGAGCGGCAGGCGGTCGGCCGCGAGGAAGGCGGCCACGACGTTCGCGGGCGGCCGCCGGTCCGGTCCGTCGACCACGCGGCCGGTGGTGGTGAGCACCCAACAGCGAAGTCCCAGATCGCTTTCCAGCAGTCGCAGGATCGAACCGAGGCCGGTGCCCGCGACCAGTTGCCGATGCCGATCGAGGATCGCGCTCAGGTCGGCGGCGCGCCCGGTGGACAACAGGCGGGTGAGGCGTTCGGTGACCGTCGCGAAGGCCACCCGCTCGGGCACCCGGAACAGCGGGATCCGGTGTCGGCGGCAGGCGTCGATCACATCCTCGGGCGGCGCGCCGTACCGCGCGTCGCCGGTGGCCAGCCCCGCCACCCGCGCGCGGGCCAGCGCGGCCACGAAGACCTCGGTGTCGTGCGGGGTGTCGTGCCATTGCAGACCGGTGAGCACCAGTTCCCCGCCGGACAGGTAGCGGCTCGGATCGGGCAGATCCTGGGTGACCACCCAGCGCACGAACCGATCCAGTTCCCCCTCGCCGGTGACCAGCTCCAGACCGAGGTCGGGCATGGTGAGCAGGGCACGCAGACGCATGAAATCCGACGCTAACACGCTCGTCATCGCGTTTGGAGGTACCCACAATCGGCGCGGCGGGAACGGGCCCGCGGTTCGGAGTTCCGGTCGTGGCGGCGAGGGCGGGCGGCGAGTGTACTCAGGGGGACACCGAGGGAGGCCCGATGGATTTTCTGCGACCCGCCGACTGGGCGGAGGCGCTCGCGGCCAAGGCCGCGCGACCCCGGGCCATGCCCATCCAGGGCGGCACCGATGTCATGGTCGCGGTGAACTTCGGCGCCGCCCGTCCGGACGCGCTCCTGGATCTGAACGGGTGCCGGGAACTGCGCCGGATCGAGCGGAGTGCGGGACGGGTACGGATCGGCGCGGGCGTGCCGTACGCGACGATCGTGCGCGAGTCGACCCGGGCGACTCCGGCTTTGGCGCAGGCCGCCCGCACGGTCGGCTCGCCGCAGATCCGCAATCGGGGCACGGTCGGCGGCAATCTCGGGGCGGCCTCGCCCGCGGGGGACTGTCATCCGGCATTGCTGGCGGCGCGCGCGATCATCGAGGTGGAATCCGCGGCGCGGGGGCCGCGGGACATCGCCGTGGACGACTTCTATGTGGGGGTCAAGCGGAACGCGCTCGAGCCGGACGAACTGATTCGCGCGGTCCGGCTGGACGCGGCCGCGGGACCGCAGTACTTCGCCAAGGTCGGCACCCGCAACGCGATGGTGATCGCCGTGTGCTCGTTCGCGCTCGCCCTGTATCCCGAAACCCGCACGGCCGGAACGGGAATCGGCTCGGCGGGCCCGACGCCGTTGCGCGCGGACGCGGCCGAGTGCTACCTCGCCGAGACGCTGCCCTGGGACGACCCCGCGCCGCTGGCCGACGCCACGCTCCGCGAATTCGGCGCCCTGGTCGCGGCGGCGGCCCGGCCGATCGATGACGTGCGGGGCAGCGCCGACTACCGGACCCACGCCCTAGCGGTGCTGGCGCGCCGCACGCTGGGCTGGGCCTGGGACGACGTCGTGACGGCGAGGAGGGCGGCGTGATGCGGGTGCGTGTGGAGGTCAACGGCTCGACCGAGACCGTCGAGCGGGTCTGGGAGGGCGAGAGCCTGCTGTACCTCTTGCGGGAACGCCTGGGCCTGCCCGGCTCGAAGAACGCCTGCGAACAAGGCGAATGCGGTTCCTGCACAGTCTATCTGGACGGCACGCCGGTCTGCTCGTGCCTGGTGGCGGCGGGGCAGGCGCACGGGCGCGCGGTGCGGACGGTCGAGGGGCTGGCCGCCGGGGAACGCCTCGATCCGGTGCAGCGGGCGTTCGTGGAAGCCGGTGCGGTGCAATGCGGTTTCTGCACGCCCGGCCTGATCGTGCAGGCCCACGATCTGATCGACCGCGTCCCGGAACCCTCCGACGCCGAGATCCGGGAGGCGCTGGCGGGAAACCTGTGCCGCTGTACGGGTTACGAGAAGATCCTCGACGCCGTGCGGCTGGCGGCGCGGCGGAAGGGCGGTCGCTGAATGAGCGCGTTCGATACGATCCTCGAAAACGCCTACATCGCACCGGTTGTCGGCGAGGAGATCCCGAACGGTCACATCGTGATCGGGAACGGACGCATCACCGCGCTCGGTCCCGGCCCCGCACCGGAAAGTGAAGGCGCGCAACGGATCGACGCCACCGGCTGCCTCGTCACCCCGGGCCTGGTGAACACCCACCACCACCTGTACCAGTGGGCCACCCAGGGCCTGTTTCAGGACGCGACCCTGTTCGAATGGCTGACCGGGCTCTACCGGCTCTGGGCGGGCATGGACGCCGAGGTGGTGCACGACGCGGCGGGCGCGGGGCTGGCGTGGCTGGCGCTCACCGGATGCAGCACCGCCAGTGACCACCATTACATCTTCCCCACGGGCCGCGGCGACCTGTTCGACGCCGAGGTCCGCGCGGCGGCGGCGGTGGGGCTGCGGTTCCACCCGTGCCGGGGATCGATGGACCGCGGACAGTCCGAGGGCGGGCTGCCGCCGGACGAGGTGGTCGAGCGGACCGACGATATCCTCACCGCCACAGCGGAAGTCGTCGATCGCTATCACGATCCGTCGTTCGACTCCATGCTGCGGGTGGCGGTCGCCCCGTGCTCGCCGTTCTCGGTGAGCGAGACGCTGCTGCGCGAGTCGGCGGCACTGGCCCGCGACAAGGGGGTGCGTCTGCACACCCATCTCGCCGAGACCCTCGACGAGGACCGGTACTGCCGTACCCACATGGGATGCACGCCGGTCGAATACATGGAGAAGCTCGACTGGCTCGGCGCGGACGTGTGGTTCGCGCACGCGATCCACCTGCGCGACTGGGAAATTCGCCGTCTCGCCGACACGGGCACCGGCATCGCGCACTGCCCGAGCTCCAACGCGCGCCTCGGCGCGGGAATCGCCCGGGTGTCCGAGCTGCTGGCCGCGGGCGTGCCGGTCGGACTGGGCGTGGACGGGGCGGCGTCGAGCGAACTGACCTCGATGGCGGGGGAGATGCGGCAGGCGGTGCTGCTCCAGCGCGCGGTGCGCGGGCCGACGGCGCTCGGCGCGCGACAGGCGTTGCGGCTGGGCACGCTGGACGGCGCGCGAAACCTGGGGCGCGACACCGAGATCGGCAGCATCGAGGTCGGCAAGCTCGCCGATCTGGCCGTCTGGCGGATCGACGGATTCCGGGCCGCCGTCGCGGACCCGGTGTGCGCCTTGGTGTTCGGGCCGACCCCGCCGCTGGCCCGGCTGCTGGTCGGCGGCCGGACCGTGGTGGCCGACGGCGAATTGCGCACGGCCGCACAGGACGAACTGGCCGCCGCGGGAGTGCGCGCCCGTGCCCGGCTGCTGCGGGAGGAGGGATCCCGATGAGCATCACCCGCCTGCTCGCGCCCGGCACCGGCGGTGTCGGGGAGAGCGCGTCGCGTCCCGATGGGTCCCCGAAGGTGAAGGGGGAGTTCGCCTACGCGTCGGATCTGCGGGTGGACGGGATGCTGTGGGGCGCGACCCTGCGCAGCCCGCACCCCCGCGCCCGCATCGCGCGGATCGATACCGCGCCCGCGCTCGCCGTTCCCGGCGTGCACGCGGTGCTCACCCACGAGGATGTGCCGGGCCGCAAGGTGTACGGCCTCGATCACACCGCGGATCAGCCGGTGCTCGCCATCGGCGAGGTCCGCCATCAGGGTGAGCCGGTGGCGCTGGTGGCCGCCGACCATCCCGAGATCGCGCGCCGCGCCCTGGCGGCCATCGCCGTCGACTGGGAGGTGCTCGACCCGATCACCGATCCCGTTGCGGTGCTGGCGGATCCGGAGAATCTGCGGGTGCAGCCGCTCGGCGGCGTCGTGCGGCATCAGCCCGTGCGGGCCGGTGACCTCGCGGTGGGCCGGGCGCTCGCCGAGGTGGTCGTGACCCGGGACTACGAGGTCGGCATGCAGGATCAGGCGTTCCTCGGGCCGGAAGCGGGACTGGTCGTGCCCGGCGAGGACGGCGGTCTCGACTGCTACGTCGCCACCCAGTGGCTGCACAACGATCTGGCCCAGATCGCGCCGTGCCTGAATCTGCCGCCGGAGCGGATCCGGCTGACCCTCGCCGGGGTCGGCGGCGCGTTCGGCGGGCGCGAGGACCTGTCGATGCAGATCCACGCGGGCATGCTGGCGCTGCGCACGGGACGGCCGATCAAGATGGTGTACAACCGCGCGGAGTCGTTCTTCGGGCACGTGCACCGGCATCCGGCACGGCTGCGGTACGAGTTCGGCGCCACGCGCGCCGGTCGGCTCGTCTACGCGAAGGTGACGATCGTGCTCGACGGCGGCGCGTACACCTCCGCCACCCGCAATGTCACCGGCAACGCCGCCTCGCTGGCCCTGGGCCCCTACGACGTGCCGCATGTCGAGATCGACGCCTACGGCGTGTACACCAACAATCCGCCCTGCGGCGCGATGCGCGGTTTCGGTGCGGTGCAGGCGTGCTTCGCGTACGAGTCGATGATGGACGAGCTCGCCGCCGCGGTGGGCGTGGACCCGGTGGCGGTGCGGCAGCTCAACGCGGTGACGCGGGGGTCGCGCCTGGCGACCGGACAGGTCCTGCACGCGCCGACGCCGGTGCGCGACATGCTGGGGCGGCTTCGGGCGATGCCGCTCCCGGAAGCGTTGGACCGCAACGATATTCGCGATCTTCCGGGCGGGGTGTCGCAGGCCACGCACGGGGAGGGGGTGGTGCGCGGTGTCGGGTACGGGGTGGGCATCAAGAACATCTGCTTCTCCGAGGGTTTCGACGACTACTCGACCGCGCGGGTGCGGCTGGAGGTCGTCGGGGGCGAACCGGTCGCGCTGGTGCACACCGCGGCGGCGGAGGTCGGGCAGGGGCTGATCACGGTGGAGGCGCAGATCGCGCGGACCGAACTGGGGATCGAGCGGGTGGCGATCCATCCGGCGGACACCGGGGTCGGGGACGCGGGCTCGTCGTCGGCGTCACGGCAGACGTACATGACCGGTGGGGCGGTGCGGGCGGCCTGCGTGGCCGTGCGGGAGCGGGTGGTCGCGCTCGCGGCCGCCCAGGGGTATCACGGGGCAGCGAATATCGTTGGGGGCAAGGTGGTTTCGCGCACGGGCGCGGTGCTCGTCGCGCTGGCCGATGTGCTCGGCGGGGCGGCCGTCGAGGAGACCCGGGAGTTCCGGCACCGGCCGACCACACCGCTGGATCCGGTGACCGGGCAGGGCGAGAGCCACGTTCAGCTCGCGGTGTGCGTGCACCGGGCGGTGGTCGACGTCGATACCGAACTCGGATTGGTGAAGGTCGTGGCGCTGGACGCGGTGCAGGACGTCGGCCGGATCATGAACCGGCCGGCACTGGAGGGGCAGATCCACGGCGGCGCGGTGCAGGGTCTCGGACTGGCGGTGATGGAGGAGATCCAGGTGACCGGCGGCCGGGTGCGCAATCCGTCGTTCACCGACTACCTCATCCCGACCGTTCTCGACACCCCCGCCCAGCGCCTCGAGATCCTCGAAAACCCCGATCCGCGTGCGCCTTACGGGCTGCGGGGCGCGGGCGAACCGCCGACGCTCTCGGCCACCCCGGCCATCGTTGCGGCTATCCGCGCCGCGTGTCGCGCCGCCGGGGGCAGCGGCGAGCTCACCCGGGTGCCGGTGCGGCCGCAGGACATCATCGCCGCGGCGGGGTGCGGACATGCGTGAGCTGGCCGAGGAGTTGACGCGCTGGCAGCGGGCGGGCACACCGTACGCGGTGGCCAGCATTGTCGGCGTCACCGGCAGCGCGCCCCGGGCCGCGGGCGCGGCGATGGCCGTGAGCGCGGACGGGACGGTCGTCGGCAGCATCTCCGGCGGATGCGTGGAGGGCGCGGTGTACGAGCTGTGCCGGGCCGCGCTGCGCACCGGGCGGACGTGCCGGGAGACGTTCGGCTACAGCGATTCCGACGCGTTCGCGGTCGGATTGACCTGCGGCGGTGTCCTCGAGGTGCTCGTGCAGCCGGTCGGGCGCGAGCAGTGGCCGGGCATCGAGGCATTCCTCGGCGCCGACGGCCCGGTCGCGCTGGTGCGGGACACGGACACCGGTGCGGCGCTGGCGGTGGGGCCGGACTGGCGGATCGGGGCGGAGTTCGCCGACGATGTGGTGGGTGTCGCGCGGGGGATGCTCGCGGCCGGGGCCAGCGGGCTGCGAAGGATAGCTTGCGGCGCAACGTATTTCGTCGAGTCCCGGGTGCCGCCGCCGCGCATGATCGTCTTCGGGGGGATCGACTTCGCCGCCGCGATCGTGCGCATCGGCAAGTTCCTCGGCTACCACGTGACCGTGTGCGACGCCCGGCCGCTGTTCGCCACGGCTGCGCGCTTTCCCGACGCGGACGAGGTGGTCGTGGACTGGCCGCACCGGTATCTCGAACGGGCCGTGGTGGATTCGCGCACGGTGATCTGTGTGCTCACCCACGACGCCAAGTTCGACGTTCCGGTGCTGGAGGTCGCGCTGCGGCTGCCGGTGGCCTATGTCGGCGCGATGGGGTCCCGGCGTACCCACGCCGATCGCCTGGCCCGGCTCCGGGCCGCCGGTGTCCCGAAAACCGCTCTGGCGCAATTGCGTTCGCCCATCGGACTCGATCTCGGCGGCCACACCCCCGAGGAGACCGCCGTGGCGGTGGCCGCGGAGATCGTCGCGGTGCGCCGGGGCGGGAGCGGGCGGCCGCTGGCGGAGACCGAGGGGTCGATCCACCGCTTCGACATCGCGGCCGTCCCGCCGCCGATGGAATGCGTCGATACGCGGACCGATATCACCGCGACATCGTGGCCGCCGCCGGGAGGTGGGGCAGCAGGGCGGTGACGCGGTCCAGCTGGGTGGCGTACAGCGCCGGATCGATGGCGGCGATTCGCAGCAGGATGTGCCGGGCGCCCGCGTCGATGTACCTACGCAGTTGTGCCGCAACGCTTTCCGGGGAACCGGTGATCAGGACCTGGATACGCTCGACGGTCTCCAGGGGAAGGGCGTAGTTGGTCTCGGCGTAGTCGCGCAGTCCGGCGCGGCCGCGTTCGGGATCGTCGTCGACGTAGACCGTGGCGAAAAGCGCTGGGGTCACGGAGTTTTCGTCGCGGCCCGCCGTCGCGGCGTGTTCCCGGATGGTGGCCAGGCCGTCCCGGAAGTCGTCGACCTCGGGCGGATACGGGAGCCACCCGTCGTAGAGCCGGCCGGTGCGCCGCAAGGCGGCCGGGGTGATGCCGCCCAACCAGATCGGCGGGCCGCCGGCGCGATGCGGGCGCGGGGATTCGGGCAGCCAGTTGTAGCGGAGCACGGCGCCCTCGAACGGCTCCGAATTACCCGACCACAGTCGCCGCCACAGCCGGACGGTGTCGTCGAGGTGGGAGAAGCGGGTCTTGAACCGCACCCCGGACAGTTCGAATTCCGGTTCGCTGATGCCCGGAAAGCCGCCGCCCACAGCGAGAATCAACCGCCCCTCCGACAGGGCGTCGAGCGAGGCGATGGTCAGCGCCGCCTGCACCGGATTGCGGTAGGCGGGAATCAGCACGGCCGTGCCGAGGGTGATCCGCTCGGTCGCCGCGGCCGCCGCCGCCAGCAGGGTCAGCGGCTCCACGCGCGAGCGCAGCAGCGAATCGCCGACCCATGCCGAGGCGAAGCCGCGCCGTTCCGCGTCCGCCACCCGGTCGATCAGGCCGCGCGCCGAGGCGCCGGCCGTCAGCTGGGCCTGGCCGCTGGGAAGCAGTAATCCGTATCGAATCTCGTTCACGGCGTTCAGGATTCGCCGCCCGCGGGTCGGCGACAATTCCCCGCGGGGTATGAAACCGGGATCGGCGCTGGTCGAGGCCCGTACGGTAACGGGCATGACCGCCGTGGAATACCAGCATCTGCTCGTCGCCCGGGACGGCGACACCGTGCGCATCACCATGAACCGGCCCGCCCGCCGCAACGCGCTGTCCGGGGACCATCTCACCGAACTGCTGGCCGCGTTCCGCGCGGCGGGCGAGAGCGACGCGACCGGCATCGTGCTCGCCGGGGCCGGGCCGGTGTTCTCGGCCGGGCACGACTTCGCCGACGTCGCCGCCCGCGACCCGGCCGGGGTACGGGCGCTGCTCATCTTGTGTACGGAGGTGATGCGGACCGTGCAGGCCGTGCCGCAGGTGGTGATCGCGCGGGTGCACGGGCTGGCGACCGCGGCGGGCTGTCAGCTGGTGGCCTCCTGCGATCTGGCGGTGGCCGCCGAATCCGCGGGATTCGCGCTGCCCGGCGGCAAGGGCGGCTGGTTCTGCCACACCCCGGCCGTGCCGGTGGCCCGCGCGGTCGGGCGCAAACGCCTGATGGAACTGGCGCTCACCGGCGATCCGATCGACGCCCGCACGGCCGTGGAGTGGGGACTGATCAATCGCGCGGTGCCCGACACCGAATTGGACACCGCCGTGGCCGACCTGCTCGGCCGGGCCACGCGCGGCAGCCGCGCGTCCAAGGCCCTTGGCAAACGCACCCTCTACGCCCAACTCGACCGCCCCGAGGCCGACGCCTACGCCATCGCGGTGGCGGTCATGGCCGAGGCCGCGCAACTGCCGGGCGCGCGCGAGGGCATGGCGGCGTTCCTCGAAAAGCGGCAGCCGGTGTGGCCGGATTGATCAGCGTGAGGCCAGATAGTCCGGGCCGCCGATGTAGACGGTCGCGCCCGGGTCGGACGGGTTGGTGGTGGCGTCGGCGACGGCGGTGGCGAACTCGGGGACGGTGGGGAGTGGGCCGTGGGCGGTTCGCGCTGCCACTGCCGCTGGGTCGCGGCGGCCGAGCAGGCGGACGATGATGGTGCCGTCGATCATGTCGCCCGAGACGACCGTGAAACCGATTGCGCGGCGGTCGAATTCGGGGATCATCGCGCGCAGTGCGTCCTCTCCGGCCCGCTTGCTCGCCGCGATGGGCTCGTAGTCCGCGGGGACGGGCTTGCGGCCGTGGAAGTGCGCCTGGTGACTGGTGACGAATACGATGCGGCCGCCCGCGGACAGCCGGGGGAGCGCCGCCCGGGTCAGCCGCACCTGCGCGTCGCGGTTGATGGCCATGGCGTACCCGGGCGGTGCGCCCTGTTCGAGGCCGCCCGAGGCGTTGAGCACCAGCGCGTCGAGGCGGCCGAAGCGGGCCACGGTCGACTCGATCAGCTCCGTCGCCGCGGCGGCGTCGGACAGATCCGCGCCCGCGATCGACGCGCTGCCGCCCACCGCGCCGATCTCGTCCACGAGATCCTGTGCGCGCCTGCGCTTCTCGCGATAGTTGACGACGACATGATCGCCGCGAGCCGCCAGGATCCGGGCCGTCTGGGCGCCGATGCCCCGCGAGGCGCCGGTGATCAGGACGATGCGTCGCGAACTCATACCCACTCCCACTCGATCGCTTCTAATTCAGAACTAACTATGGTGGTTCGAAATGAGAAGTGCAAGGGAATCGGCAGCCGCCCGCGGTGCGGAGCCGTCGCGATCGGCCCGGCACGCCGCCATGGACCTGCTGGGTCAGCGCTGGATGCTGCGCGTGATCTGGGAGCTCGAGCCCGGCCCGCTGGGCTTTCTGGAACTGCGCCGCCGGATGGGCAACTGCTCGTCGAGCATGCTCTCCGCGCGCCTGCACACCCTGCAAGCCGCAGGGCTGGCGGAGAAGTTGCCGGACAAGAACTATCGCCTGACCGCCACCGGGGCCGCGCTCGGCCGCGCGCTGAATCCCGTGTGGGAGTGGTCGGACCGCTGGCAGGGGTCCGGTGAGGAACGTACCGACCGCTGAGTCCGGCGGTGTTACCCTGCCTGCACGATGCGAGGACGGATGGGTTCGATGTGCCGCCGCGCGCTGCCGATCGGGGGCGCGCTGCTGATCGCCGCCTGCGGCGCGAGCGGATCCGACACCCCCGCCCCCGTCGCGCAATCCCCCTCCCGGGATGTGGAAGTCATCGACTGTTCCTTCGGCAAACCGGCCGTCCGGCCCGCCGCGATGATCCTCGCCTGCGCCGACCTCGGCGCCCGCCTCGACCAACTCGCGTGGACGTCCTGGACCGCCGACCGGGCCGAGGGGGACGGCATCGAACGCGACAAGACGTGCGTCCCCGACTGCGCCACGGGCTCCAGCGTCACCAAACCCGTGCATGTCGTGCTGTCCGAGCCGATCGAGCCGGGGCACGTGTTCACCAAGGCCACGGTCGTGGACGCGGACGGGAAGGCCACCAGCTGGCCGTTGACGCGGCGCTGACCCCGCGGTCTTAGCTGTAACTCCGAGTCGCACGCATTGGTAGACTATTGCTACGCTCGCGAAGCAATGGCTGCGATGTAGGTGTGAGCTGGACCAGGAGTACCGATGAAGTTACTTCCCATTCGGGCGCGGGCCCGGACCATCGACCCGGGGGAGGTGGCCCTGGCCGCGCGCAATGTGCACTTCGACTGGCGGGATACGCCGCTGCACTGGATGGCGGACGAGCCGATCGCCTCGCACGTGATCAACGCGCTGAATCTGCTGCTGCCCGAGGGTGAGCGGATGTTCTGCCAGACGTTCTCCGAGGCGCTGCCGCTGGTCAAGGACGAGAAGTTGCGCGAGCAGATGCTCGGGTTCATCGGGCAGGAGTCCATGCACGCCGAGACCCACAACGGGGTGCTCGACGAGGTGCTGTCCGCGCACGGCATCGATGTGGACGCCTACGTGCGGCAGATGGAGTACCTGTTCCGCACCACGCTCGGCGCGCGCGAAAACGCCGACGCCACAAAGCAATTCCAGAATCTGGTGGAGCGGCTTGGGTTCATCGCGACCCTCGAGCACTTCTTCGCCTTCCTCGGTGACTGGGTGCTCAACGCCGATCTGGAGCGGTTCGGGGCCGACCCGCGGGTGCTGGACCTGTTCCGGTGGCACGGCGCGGAGGAGGTCGAGCATCGGTTCGTGGCCTACGACGTCGCCGAGTACTTCGAGATCGGGTACGTGCGGCGCTGCGCGCTGATGCTGATCGTGTTCCCGATCTTCCTGGCGCTGGTCGGCCGGGGAGCGAAATACCTGGTGCGACAGGATGATTCGCTGCCCGATCTGGGGTATCCGCGGTTGATCGCGCGGATTCTCGGGTCGATGTGGCGCGGTGCGCTGCCGGGGGTGCCGTCGCTGCTGTGGAGCGCGCTGTCGGTCTTCAAACCCGGGTACACGCCGGAGTCGGTCGGGTCGACCGCGCAGGCGGTGGCGTATCTGGCGAAGTCCCCGGCCGCGCGGGCGCTGGCGTCGTGACCGTCCGTCGCCCCGCCCCGGCCGGGTTGCCCGCCGATCTGTACGGAAAACGGCGGCGGGACAGGGCGATTCGCGTCTTCGACGCGGTCGCGCAGACCCGCTTCCGATGGACCGAGCTGGTGAACCGGCGCAACCCGGCGGGCCGGGTGGACGACCGCAGGCTGGCCTTGACCGTCGCCGAGCGGCGGGTGGAGGCGCACGACACCGACGTGATCAGCCTGTCGCTGGTCGCGCCGGACGGCCGGGAGCTGCCCGGGTGGCGGCCGGGGGCGCATCTGGATCTGGAGTTGCCCTCCGGGCGGTTGCGGCAGTACTCGCTGTGCGGCGATCCGGCCGATCGGCGGAGTTATCGAATCGCGGTGCGCCGCATCCCCGACGGCGGCGGCGGATCGCTGGAGGTGCACGAGGCGCTGCCGGTGGGCGCGCGGGTGACCGTGCGGGGGCCGCGCAACGCCTTCCCGTTCGTGCCGCCCGGCTACGGATCCGATACGGCCCGAGTACGGTTCGTGGCCGGCGGGATCGGGATCACGCCGATCCTGCCGATGATGCGCATGGCCGACCGGCTCGGGGTGGACTGGTCGATGATCTACACCGGCCGCACCCGCGACACCATTCCCTTCCTCGACGAGGTGGAGCGGTTCGGGGAGCGGGTCGTCGTCCGCACCGACGACGCGCACGGCCTGCCCACGGCGGCCGAACTGCTCGGCGACCTGAGGCCCGGGACCGCGCTCTACTGCTGCGGTCCGGTGCCGATGACCACGGCCGTCGCCGCCGGGGTGCGCGAGGTGCCCGAGGTGGAACTGCACTCCGAACGGTTCTCCGCGCCGCCGGTGCTCGACGGCAGGCCGTTCACCGTCGAGCTGGCGCGTACCGGCGAGATCGTGGAGGTGCCCGCCGACCGCTCGGCGCTCGACCGCATTCTGGCGGTGCGGCCCGACACCGCCTATTCGTGTCGGCAGGGGTTCTGCCGCACCTGCCGCGTGCGGGTGCTGGCGGGCGAGGTCGAGCACCGCGACACCGTGCTGACCCCCGACGAACGCGCCGCGGGCGACATGCTCGTCTGTGTATCCCGCTGCGGCGGTGACCATTTGGTGCTGGACCTGTGAAGGAGAACGTTGTGACCGATCGGATCCTCGCGCCGGAGGCCGAGCGCGTCGTCCGCAGTGGCGAATTCGAGCTGGCCGTCTACGAATACGGCGATCCGAGCGCCGAGACCGTGCTGCTGGTGCACGGGTGGCCCGACGACCATCACCTGTGGGATCGCGTGATTCCCTTGCTGGCCAAGCGTTTTCACGTCGTCGCCTACGATACGCGCGGGCACGGGCGCTCCACGCGGACCGAGCGCACCGCGGACTATCGGCTCGGTGAGTTCGCCGCGGACCTGTTCGCGGTGGCCGACGCGGTGAGCCCGGACCGGCCGGTGCACGTGCTCGCGCACGACTGGGGTTCGGTGCAGTCGTGGGAGGCGGTGTGCGAGCCGCGCGCGGTCGAGCGGATCGCGTCGTTCACCTCGGTGTCGGGACCCAATCTCGATCATCTCGGAAAGTGGTTGCGGGACAGGGTTTCCCGGGGCGCGGTGTGGGGGCCGTTCACGCAGTTGCTGTCGTCGGCGTACACGTTCCTGTTCATGACGCCGGGTGTGCCGCGGGTGGTGCTGCGGCCGCTGTCGGCGGAGAAGGTGTGGCAGCGGTTCGTCGGGCTGATGAACGAGACCGCGCCCGGCAATGTCCGGTTGGGACCGACGTTCCGCGAGGACTTCTTCGACGGGATGCGCATCTATCGCGCGAATATCGTTCCGCGCCTGCTGAATCCGCGCGAGCGCCGCACCGAGGTGCCGGTGCAGCTGATCATCGCGCGCCGCGACGTGGCCGTGCGCCCGGCCGGGTACGCGGATTCGCAGCGGTGGGCGCCGCGGCTGTGGCGGCGCGAGATCGCGGGCGGGCACTGGCTGCCGTTCTCGCATCCGGAGCTGTTGGTCACGGCCACAACGGAATTCGCGCAGGCGGTGAGCGGCGGCGAGGCGCCGCGCGCGCTGCGGCGGGCCGAGGTGGGGCGCGAGCGCGGGCGGTTCGAGGATCAGCTGGCGGTCATCACCGGCGGCGGCAGCGGGATCGGCCGGGAGACCGCGCTGGCGTTCGCGCGCCAGGGCGCGGAGATCGTGCTGTCGGACATCAACCTGGACGCGGCCAAGGAGACCGCCGAACTCGTCACCGCCGCAGGGGGAATCGCGCACGCCTACGCGGTCGACGTGTCCGACGAGGCGGCGATGGCCGAGCACGCGGCGGCGGTCATCGCCGCGCACGGGGTGCCGGACATCCTGGTCAACAATGCCGGGATCGGCCAGGCCGGGGACTTCTTCGACACCTCCGCCGCCGAGTTCGACCGGGTGCTGCGGGTCAATCTCGGCGGGGTGGTCAACGGCTGCCGCACCTTCGGGGCCGCCATGGCCGAGCGCGGGCTGGGCGGGCACATCGTGAATCTGTCCAGCATGGCCGCGTATACGCCGCAGCGCGGGTTCAGCGCCTATTCGACGAGCAAGTCGGCGGTGTTCATGTTCTCCGACTGCCTGCGAGCGGAGTTGGCGGGCAAGGGAATCGGCGTGAGCACGGTGTGCCCGGGGATCGTGGCGACGAATATCGTTGCCGCGACCCGTTTCTCGGGGCTGTCCGCCGACGAGGAGGCGCGCAAGCAGGCCGAGTACGACCGGTTGTACCGGCTGCGGAGTTACGGGCCGGAGAAGGTCGCGCGGCAGATCGTGCGGGCCGTCGAGCGCGGGCAGGCGGTGGTGCCGGTGACGCCGGAGGCGCACCTGCAATACCACTTCCACCGGTTCGCGCCCGGACTGCACCGGTTCATCGCCGCGCGGGTGAAGCTGACCTAGAGCGCGGCCCCGGTCACGGTGTTGTCCTCGTCGTCCCCGTTGCGGGTCGCCAGCAGGCTGGTCACCGTGACCACGCCCAGCGTCACGACGATCACGCCGAGCGAGGCCAGCGTCGGAATCTCCGGCACCCCGGGCCACACCTCGTGCGCCCAGTGCAGCACGAGTTTGAGGCCGATGAACGCCAGGATGACGGCCAACCCGTAGGCCAGGTGGACCAGCCGCGAGAGCACCGCCTGGAGCACGAAATACAGCGCGCGCAGGCCGAGCAGCGCGAAGGCGTTCGTGGCGAAGACGAGGTACGGGTCGCCCGTCACTCCGTACACGGCCGGTACCGAATCGACGGCGAAGACGAGGTCGGTCGCCATCACCGCGGTGACCACGAGGGCCAGCGGGGTGAGGGCCCGGCGGCCCGCCTCGCGCACCGTCATGCGCGTGCCACGGTAATCGTCGGTGACCGGCATCAGACGCCGCATGAACCGGACCGAGCGCATCGAGGAGATGTCGACCTGCTGTTCCTCGCCGCGGACGGCGTCCCGGAGCAGTTTGAGCGCGGTGATCAGCAGGATCAGCCCGAACAGCAGGAACGCCCAGTCCAGCGAGGCGAGCGCGGCCGCGCCGAGCGCGATGAAGATGCCGCGCAACGCCAACGCGCCCACGATGCCGAACAGCAGCACCCGCTGGGCGAGGGCCGCGGGCACCGCGAACGCCGACAGCAGCAGCATGAAGATGAAGAGGTTGTCGACCGACAGCGACTTCTCCAGCAGATAGCCGGTGAAGAACTCGGTGGCGGGCGTGCCGCCGTAGGCCCACCACACGCCGAGCCCGAACAGGACCGGCAGCGCCAGATAGAAGACGGTCCACCCGACGGCCTCGCGCATCGAGACCTCGTGCGGTTTGCGGGTGACCACGAAATCCAGGGCCAGCAGCACCAGCGCACCGGCGATGGTCGCCGCCCACAGCCAGGGGGAGCCGATCGTGTGCAGCGTGGCCGCGGACAGGTGCGTGGTCATAGATCTCCTCGGGTACGACAAGTCGCCCGAGGTCTCCTTCGCCCGGATCGGGCGGTCACCCGGGGACTCCGATGGCGGAATCCGTACTGACCGGCATGACGCTTGGGAAGTACTCCCCTCGTGTCCGATAGTAGCGATGTTTTTGCTCGAAACCAACCCGGCGTACCGGCTTGACCTGAAGTTCGGTTCAGGTTGGAGGCTGGTCCTCGTAATCGTTCGAGGAAGGGATGTGGCCGAAAATGCGTGTGGTCGAGGCGAAGTCGTTCGGTGGGCCGGAGGTCCTCGTGGTGAGCGAGGCGCCGGATCCGGTGGCCGGGCCGGGTGAGGTCGCGGTGGAGGTCTCGGCGGCGGACGTGATGTTCCTGGATGTGCGGTTGCGCAGTGGGTGGGGGCTGGATTTCTTCCCGGTCGAGCCGCCGTACGTGCCGGGCGGCGCGGTGGCCGGGGTCGTGTCGGCGGTCGGACCCGGGGTGGATCCGGGGTGGGTCGGCAAACGGGTGGCGACCCGGACGGCGGCCAGTGCGATCGGAGGTGGGGTGCCGACCGGGGGGTACGCGGAGCGGGCGTTGGCGTCGGCGGAGGCGCTGGACGAGCTGCCGGAGGGGTTGAGTGTCGTGCAGGGGGCGGCGTTGGTGCACGACGGGCGCACGGCCACCGCGGTGGCGGCCAAGGCCGAGGTGCGGCCCGGGGAGCGGGTGCTGATCACGGCGGCCGGTGGGGGCTTGGGGGCGTTGCTGATTCAGTTGGTGAAGGCGAGCGGGGGGCGGGTGATCGCCGCGGCGCGGGGTGCGGCGAAGCTCGAGCTGGCTCGTCGGCTGGGGGCGGACGAGGTCGTCGATTACGGCTCGGACGGGTGGGCCGAGCGGGTGCGGGAGGTGGGGCTCGTGCTGGACGGGGCCGGTGGGGAGATCGGGCAAGCGGCGTTGGGGACGCTGGTGCGGGGTGGGCGGTTCATCGGGTACGGGAATGCCGCGGGAGGGTTCACCGATACGGAACAGGCTGCGGCGCAAGGGGTTACCGTCGTCTCGTTGATGGATCTCACGCAGGGGGTCGCCGATTGGCGGGCCTTCGGTCGCAAGGCGCTCGCCGAGGCGGCGGCGGGGCGGTTGGAAGTCGTTGTGGGACAGACGTTTCCGCTGGAGGAGGCCGCCGCCGCCCACGCCGCCATCGAATCGCGGAGCGCTGTCGGCCGGACGATCCTGACCGTCTGACTCAGCGGGGCGTCAGCACTACGACGGCGATGGGGCGCGTGGTCATCTTCTGATACTGGGTGTATCGGCCGTGATTCACCTTGTCCACCAACGCCCACCGCCGGGCGTAGTCGGGGTCGTCGGGATAGGTGGCCGCGGCGGTCACCGCGATCCGCTTCGGCCCGACATTGATCTCACACTCCGGCTTCGCCTTCACATTCGCCAGCCACCCCGGCGGCTTCGCCGCTCCTCCGTTGGACGCGGTGACGAGGTAACTCTCCCCGTCCTCGGCATAGGTCAACGCACTGGTCCGCGGCTGCCCGCTCTTCCGCCCCACGGTGTGCAGCAACAGCGTCGGATTCCCGAACAGAACCCGGTGCCCCACCCACCCTTTCGACCGCTCGTACACCCACTGATGCACCTTCAGCACGTTCCCGAACAGACTCACCGGCCGCTCCTCCCATCGCCCCCTCCGTAGCGTTACCCTATCGCCCCGACCCGCCGAGTAGGCGGCAGCCGGGTGGACCCGGTACCATCGCCCAAGCTCACAGGTCGCATCGGGGGCGGTAGCTCAGTCGGTTAGAGCCGCGGACTCATAATCCGTTGGTCGTGGGTTCGAGCCCCACCCGCCCCACATTGGTCAATCCGTTTTCGACCAGACCTCGTACATCTTCCGCAGTGTGGTCACCTCCACCTCTTTGCCGATCGCCAGGGCGAGACGTGGTCGGCGGAACTTGCCGAGCGAAGGGAAACTGCCACAGTCGGCCGAGGGGACCGCCGAACGGGTTACCGGAATGCGCCCGGTGAAGTGCTGGTCCGTCGCCGGGCGTGTCCTTCGCTTGATAAGGGTGTCGTACAGCGCCGCATCCGTTCAGATGGCTTCGTCATCGAGGATTCAACAGCTCGGTCGGGTACCGGTTTCGATCTAATAGCAAAGAAACCGTCTGGTCGCTGTGGCTCTGCCGTTCGGAAAATTCCGAGAACCCATGATTTTCGATGTGTAACAGCGAATGTCGATGCGGGGATGTTCACGCCGTGAGGACCCTTCGTCGCTGTCTTGGGTTTATTCGCTGCGGTATGTTTCATCCGGCAGGTACGAGTATCCATTGCAACTCTCGTCGGAGGCCGCCATGGGCATCGACTTCCGCGGAGTGACAGGTACCCCGCTACTCGCGAGCTTTCTTTGCCTGGGGCGGAAAATCAATAGCCGCACAGTAAGTCACCGACCAGGAGGTCGGTTGTTTTTCGGAGGAAGCTTTGTCACTGCGAAATGAAGAGCGCCGTTTTCGGTGGATGGCGGCGCGGCCGGTGTTCTACGGCCCGTTCGCGAGGTGGGCCGATCGGCGGGCCGCCGTCGCCGATGCTCGTCACCGGGTATTCGAAACTCTCTTGACCACCGAGGATTTGGAACAGGTGGAACTGCGGCTCGTGCCGCCGTATGTAGAGCAGTTGAATCAGCGATTCGGTGAGCAGGCCGATGCGATCAGGTACCGACTGGACCGGTTGATCGAGGGACTCGAGGCCGAGCGCACGGCGTCGCACGATCGGATCAAAGTGCTCGATTCCCAACTCGGGCAGGTTCGCGCTCGATTGGCGGACTTTCCGCCGCTCGCACCTCCGGAGGTCCTGGAACAGCGCAACAGCCTGGAACTCGAGACGGACCGCGAGTTGGTGGCCGCCCGCAATCAGCGCCAATGGCGCGCCGAACGCGCCGTGCACGAGAAGGTCGAAGCGTCGTTGGACTCGCGCAAACACGCTCTGCTCGAACGAGTTTCGATCCTGAACGGAAAGATAGCGGCCGTCGAGAATGCCGGGGCATCCCTGGTCAGACGCCGCGGCGCCCACGCTCGTCGCCGCGCCCGCGCCTATCAGCGGTGGCTGCTGCTACGACACCCGGGCGGAGCGGCGCTGCTGAGGGTGCTGATTTTCGACGAATCCCCGCTCCCCGATTGGGTTTCGGATCAGCACACGGCCCCGCGTGGAAACACGGTCCCGCTGACGGTTTCGAGCATCACCGGTCCCAGCGCTCACAGCCGCCGGAACGCGGTCGGAGCGTAGGAGGACGATATGGCGAATTGGCGTTTCATAAAAGGAAGACGTCCCAACTGGTCTCGGGCAGGTAGCGGACATTCCGGTGCGGGCACCGGGCCTACTTTCGTCGACATCCCTGAAATCGACGGTTGGCGCTCCAAAGGCCACGCCCTGGCACCGACACCCGACCGCGAAGCGGTGATGCTGCGGGTACGGACCGAGGTGGAGCGGCTGGCGGACAGCATCGATGAGGGTACCGCCAGAGCGCTCGATCTGTTGATCGAATCCTGGGTCGCGCAGTGGCTGGCGGTGGTGGACACCGCGTACATCGACGCCTGTTCGGTCGTCGACGTGCACTACGGGCAGGCCGCGCAGTTGGCGGTCGAGGCGGAGAGCGCCCTCGAATTCGAGGGAGACCGGTTGGATCGGGCACGGCGGGATCTCGCGCATATCGAATCCGTATTGCTCGGGCGAGAAGGGAAATTCAATGGCCGAAACGGGTGACGAGCGCCGGGTTCGGCACGAAACCGGAAGCGTATCGCTGCTCGGCGAGGTGTCCCGGGTCGAGATCGTGGTGCATCTCACGGCATTGGCGCTGGGTTCGATGGCGGATCTGCTCGCCTTCAAGACGGTGGTGGATCTGTTGCTGGGCGCGGACGAGTGGATCTCCTGGGGCATCGCCGCCGGTGTCACCGGGCTCGCTTTGACTGCGGCGACCCTGATGGGTCCTCGGATCGACGAAGTAAGACACGGGAACCGCGCGGCGCGCCTGTACGCCATCCTCGCGGCGGTTGTGTGGGCGCTGCTCGGCATCATGCTCGTCGTCGTTCGTTGGTCGAGCCCGAGACCGACGGGTTCGGGTCTGGACTCCGGTGTCGACACCATCACCCTGGCCGCCGAAGTCGCCTCACGTGAGGCGCATCTGGGCGCATTGTTCTTCGGGTGTCTCTACCTGATCAGTGGTGTAGGCGCGGCCCTGGTTGCAATCCGGTTGGCGAACCCGGTGCACCGGGCGCGTGCAGATCTGCGGCGGCAGGAGGCGAGACTCACCCGGGCCCGCGGTCACGCGGAACGGGCTCAGGTCGCGCTGGCGCATCACTCCGGCGAGTTCGAGCGAGATCTCGCGCGCCGCAACCAGGCTCGGGCCGACCGGCAGGCACTCGGCGCTGAGGCCGCGCACTACGCCAGGGTCTTGATGGCGCAGTACATGAAGGATCCGCGCAAGACAGGGGTGACCGAATCCGGACCTCTGCCGGGCCCGGCACATCCCGTGCCCGAGCCGGGGTGGGACGGCGACGAGGGGAGCGCCGCGTGAACATCGGTGACGAGGTGCAGTCCGCGCGCATGGTTGCCTGTGGGACCCGGTCGGCGATACCGGCCGTACCCAACTTCGGACCCGGTCGCGATCGACTGCGGATCGTGGCGTCGGCGAAGCATCATCCCTCGGCACGGGTGGTGCCGATCCGTGGACCGGGCATCCTCCCGCCCACCCGCTGGCCCGCGGACTGGTGCTCGCTCAGTTATGGCGTCGACTACTCGTTTCTCTTCCGCCATCACGGTGTCTGGCCACGGTGGGCGCACGATGATCCGATCATCGTGCGGCTGCGCTCGGGTGACGACGAAATCTTTTGGTGCGTCAGGGCAGAACTCGTCGCGGCGCTCGAGGAGCTGCGGCTGCTGACCGGGTTGCCGCTGACACTGGGTGAGGATTTCGAGCGCGGGGATCCACCGGGCGCGTTCGTGACCTCCGAGATCCGGGTGTCCTGTGTTCCGGAGTGCTCCGAGGGTCCGGGCTGGCGGTGGCGGATGGGTGCCCTCGGCGCGGGCGGGATTCGTCTTCGCCCGGCGGACGGCCGTATTCACGCGGCATTCGCGTTGATCACAGCAGATCCGATCGCCGGGGATCGAGTGCCCGCGGACCCCGCGACCGTGCTCCGACACGAACTCGGGCATGCCCTGGGCCTCGGGCACGCACATCGCCAGGGGCTGGTCATGAACGACCGTGCCATGCACGGGAATTGGGGATTGGGTGACCGGCTGGGGCTGTCTCTCGCCGGCGGCCGACTTTCGATGAAGGAAAACGAAGATGAGATTTTCGAGAAGCGGTGACCGGGCGCGGGCCGCGTTCACACTGCTGGCCATCGGGCCACTCGTTGTGATCGCCGCCTGCGGGACCGGGGCCATGACGGTACCGCCTCGCCCGGCGGCCATGCCTCCCGGTTGCGGTCGTTCGGGTCCGGTCGTGCTCGCGGTGGGCGGCCATGCGAACACGCCCGCGCCCGCATTGTCGACCTCGATGGCCACAGCGGTCGACGATGCGGCCGCCATGGACGACGCCGCCCCGATCGGAGTTGTGAGCATCGAGGGCACTCCCCGCCTAGGGCGTGTCCTGTAAGTGGTTGTGTGGGTTTGGGTGAGTCGATGTGCTGGTTGTGTTAACGGTGTGGGGTGGTTGGTCGAGGTGAAGTGACG